>JAZORD010000013.1:0-2947 GCA_045656445.1 Eubacteriales bacterium | reverse complement strand
CGATTTTTCGGAGCATTTTTTATTATCTCTTCGATGAACTGAGGTGCAAGCTATGATTGCCCTCTCGGGCAAGTTATAATACTCGCAAAAGCTCGTAGTTATGAACGGCTACGCCGTGTTATGAGTGGCGAAGCCACGTTTTAGGTTAGAAAGGCAATCATATCATAACGTGCCGTGGGCACTCATAACTTTTGCCAACGGCAAAATCATAACTCTAAACTCTTCGCCGCCGTCCTGTTTACATTTCGGGAAATTTATGATATAATGTGACAATCGATAAAATTGAATTTGACGGTCGAATTCCACTCAACTGCTGGTTGATACCTCCCTACTCAACCAAGAGTTCGTGGATTTTGTGTGTGATTACAGCTATAATGTAAGCGAAAGGAGGTAACACATGAACCAAATTAAAATCGGAAAATTCATTTCCGAGTGCAGAAAAAACGAAAACCTAACGCAAATGCAGCTCGCAGAAAAGCTTGGCATTACCGACAGAGCGGTATCAAAATGGGAATGCGGCAGAGCGTTGCCGGATTCTGCCATTATGCTTGAGCTGTGTGACATTCTTAAAATCAGCGTAAATGATTTATTATCTGGGGAGAAAATTAGTATGGAAAACAGCAATCAAAATAATGAACAGCTTTTGCTTGAAATGGCAAAAGAATTAGAACAAAAAAACAAAACGATTTGGTCTTCTATGTGGGCAATTATGATCGTAAGTATCACGGCACTAATTGCAGGTATCTTTATTGCTGCATTCTTGATACCCGAAGGAGTGTGGCAGCTTGTCACCATTATCGGTATTTGCATTGTATTTTTAATACCGTGCTTCTATGCGTTAAAACTTGAAGTCATTGTGGGCGCTTACAAGTGCAAAAATTGCGGTCACGAAATAGTGCCTACCTACAAGCAGGCACTTAATGCGATGCATAGAGGAACGACTCGGTACTTGAAGTGCCCTAAATGCAACAAACGCACTTGGTGCAAAAAAGTAATAAAGAAATAACATTCTAAGTTATGAGAGCGGCAAATTCCAATTTGTCGGTGAAAATATTTCTCCTTCAAATAGGCGCGTAGATTTTTATAAATCAACGCGCCTATTTACTTTTTTACTGTTTTATGATATAATCAAGCGAACCTATAAAAAATAAATCGCATTACCCATTCTAATTTGTCGGAGGAAGAATTCTATGAAAAGCAAATGGCAATTGTTCTCATCTATATTTCAAGTTGTATTTGGAATTCTTGCAATTATAATTTATGCAATACTTGGATTTGGCGGCGAAAATATGACGAAATGGATAATAACGCTCGTTCTTGCTATTGCATTTGTTGCTTTGGGAGTTGTCGGAATTGTGGATTATAAATTCAAAAAATGAGTCCGACCTCACGAAAAATGCGCTTATAAAGGATAAGGAGACCGCGGGTATGAAATTGCATATTACAAGAATCGTCGGCATTTTAATGCTTCTATTAGCGTTTATATTCATCATAATTGCGCTCTGCCATCCGGAAATGAGCTTTCCTTGGAACAATACTGTTACGTGGATAATTTATGGCGTGTATACTTTTTTTACTGTAATATTATTAATTTCACCTAGAAGGAGTAATTAAAACAATTGCGTAATATTATCAGAGCTATGGAAGATAGTGACAGACAGGCTGTCCTCGAAATGATGAGAGTATTCTATGCCTCTCCCGCTGTATTAACAAGCGGTTCAGAAGAGATATTTGAAGCAGATTTTAATAACTGCATTGGCACATCACCTTACATAGAGGGATACGTTTTTGAAGATGAAAGCAACGTGCTGGGATATGCTATGATAGCAAAAAGCTTTTCCACCGAGTTTGGCAAGCAATGTGTATGGATAGAAGACCTATATATAAAAGACAAATACAGAGGACTTGGAACAGGCAGCCTTTTTTTGAATTATATTGAGGAAAAATATCCCGATTCAGTATTCCGCCTCGAAGTTGAGGAAGAAAACAAAAGGGCGATAAGCGTCTATAAAAAATGCGGATTCAACGTTCTGCCATATATGGAAATGAAAAAATGAAGTGAATCCTCCGCAAAATGGGGTAACTATTTACTTTTTCTTTTGCTTGTGATATAATTTAATCAACTGATATTAAGATTTAGGGGTGATGGGTTGCCGTACTATTTTATACCTATTTTGGTTATGTTTCTAATTATATTTTCGGTTTTACGAAGAAACAACCTTATAGCCGCTAAAAAATCTATTCAAAACAAAAAACCGGAGGATACAGCACAAATGCTTGAGCTTGCAAAAAAATTCATTGATAAGGATTGCCTTATCTACTCGTTTGACGGCCGCCATTTTGACGGAGTTATCAAGGAAGTTGCTGATGGTGCAATTCTTATAGAAAAGAACGGCGGCCTTGAGGCTATAAACCTTGATTTCGTTATCAGAATAAGAGAATATCCAAAAAACAAAAACGGAAAGAAAAAATCCGTGATTTTTGACTGATAAATTCCGTTTTGCAGATTAAGGCAAGTATAAAAATTTCAACGTATAAGGAGACCTAACATGGCAAAGGACAAAAGATTTGAAAAGACCTATTCCCAGAGTCTTGGCACTATTGAAATTTGGGTGGACAACGAAACCGGTGTAAATTATCTTTTCCGCCAAAGCGGATATGCGGGCGGTCTTACACCCCTTCTTGACAGAGAAGGAAAGCCTGTTATTACACCTGTTGTGAAATAAAAATTGTGGATTGTAAAAACACGGCATAGCGTTTTTTAGCTATGCCGTGTTTTTTATTTAAATTTATTTTAAGAGCATTGCCTCAGCGCATTTTATCCCGTCGACTGCGGAGGAAATTATTCCGCCGGAGTACCCTGCTCCCTCACCTGCGGGATAGAGGCCTTTTATATTTATACTCTCGTATTTTTCTGTTCGAAGTCGGAGGCCAAGCGGTCTTAGGA
>JAZORD010000012.1:0-2853 GCA_045656445.1 Eubacteriales bacterium | reverse complement strand
GCGGGAATCGGTGCTTTTTCCCTTTCCGAATCCGAGTTTGCCGATAAACGCACTAACGGCAGACTGAATGTTATTCGCAGTATGTGCGGAACCGTTATAAACGAAATGCACGCGCGCTCCATAATTTTACGCGATTCCGACAATCTTTACAGAAGAGCTACCGAAAAGCCTATTGCAATCCGTATTGAACGCTGCGAGGAGGAGATTATAGAAGCACTGCGCAAAGAGCCTATGACAAGACAGGAAGTCAGAGCGCATCTCGTTAGAGCTTTTAAGACCGACACGACGGCAACGGCAAAGGACGACAACCAGCTTTTTACATACGCCGGGCAGATACTCAAGCGCCTTGTCGGAGAAAAAATGCTAACCTTTGACGGTTCGCTATACAGCATAGCCCCCGCACGCACCACCGAGATAAAGAACAGACAAGGAATACTTTCCTTGAAGTCGGATTTTCTGAGCATAATTCATTCAAAGGGCGGTGAGTTTTTTGAGCACTATTTTATGAACCTGCTCGAAAAATACCTTATCCGATGCGGAAAGGTTGTGACGGAAAGCTACGTTACCGGCGGAAGTGACGACGGCGGCATAGACGGTATTGCAAAAACAATAGATTCTCTCGGCTTTAGAGAAACTATAATGGTTCAAACTAAAAACAGACACGATATAACGAACGAAACCGATGTAAGAAGCTTTTACGGCGCGGTCTGCGCCGCACAGGGCTCAAGGGGGATATACGCTATAACCTCGGATTTTCATCCTATGGCAAAAAAGCTGCTTGATTCAATAGACAACTGCGTAGGTGTCAACGGAGATAAGCTCTTTACAATGGCGGCTGACTGCGGCTACGGCATAAAAAGAGAAAACGGAAGGCTCGTTATAGATACTGATGCTTTGGAGTAATTATGGATTTTTCAAAATACACGAAAAAGAGGGCGGCAAGCTGTGAGAGCTGCGAATTTTATCAGTACGACGATTATACCGATTCCTACTGCTGCTCGCTGAGTCTTGACGAGGATGAGGCGGTCGAGTATATAGCCGGTTTGACTCGGGATTGTAAGTACTATCGCTTTTATGACGAATATAAAAGCGTTCAGCGTCAAATTTAACAACTGAATGCGGAGTTTTTTGCACAAATTGCTTAAAGCTCCGCTATTCTTTTGTATTTTATGAAATTTGGCATCGAAGAAAACAAGAGAAAACGAGAGAAAACGAGAGAAAACAAGAGCATGCGTTTTCTAAATTGTTTTTTTGGAAAAAAGTTTTAAAAAAGCATTGACAATATATGTTTTCTGTGCTATAATATGTAGGCTTGAAAAAAGACCGTGAAAACCACGGAAAACTAAAATTCGGAGGAATCAAAATGTCCACTTTTATGGCAAACAAAGAAACCATCGAGCGTAGATGGTTCGTTATTGATGCCGCTGGTCAGCCTCTTGGCAAGACCGCAGTTAAAGCTGCTACAATTCTTCGCGGCAAGCATAGACCTGAGTTCACTCCCCACGCAGATTGCGGTGAGTTCGTTATCATCGTTAACGCTGCAAAGGCAGTCCTTACAGGCAAGAAGCTTGAGCAGAAGTTCTACCGCCACCATTCCGGTTACATCGGCGGACTGAAGGAAGTAAACTACAAGACTCTTATGAACACTCGCCCCGAGCTTGCTATGGAGCTTGCTGTTAAGGGTATGCTTCCCCACAATTCCCTTGGTGACAAGGCATTCACTCGTCTTCACGTATATGCAGGCGAAAATCACGAACAGGCTGCTCAAAAGCCTATCGCACTTGACTAATAGGGAGGATAATGAATATGTATACAAGCGCTAAGCCTTATTTCTACGGAACAGGCAGAAGAAAGAAGTCTGTTGCAAGAGTTCGTCTCTATCCCGGTACCGGTGTTGTTACCATCAACGGAAGAGACATTGACGATTACTTTGGTCTTGAAACCCTCAAGCTCATCGTTAACCAGCCCTTCGGCGTTACCGAAACTGTTGGAAAGTTTGATATAGTTGCTAACGTTAACGGCGGCGGCTTCTCCGGTCAGGCGGGTGCTATCCGTCACGGTGTTGCTCGCGCTCTTCTCCTTGCAGATGAGACCTACAAGCCCCTTCTTAAGAAGGCAGGACTCCTTACTCGCGATCCTCGTATGAAGGAAAGAAAGAAGTACGGACTCAAGGCTGCTCGTCGTGCACCTCAGTTCTCCAAGAGATAATTACAGCCTTACGGCGATTATCAAAAAACCCCGATACCACAACGGTTTTCGGGGTTTTCTTTTTGCCAAGTTTGCGTTTTTGGTGCAAATTTGGTGCAAATCCATATAAAAGTCCAGAACAGCAGAATTTTATCCGCTTATTTACTTTTTCGTGGATTTGTGGTATAATGAATGTGATTAGTATAAGACCATTCTATATAACAAGGAGCAAGGCAATGAAAAAATCAGATATTTTTTGGCAAACATATTTGAATCTTGAAAAAGATGCTATGGAAGTTTCAAAGTATATATTCTTTACTGATGAAATATTAGTTAATAGAAATGGTACACTTGTAACTCAATCATGCAATACACAGCTTAACACTTTTTCGCCTCATATTGCAGATTTGTTAGTACGTTGTTGCGTGCAAATAGAAGCTATATCAAAAGAGTTATACTTCGATAATGGTGGTACAAAAGCAAGAGGCGATAGTAGTATTCTTTTTGACGAAGATTGCCTAAAGCTGATTGATATAAAATGGAAAACACACAATAAAGTAGTAATGATTGCTTCACCGTCATTTAATCTCACCAAAGATGAAAATCGAATTTTCAAACCTTTAAAGGAAGCCCATAAACGGCAAGGAACATATTGGGAAAAAGCTT
>JAZORD010000011.1:0-38843 GCA_045656445.1 Eubacteriales bacterium | reverse complement strand
GAATGCAGTTGAGTTGATTGAGCGATACGTGATGATAGGTTCTCGAAGTTCATAGTCAGCAATCGCCTTGTCTAAATCTGCAATTTGCCTTTTTACAAAATCAACGGAATAACTGTTTCCGTTATCATAGCCTCTCAAGAAAGAATTGATATTGCTATATCCATCAGCTGTATATCCTGACAAAGTATATCGTTGATTTGGGGTTAATCTACCTTCCCACTTTCCGTGAGAGCTATTCTTTTTGTAAAGCACCCCTCGTTTTTCATCATCATAAAGGAAAAACTCATCAACGCTCTTTGCATCTGTAAAAATACGATGTTTTTTGAGAACATCTCGGGCATCAACAACAGTAAAGGGTTCTTTGCTTAATGGAACCGCAAGCTCCTTTGATATCTCCGTGGCACTTTTTGATTTGTATCGCCCTGTGTTGCCATCGTGGAGGTCACCGTTTTTATCAGTTTTATCGATAGCCATTCATATTGTACTACTTTCCATTAAAAAAGTCAAGACGAATACGTTGCAAAACAAAAAGTTCCCCGTACGAAACAGGGAACTCTTCGATAAAGAGAGTGTCAAATGAAAGACCGTAACACAAAGCAAGGAGTGATTCATCTTACATATATTATTATACTCATTTTGGGTACAAAAGTCAAGATGTTTTGTGCAATGTTTACAGTTTTTTCATTATTTTTGACCAAGATTTTGTGTTTCCCTGAGAATTATCCTATAAAATCCTCTATAACATCCATCAGATGCATAGGTGACAACTGTCCGCGCGTACAAAGCGCGGCTAGTTCCTTTACACGTTTCTTTTCGGTCGAAATATCGGATACCTTTCCAATTTCTCGACGCTTGCCGTGTTCGCTGTTTATGATCTTTATTCCATAGGAAGAATATCGGCCGATGTCGGAGTGATAAAAAGACTCTTTAACTACTCGGTACCGTAACAAGTATTTCTTCTTTTCTCAACTTCTTTCCGTCGATACCAAAGAACGCTACAATTTTAAGTGTAAGCTCCGCACTAGGCAAATGCTTACCATTCTCAATATCTTGATACCAACGTGTCGAGATGTTAAGAGCTTCTGCAGCTTGTTCCTGCGTCAGCTCCATTGCCTTTCTGGAATAATAAATCTGTTGTGAGAATTTGCTTATGATTGACATTTATGCCTCCTAAAACCTTAGTCGACATAAAATTTATCACTTTTACTCACAACGCAACACGAGGTATGCGCTTCGCATAACCCGATTTTTGTCGTTTTTTTATCGTAAAAATTATCCCGGAGTTTTGCTGACAACTTTTTGACAACTCAAAAAGTGGATAAATACGGATAAATACGGACAAAAACGGATTACCACAAAAAGAGAAAAAGCCTCATAAACACTGATATTGTCAGCATTTACAAGGCTTTTTATTTTGGCAGGGGCGGAAGGACTCGAACCCACGACCCATGGTTTTGGAGACCAGTACTCTACCAACTGAGCTACACCCCTATAAAACATAAGCATTATACTAAATTTTTGGCGGTTTGTCAAGATGTTTTGACAAAAATATTTTGCGTTTTAGATAAGTAAATCAATCTCATACGCTTGATAAAAAAACAAGCACCTGTGTAGGTGCTTGTTTGGTGCGGGAAACGGGGGTCGAACCCGTACGGTAAAACCACACGCCCCTCAAACGTGCGCGTCTGCCTGTTCCGCCACTCCCGCGACAACGCTAATAATTATACACAAAAAGTGCGAGCTTGTCAAGGGGTTTTAATCATTTTTTAAAATTAATGAACTTGACAAAGCAGAATAGGAGTTGTATAATTTAGTTTGTATAGGAGCGGAGCAGCTTATGAGAATAAGAAAATCAATGCCGACGGATATATCTGCTATTGAAGAAATATACAAAAACGCTAAAATATTCATGCGTGAAAACGGCAACGCAGGTCAATGGAGCGGAGACTATCCAAACGGCGACGATGCCAAAGAAGATATGAAAAATGGAATAGGATACGTCTGCGAGGACAGAGGCGAAGTTGTTGCGGCATTTGCGTTTTGTATAGGCAATGAGCCAATCTACGACGTAATATACGATGGCGCTTGGCTTGACGCAGAGCAATACGCGTATATACACAGAATAGCGGTAAAGTATCACGGCAAAGGAATTGTTGATTTTTGCTTTACTGAATGCTTCAAGCTATATCCGAATCTTAAAATAGATACGCATGAGGACAACCTCCCTATGCAGAAGGTGCTTCTTCGCAATGGATTTTATCATTGTGGAATGGTTTATCTTGAAGATGGCAGCCCAAGGCTTGCGTATCAAAGAAACAATAAAGGATGATGTAGAAGGATATGAGGGAATTTTTTCATTATTTTTTCGGCAAGGGTGAGACGGAAGAATTCAAAACGTTTGGATTTACCCACTTTTTGCCCATTATTTTAATGATTGCGATAATCGTTTTGATATATAAATTCAGAGAGAATATACGCGAATATAAGAACGAGAAAACCATATGCATGGTAATGGCGTTTATAATGATAATAACAGAAATGTCGTATTTCTGGCGACTTGTAGGCGTACCGGATTTGAATCCAAACCCCGTTGACCACCTCCCAATAACAATATGCGGATGGGGAATTATTTTCTCAAGCTATATGATGGTAACCAAATCTCAGTCGCTGTTTGATATAGTGTATTTCTGGCTGTTTTCGGGAACTCTCTTTGCTTTGATAACTCCTACCGTAATTACTTATACCGGTCCGACACGCTTTAGATATTATCAGTTCTGGCTTGAGCATACGATGGGTTACATAGGAATTTTCTATATGATATTCGTTCACCGTATGCGTCCGACGGTAAAATCGGCGGTAAAATCCTATGCTGTGTTTGCCGTTATGGCGGGAATAGCTTATTTTGCCAATATCGTCATAGGTCCGGGCGCTAACTATCTATTTATGGCTCGACCGGAGGATACGCCTTCCATTCTGGATATTTTGCCAAGCAACTTCATAATAAGACTTTTGATTATGGCATTGGTAGTAACGGTTATGTACGCGCTTGCGTATCTGCCTTGGTATCTTATGGACAAAAAAGCTAAAAAACTCGCAGATGCTTTCGATTCAGACACAACCGTGGTTGAAGCAGAAACAGTATCCTCAAAATAAAATGCAAAAAGACCGTTTTGTTAAGACGGTCTTTTTATATTTTCTCTTGACAATATAAGAAATATATGATACAATAAACACAACGGTTGAACAATTGTTCAACTATACACAGGAGGATGCGATGAGAAAAGAAGAAAACAATCCTTTGCCTTGTTGCGAATGCGACGAGGTTCACGCCGATATTATAGAAGAGAAAAGAAATTTTATGCCTGACGAAAAAACGGTATACGAGCTTAGTGACTTTTTCAAGATATTCGGTGATTCAACGAGAATGAGCATTTTGTTTGCCTTGGAAGGTGAGCCTATATGCGTTTGCGATATTGCTGAGCTTCTCGGTATGACTAAATCCGCCGTGTCGCATCAGCTAAAAATACTCAGGCAAAGCGGACTTGTAAAATATAAGAAAGCGGGCAAGAATGTTTTTTATTCGCTTGCCGACAGCCACGTTCGCGATATAATCGAAACGGCGCTTGAGCACAACAGAGAATAAAATTGATTTATGATTTATAGGAGGGAAACATGAAAATTAAGTACGAGGTAATAGGGCTTGACTGTCCGAATTGCGCATCAAAGCTTGCTTCAATGATTGCAAAAAGCGAAGGCATTGACAGCGCAAAAATTAACTTTCTCACAGAAAAGCTTACAGTTGAATCAAATCTTTCGGAAGATGAGATATATAAAACGGTAACGCAGGCAGCAAAGTCGTTTTCTGCATCGGTGAAAATAAAGAAATGAGAAAAGCTGTTGATTTTTTGAAGGGGGAGCTCGGGAGAATTATAGTCGGAGTGATTCTTCTTTTTCTTGCAATTCTTGTGGATTATCTTACAAGGATGAATTCCTTTTCTCTGACAGCGCATATTCTTTACGTTGCTGCGCTGCTCGTGGCGGGCGCTCCCGTATTTATTGACGCAGTCAAGGGTATTTTGCGCCGCGACCTTCTGGATGAAAAGTTTTTAATGTCCGTCGCCTCTCTCGGAGCTATGGCAGTCGGGGAGATGAGCGAGGGTGTTGCTGTTATGCTGTTTTTTCTTGTAGGAGAGTACTTTGAGCATAAAGCGGTGGCAAAATCAAGGCGTTCAATACGCGCTCTCATGGATATACAAGCCGACGAAGCTCACCTTTTGGTTGACGGTCAGGAGATTACCGTTGACGCAGATGAGGTGGAAATAGGCTCGGTGATAGTTATAAGGGCAGGTGAGCGAGTGCCTATAGATTCGGTAGTAATATCAGGCAGCGCAGATATTGACACCTCGGCTATCACAGGCGAATCAATGCCGCGCTCCTCGAGCGAGGGATATACACTTGATAGCGGCTGCGTAGTGATAAACGGTGTTCTTTTCGCCAAAACTCTTCGTCGCGCTGGAGAATCGGCAGCGGCAAGAATTTTGAAGCTTGTTGAGGAAGCAAACGACCGAAAATCAAGGACGGAGAGCTTTATAACCAAATTTTCGAGAATTTATACTCCTGTTGTAGTATCCCTTGCGATTTTACTGGCAGTTGTACCGCCTTTATTTAACATTGTTGGGTGGAATGCGTCGGTGTATCGTGCTTTGATATTTCTCGTCGTATCCTGTCCTTGCGCGCTTGTTATATCTGTGCCAATGGCGTTTTTCGGAGGAATAGGCGGCGCTGCGTCAAAGGGTATTTTATATAAGGGCGGCGCTACCTTTTCTGCGCTGGCGGCGGCGGATTCCTTCGTGTTTGATAAAACAGGCACTCTTACAAGCGGAGAATTTTCGGTAAAGAAAATACATTCCGTTGACGTCACAGACAGGGAGCTTATTTTCTATGCTGCAAGCGCAGAATACGGCTCAAATCATCCTATAAGCGAATGTATAAAATCTCTTTGTGAAAAACCTGCAATACCTACCGAAACAAAGGAGCTTGCAGGAAGAGGAGTTTCTGCATTGGTAAACGGAGAGCGCGTTCTTGTCGGTAACGTATCGCTTATGAATGACAACTCAATAAGCGGGTTGCCAAAAGAGTCATTGCCCGGGGCTGTTTACGTAGCTTTAAACGGTAAGTGGATAGGCTATTTTATTATATCAGATAAAGTAAAAGGCGAGGCTAAAGACACGATTCGCAATATCAAAAGGCTGGGTGCAAAAAGAGTTATAATTTTATCTGGCGACAGACGCGAAAACGTGTTGGACGTGGCAGAGAAGCTTGAAATCAACGAAGCGAACTACGAGCTTCTGCCCGAAAATAAATATGACAAATTGCAAGATATAATAAAATCATCAAACAACACAGTATATGTAGGAGATGGAGTGAACGATGCGCCCGCAATAACCCTTGCAGACGTTGGAATAGCAATGGGAAAAGTAGGCTCGGATATGACGATTGAGGCAGCAGACGTGGTGATAACGTCGGATAAGCTTGATAGGATACCTATCGCTATAAGGATAGCGCGCAAAACCGTTCGCATATCAAAGGAAAATATAGTATTTGCTCTCGGCGTTAAGTTTTCGGTAATGGTGCTCGGAGCTTTGGGTATAGCTAATATGTGGCTCGCCGTTTTTGCTGACGTGGGGGTTGCAGCGCTTGCAATTCTAAACTCCATGAGGACGCTTAAGAATGGCTGAGTATTATATGTTTCATAAGCCTCGCCGCTGTATTACGGCAAGGCGAGATATGCGCAGTAAAACTGTAATGGATTATTTCCCCGAGAAAAAAAGAGACATCCTTTTTCCAGTTGGGAGACTCGATAAGGACACGGAGGGGCTGCTTCTCGTAACGGATGATGGGGAACTGTGCTTTAATCTTCTCGAGCCTAAAAAGCGTATTGAAAAAACATATTATTTCCATGCTGTCGGTATACTTACTGATGAGAAAAGAGAAGCACTGGAAGAGGGGGTGACACCGTACACCGATAAAAGCATTGTGACAGCTCCCGCAAAAATAACAATCAATTCGGTGGTCACTCTTCGAGAGCTTAAAGAATTTCTTACAGGTAAGGACATTGCGTTAGCAAATAAAAAAGGGGATACCCCAGTAACCATCGGCACGATAACGATAACCGAAGGCAAAAAGCACCAGGTAAAAAGGATGCTTCTTAGCGCAGGATGCCGAGTGACATATTTGAAAAGACTATCTATGGCCGGTTTGTTTTTGGACGGAGCGCTTTTACCGGGAGAGTACCGTGCTTTAACCGAAGATGAGGTTAAATATTTAAAATCCGTATAAATATAGAGCGTAGAAACCTGTTTTGGATATCTACGCTCTTTTTTGACTATGATTGAATAAAGCTCCTTAATATCTTTCCTTCATTTGCCGTTCTATTATTCTGTCTGCATCCCGTTTCGCCGCAGTTTCTCTTTTGTCGTAGAGCTTTTTTCCGCGACAGAGTGCGAGCGCCAGCTTTACGTATGAGCCCTTGAAATAAAGCGACAGTGGAATCAGAGTATAACCCTCGCGCGAAACAAGACCGGTAAGCTTCATTATCTCGCGCTTGTGGAGCAAAAGCTTACGCGGGCGAAGAGGGTTTTTATTGAATATATTTCCTTGCTCGTACGGGCTTATATGTATTCCAAGGGCAAAAATTTCGCCCTTGTCAATATCGCAGTAGGAATCCTTCAAATTTACGTTTCCGGTGCGCAGAGATTTTACCTCCGTACCAAAAAGCTCAATTCCCGCCTCGTAGGTTTCTTCTATAAAGTATTCGTGCCGTGCCTTGCGGTTTTCGGCTATAATTTTGGTCGCGCTCTTAACTTCGCCCATATAATTCTCCGATTTTTATTGATTGAAAATATTTTATCATAATCTTTTCAGAAAATCAATATCTAACGTGATATTTCGGATATAAGCTCAAGCACCTTGAATTTTATGTTATAGCGCTTGCTTATCAGCAGCTCTTCGTTATCGCTATAAGACTTATTTGACATGGCGGCATCAAGACATAACGGGGGATACATTACGCACCACCAGTTTTCACCTCCGCCTTCGCCAATTACGATTTTGAGAGAGGTGTAATATCCGCAGGGCAGGGAAAAGCCGTCGTAATGCCGCGTATCGTACCACTCGTTTGCAAGCGTCACGTCGGTTTTGTAGTCATACCCAAGCTCCCTGATTCTTGAATCTGCAAAATTTTCAATTTCGGAAAGCTCACTCGCAAGCTCGCTTTGGGCTTTCTCAACGCTTTCAAATGCAGAGAGCGTTTTTCCGTAACGCTCGAGTATAGAGTCGCGCAGCGTAAGTTTTAAGGTTTGGTCCTCTGTGCTGTCTGAGTTAGCAAGTATATGTAGCCTAACCGTATCCTCATAGATTGCCCCTTCGGCATCCGTTGGCATAACTGCTACAAACAGTGTCGCTACAAGTATCATTAATGCAGGTAAAATAATTTTTTTCATACATCTAGCTCCTTTTTTGTGAGAGTATAGACGCGTTTGTTATTTTTTATTCAATAGGAAAATATTTTTCACGTAATTGTTGAAATGATATCTGTTTTATGTTAAGATATAGAAAAACACTTAAGGAGAAATTGTAATGAAAGAATATATAGCAAAAAAGGTTTCGGGAAAAATGTCGGTTGACGACGAGCGCTGGAATGCCGCTAATGACGCGGCGCTTGATTGCGTGAGGGAAGACGATTTTCCTTCGCCGTATATTACGAAGTTAAAGATGGTGCATTCAGATGAGGGAATAACCGTTCGCCTTTCTACAAACGAATGGCCCATCACCGTAACGGCTATGACGCACAACAGCGTAATTTGTGTTGACAGCTGTATGGAATTTTTCTTTATTCCGAATATGGATGACACTGACTATATAAACCTTGAAATGAATCCTGCAGCAGTGGTTCGTATGGCGAAGGGACCGGGAAGAGGAGCTCGCCAAAGGCTTGATATACACGGTGAAAACGTTAAGATAGAAAGCTCTGTTATCGGAGAGTGCGGTTGGACGGTAATGGCGTTTATATCCTACGAATTCCTTAGTAAGTATTACTCACACTTAGACAAAGAGATGCGTGCGAACTTTTATAAGTGCGGAGATAAAACGGTCAGAAAGCATTATTCCACCTGGAATCCTATCTTAAGCGAAAAAACAGATTTTCACCAGCCGGAGTTTTTTGGTAAAATTATTCTTTCGGACGAAAAAATATAACGGTAAATCGAGCGAGGGGCAGTTGGTGAGTAATATACTGTGTCTTCACGCATACTAATACATAATCAAATTATTTTATAAAAAACACTTGAAATTTTTCTATGTATAATGTATAATAGATTAGCAATGACGAAAGAATATACGCATATTCGGTCACAAGAGAGTCTGCGGTTGGTGCAAGCAGTCGGCACGGATGCGTTTTCCGCTTTTCGAGCGTTCGGTGATGAGCCGAGGGGCGTCCCCTTACAGACGTTTGAGTGAAAACCGGTTTCGGTTTTAATTTGGGTGGCAACACGGAGTTATTCGTCCCATTTTGGCGGCGGATAGCTCCTTTTTATATTTCAAATAAAATTTAAGGAGAAATAAAATGCTTGACATTAGGTTTTTGCGTGAAAACCCCGATCTTGTAAAAGAGAACATCAAAAGGAAATTTCAGGATTCAAAGCTTCCGCTTGTTGACGAGGTAATAGCTCTCGACGAGGAGCTTCGCCAGAACAAAAAACGCGCTGATGACCTTAGAGCTAACAGAAACAAGGTTTCTAAGTCCATAGGCGCGCTTATGGCCGAGAAAAAGTTTGAAGAGGCTGAGGCAGCTAAAAAGCTTGTTTCCGAGCAGGCGGCTGAGCTTAGTGCATGCGAGGCTCGCGAGGCAGAGCTTGACGAGAAGGTTAAGAAGATAATGATGATAATTCCGAATATAATTGACACCACAGTTCCTATCGGTAAGGATGATTCCGAAAACGTTGAGGTTGAAAAGTTCGGTGAGCCCAAAGTTCCGGACTTTGAGATTCCTTATCACACCGATATAATGGAAAAGTTTGACGGAATAGACCTCGACAGCGCCCGTCGCGTCGCAGGTAACGGATTCTACTATCTTATGGGAGATATAGCGCGTCTGCATTCCGCGGTAATTTCCTATGCCCGCGACTTTATGATTGAGCGCGGATTTACTTACTGTGTTCCTCCTTTTATGATTCGCTCGAACGTGGTAACCGGCGTTATGTCTTTTGCTGAAATGGACGCTATGATGTATAAAATCGAGGGCGAGGACCTTTATCTTATAGGTACTTCTGAACATTCTATGATAGGAAAGTTCATAGACCAGATACTTCCGGAAGCATCGCTTCCGTATACGCTCACCTCATATTCTCCCTGCTTCCGCAAGGAAAAGGGCGCACACGGAATTGAGGAGCGCGGCGTATACCGCATCCACCAGTTTGAGAAGCAGGAGATGATTGTAGTTTGTAAACCTGAGGACTCTAAGTCTTGGTTTGATAAGCTCTGGAAAAACACCGTAGATATGTTCCGCACTCTTGACATTCCCGTAAGAACCCTTGAGTGCTGCTCCGGTGACCTTGCAGACCTTAAGGTGAAATCGGTTGACGTTGAGGCTTGGTCGCCGAGACAGAAAAAGTATTTCGAAGTGGGCTCTTGCTCTAATCTCGGTGATGCTCAGGCAAGGCGTCTTAAAATACGCGTAAAGGGTGATGACGGTAAGACATATCTTGCTCATACTCTCAATAACACCGTCGTTGCTCCTCCGAGAATGCTTATCGCATTCCTTGAAAACAACCTTAATGCTGACGGCTCGGTTAATATTCCCGTAGCGCTTCGCGCTTATATGGGCGGCAAGGAAAAAATTCTCCCCAAGGCGTAACATGAAGAAAATTCTTGTTATTGCAGGACCGAGCGCCGTCGGTAAAACTACCGTTATGAATGAAATACTCAAGAAAAACGAAAATTTTGAGTATATTCGTTCAGCAACGACAAGAGCACCTCGCCGCGACCTTTTCGACTCGGAATATATATATCTTTCCAAAGAGGAGTTCGAAGCGCGCATATCAAATGGCGGGATGCTTGAATACACAGAATACGGCGGTAATTTTTACGGTACTCCGAAATCCGAAATTGAAAGGATTTTCTCGAAAGAAAAGACGCCATTGCTTATTCTTGACCTGAACGGAGTGCAAACGCTCAAATCTGCCTTCTACGGTTTTTCCGTCTTTGCGGTTTATATCACAGCCGATAAAGGAGCTGTTGAAGGGCGACTTTATGAACGGTTGAGGGCGGCCGGATTTACGGATGAGGCATATGCCGTCTTTGAGAAGCGTAAAGCACAAAATCTTGCAGATGCGGAGCGCTTTGTCACAATGAGGGAGCTTTTTGATTTGGTTTTAGAGAATAAGGAGGTTTCGGTGTGCGCCGAAAAAATAGTTTCTTCCTTCATAAGCCATGGGTAATAAAAAATGCTCGGTTGATTTTCAACCGAGCATTTTTATATATTAATATATTTCATCTTCACTTCTTCTTTTATTGTCGAAATAAAATAAAGAGTGTAGCCTATGTACATTATTGATGTAACTGTTATTACAAGATTGAACCATGGAACAGGTGAGGATGATATTATAGGCATCATAACATCCGACTCGTTTGCATGTATCATCTTGACGCGCTGATTGAGAAGTATATTTATACATTTTACAAGTCCTGCTATAATTCCAAGTACCGTCATCACATAGCTCTTTTTCACAAGAATCCAGTGATATTCTTTTTCCATTTTAAGATATCTGTCGCTTTCGGGAGAAACTCCCGTGTGTGTTACGATAAATGAACGGAAGGCATCTGCTGTGAAAATTAAAAACAGAGCGAGTGATAAAAATTCAAGAACTCCGAAGATTATAACCATAAGGTATGAGTTGGCGGCAGTCTTGCTTGTTGCAATGTCGGAGTAGGTGTATTTTGTGAGAAACCTTGCTAAGAAAATATAAGCCGTAAGGGAAAGGACCGAAAAAGCGCCGCCGAAGATAAATAGCGATTTTTTCGCATGGCAGTGCTTTCTCAATACGGAAGCTCCGATAAGGAGAAGAACACCGTATACAAAATTCGGCAGAAGATTGATTCCCCGAAGATTGTCAAAAACGAGATCAACCGTAAAAAATGATGAGATGCAAATAAGCGTCAGGGCAAAGGAAATGGAGCGTAGTTTAGCCTTAGTATCTATTTTCATCAATGAATCTTCGTTTGCCATAGAGCAGAGAGCTTCATCAAAAACGCCCTCGTTGCGAATAGCTTTTACGTATCCTATAACTCTGCCTATCCAAATAGCGCCGATAACAAACCCCAATAGATGTGAAAGGATTAGGACGGTGGGGTAGTGCTTTGAAATGCTCAGAAGCTGTCCGGTTTCCTTCGATATTCTTGTCAAAAGGAACATATCCGGCAAAAAATAAAGTATACTCTTGCATATAAAGAAAAAGTAGGTATATTCCTTCAGGTTTTGAGGAGTAATAAGTCTTTTTTTGCATATAGGGGGAGAGAAGGGGGCGATAAGTGCGTTAGCAGATGTCCTTTCTCCAAGATGAAAAAGACCTTTAAAAACGTTGCTTGCCGCCTTGACTGTGAATACCGCCTCTACTACGGCAAATGATAATGATACGAGGGCAAAAACGTCGTTATCAAGCGGGTTCTTACCTCTTACGAAAAGGATAAGCAAAAGACCGGGTATTTTGGCAAGACTTATCCATCCGAGCTTTATGAAGCCAAGGCGCGCTTCCTCAAAATAAGGGGCAGAATCTGCAGCCTTCTCAAACAGCTTGGCAAGAATAAACCAAGCGATAAAGTCGGGAAGGATGTCTATTACGTTGATATTTGGGTTAAAAAGCAGCACCAGGCTGAAAATTAAGAGTGAATAAAATCTTTTTTTACTTATGTTTCTCATAGCTTACTTCTTTTTAGAATTCTTTTTCTTGAGCTTTTCAAGCTTATATTCTGCGTATTCGCGTTGCTTTTGTGCAGTATGCTCGCGATATTTGTTTACAAATCCGAACCTCGACGGCTTATCGACGTCGTTATCTATCTCGTTTGGCATACATATTTTCATATAAGACGAATATACGGTAACAAGATTTATAACAGTTAGCGTAAAAGCACTGATAATGGTAATAACGCTTAATATTGCCAGAGCCTTAACGTCAATGATTTTTTCAAGATACGGGATTTCAAGAAGCGCTGAAAATCCGTAAACTATCAGTGCAAACGGCATTGTGAGCCGTGCTCTTTTTGCAAGTTTAGAAAGTTCGACCTCGTCGGCAACGCTTTCTATGCCCAGCAACATAAACAGGGTGATAGTTGCTATAATTACGCTTCTCGGAATCAGCGTATATGACAGAACAGAGTCCATCAGACCTTCGCCAACGAACATTGCGTAAAACTCAGCTGTCAGCTCAACGAGTCCTACGGCAGAAAGACCAAAAACCGTGTAAAAAGCGCCCATAAAGTATCTGTTGACAGTGCTAAGCTTATAGAATCCCAAAGCCATAATAAGCGAGGCTATTAGGTCAGTGAATGAGAAATAGGTTATATTTAGTAGCAAAAAATAACCGAAAAAGACAGTTCCAAATCCCATTATAAAGTCCTTTTATCCTGCGGTGTCATTCTGACCGCAGCATTTTTTGTATTTTTTACCGCTGCCGCAGGGGCATGTATCGTTTCTTCCCACCTTTTTTGAAACTGCGGGCTTTTTGGAAGCTGCGGACTTGCCGTCTGCAAATCCCTCCGTTGTCGGCTTTGCAACCTGCACGCGCTCGGTTGACTGGACCTTTGGCACTACGGACAAAATTTGTCTAACCGTGGCTTCTCTTATGTCCTCAATCATCTCATCAAACATATTTGCGCCTTCAATTCGGTACATTGCGACGGGGTCCCTTTGAGCGTAGGAATTAAGACCGATGTATTCCTTAAGCTCATCCATATTGTCAAGATGGTCCATCCATTTATTATCCACGTTTTGCAGAAGTATTACCTTTTCTACTTCACGCATAGCGTTTGTTGGCATACCGGGGGCGTCGGCAAATAAAGCATCCTTTGAGGAATATATTGACAGCGCAGCGGTAACGAGCTCCTCACACAGCTCCTCGCGGTCAGAGGCGAGTAGCTCATCTTCGGTATAATTTAAGGGAATCATACCCTGATAGCGATTTCTGAATTCTTCAATTTTTACGTCATCACCTGAAAGATAGGTGTTAAATGCGCCTCTTACCGACTCGGAAATCATATCGGTAATTTTCTCCTGGATGTTATCCTCAAAAAGTACGTCGCGGCGCTGATTGTATATAACCTGTCTTTGCTGGTTCATTACGTCATCGTAGGTAAGCACGTGCTTTCTTCTTGCAAAGTTGCCTGCTTCAATACGCTTTTGAGCGCTTTCTATTGAGCTTGAAAGTATTCTTGCGTCGATAGGCGTGTTTTCGTCAAGTCCAAGTCTTGCCGTTAAGCCGATTATACGGTCTGAGCCGAAAAGACGCATAAGGTCATCCTCAAGCGACAGGTAGAATCGAGATTCACCGGGGTCGCCCTGTCTTCCGCTTCGTCCTCTGAGCTGATTGTCAATACGTCTGCTTTCGTGACGCTCTGTTCCGAGAATGAAAAGACCTCCCGCTTCTCTGACTCTGTCGGCTTCGGGTTTTATCTCTTGCTTGTATTTCTCGTAAAGCTCGGCGTAGGTTGCTCTTGCCGAGATTACCTTCTCGTCATCGGTTTGTGCAGTTCCTGTTGCAACGGCTATCAGCTCCTCTTCAATGCCCATCTTACGCATATCGCGCTTTGCCATATATTCGGGGTTTCCGCCGAGCATAATATCAGTACCGCGTCCTGCCATGTTGGTGGAAATGGTGACAGCCCCGTAGCGTCCTGCCTGGGCGACTATCTCCGCTTCTTTTGCGTGTTGTTTGGCGTTGAGGACGTTATGCGGTATTCCGTTCTTTTTCAGCACTTGAGAGAGCATTTCGGACTTGTCTATCGACACAGTACCGACAAGCACAGGCTGTCCCTTTTCGTGACACGCTTTAATCTGAGAAACGATAGCACCTATTTTTCCGCGCAAGGTTCTGTATACGGCATCGTTGCGGTCTATTCTTATCATAGGTCTGTTAGTGGGAACTTCAACGACGTCAAGAGCATATATCTGTCTAAATTCGTTGTCTTCTGTGAGAGCAGTACCCGTCATACCCGAAAGCTTTGAGTACATACGGAAATAATTCTGGAAGGTGATTGTTGCAATAGTGCGGCTTTCCTTTTGAATTTTGACCTTTTCCTTTGCCTCAATTGCCTGGTGAAGACCGTCGTTATAGCGTCTTCCCGGCATAAGACGACCGGTAAAGGAATCAACAATTACCACAGTGCCGTCCTTGACGATATAATCAACGTCGCGCTTCATAACTCCGTGAGCCTTTATTGCCGTATTTATATGGTGGTAAAGGCTGTTGTTTTCAGGTGCAGAAAGATTTTCAATATTGAAAAATTTCTCTGCCTTTTCAATGCCGTGCTTCGTAAGAACTGCGGTTCTTGCTTTCTCGTCAACGATATAATCCTCTTCGTAAAGAGCATCGTTATCGGCCTTGTCGTCAATTTCCTTTATTACGTGCTTTGAAAAACCTCTAACACATCTGTCAGCTATCGTGTAAAGGTCGGTAGATTTTGAGCCCGCTCCCGAAATTATAAGAGGGGTTCTAGCCTCATCTATAAGAATTGAGTCTACCTCGTCCACTATTGCAAAATTATGTCCTCTTTGAACCATACGCTCTTTATAAACGACCATATTATCTCTGAGGTAGTCGAAGCCGAACTCGTTATTTGTACCGTAAGTGATGTCTGCAGAATAAGCCGCCTTTTTTTCATCCTGACTCTGACCGTGAACAACAAGTCCTGTAGTGAGACCGAGGAATCCATAAACGCGTCCCATCTCCTCGCTGTCACGTCGCGCAAGGTAATCGTTTACCGTAACAATGTGTACGCCCTTGCCCGAAAGGGCGTTAAGATAGGCGGGAAGGGTAGCCACGAGAGTTTTACCTTCGCCGGTCTTCATTTCCGCAATTCTACCCTGATGAAGCAGGATACCACCCATAAGCTGAACTCTGAAGGGGCGCTTTTCAAGCACTCTGTCATCTGCCTCGCGAACGAGAGCGAAAGCTTCGGGCAAAATATCGTCCAGAGTAAACCCGTTATTAAGGTCGCTCTTGAGCTTATCGGTGTACTCCCTCAATTCTTCGTTTGTCATTGCCGAAAAGGTATCGGCGAGAGCCTCTATTTTATCTACGAGAGGGATTATTTTTTTTATTTGTTTTTCGCTGTATGATTTAAAAAGAGCCATAAGGTTATCTCCTTACACTGTATCTTCTTACATTTTAGCATAACTTTTACCAAAAATAAACAACTAAATGTAAATAAAATAATATCTTTTTTGGATAAATTTGTTGCAATCTTAAAAATAAGGGTGTATAATACATAAAAAATGCTAAATCGGGGAGAATTTATATGAAAAAACTGAATATAGTACTGTATTCACCCGAAATCCCTCAGAATACCGGAAACATTTCCCGCACCTGCGCGGTAACGGGAGCTGACCTTCATATAATAAAGCCTATAGGCTTTGAGATTTCAGACAGGACGCTGAAGCGAGCAGGACTTGATTATTGGGATAAGCTTAAGGTGACCTATTACGACAGCTATGAAGCCTTTATAGAAAAAAACGCAGGTGCTGAGCTTTTTTACTTCTCCGCTAAGGGTAAAAGCTGTTATACAGACGTTGAGTATCCCGACCGAGCCTTTCTCGTTTTCGGATGTGAATCTGTTGGGCTTCCGGAAAAGCTGGTGCTTGATAATATAGAGCGCTCGATAAGAATACCGATGCTTAAAACTCTAAGATGTCTTAACCTTTCAAATTCTGTTGCAGTTGCCGTATATGAGGCGCTAAGACAGGACGGCTTTGACGGACTTGATACGGTTGGTGAGGGCAGATAGCAGATTCGCGTGATGCAGTATGGAGATTATTATGAAAAATTACGAGAAAAACATAATTCCCGTATTGCTCGGCGCAGACCTTAACGCATATTCGGTGGCTCGTGCCTTCTTTGAGGCATACGGAGTTAAGTCTCACGTATTTGCACGCTACAGGTGCGGCGCTACGGAAAATTCAAATTTTATAAAAACGTATATACGCTCGGGAATTGATGACTTAAGAATTGCAGTTCCCGAGCTTTTGAAATTTGCCGATGAAAATTCAGGGGCGGAGCTTTTTCTCATTCCCTGCGCCGATTGGTACGTAGCAATGCTTCAATCTGCAAAGGATATGCTTGTCGGCATATACAATATCCATATTCCGCAAAGGGATGTGTGGAAAAGGCTGTCGGACAAGCATGAGTTTTATCAATTAATGAGGTCGGAGGGGATAGCATATCCCGATTATGAGGCGTTTTCATCGGCTGAGAATGTTGGGAAGAACGCGCTTTCCGGATTTGAATACCCTGCTGTTGTTAAGCCTTCGGACAGTACTGAATACTGGAAGCATCCTTTTGTTGATATGCAAAAGGTTTATTTTGCTAAAAACTCCGTTGAGGCAGAACTCATTATCCGTAGAATATTTGAATCGGGGTACGATAAACGAATTATTTTGCAAAAGCGTGTGGGCTCGTCGGCACAAAACAGAGTTCTTACTACCTTTTCGGATAAAAGGGGAGTTGTAGTGCGCGCTGTTTTCGGTGAGGTTATACTTGAAGAGGTGGGAAAAACCTCTTATGGCAATCATTCGGCTATAATAACCCTGCCACTTGACGGTATTTGCCATCAGATTATTGCGTTTCTAAACAAAATAAAGTACGTTGGGGTAGCTAACATAGATATAATGACAGACGGCACTCGGGATTACGTACTTGAGATAAATACCCGTCAAGGCAGAAGCTGTGACTATCTGCGCGCGGCAGGTGTAAATATCGCAGATCTTTTCGTCAAAGCTGCTTTCAGTGAGATTATTGAGCCGGATTTTTCCTATAAAGAGGTGTACTGGCACTATCCGCCTCATAAGACCGTTACTGCATATTCAAGCGAAGCCGGAGCGCTGAGGGCAGAACAGCTTAAGAGCATTGGAGCATCCTTTTCACCGTATGTCAATTCATCTGAGGGAATACTGCGGCGCGCGTACGTTAGGCTTCATAATATCCGTCTTGGAAGGGCAATAAAAAAAGCCTACGCGGAAGATGGCGTAGAAAAGGGGGTGAAGTTGTGAAGCTTTCAAGTCTCATAGACGGGATATCCGATATAGAAGCGGTAAATTTCAAGGATTTTGAGATTACCTCGATAGCCGCAAGCTCTGAACGCTGCCGTCCCGGAGCAGTGTTCTTCGCCATAAAGGGAGCACGGCACAACGGAGCGGATTTTATACCCGAGGCTCACAGGGCGGGGGCACGTGTTTTTGTATGTGGGGAGAAGGTAGACGCTTCAAATGATAGCGTTGTAATTTATTCAAAAACTCCAAGAAAAACATTGGCAGAATTGTGTTCAAAAATATCGGGAAATCCCGAAAAAAGACTTATGTTCGTGGGTATAACCGGTACTAAGGGAAAGACAACTACGGCTTATTTAGTATCTAAAATTTTGGACGGTACGGGTGTTAAAAACCTTATGATAGGCACGCTGGGGATAGAGGGTGGCGGTATAAAAACAGTGAATACTACACCCGATCCAACCGTTCTTTTTCCGGCACTTAGAGATGCGGTACACAAAGGGGTGAAGGTTGTTATCCTTGAGGTGTCGAGTCAGGCGCTAAAGGACTACCGTATTTACGGAATCAGTTTTGATTGCGTCGTATTTACAGGGCTTGGACAGGACCATATAGGAGTGGCAGAACACCCAACTCTTTCGGATTATGTTGCATCTAAGCGTGCACTTTTTCATTCTTACGGTGCAAAGCGCGCGGTTGTAAATTTTGACGATTCCTATTCCTCGTATATGTCGGCAGGAATACCCAGAGTAATCAGATGCGGATTTACAGACGGTGCGAATTTGCATATAGAAAATTATACTGATGGCAAGGATGGGGCGAAATTCACCGTCAACGGCTATTCGGTTAAGTCAAGACTCTGCGGTGAGCATAATGCGATAAACCTCACTCTTGCGCTGGGAGCAGCAAAAGAGATATCGGGGGTGACCGTAGAGATGGCGGCAAAACACGTTGCTGAAGTCCTTATTCCCGGAAGGTTTAATACGTTTAAACTAAATGGTATCACTGCCGTTGTTGATTACGCGCATAACTACGATAGTATGAGAGCTACTCTATCTCTTGCAAGACGCCTTTTTGGCGGCAGGATAATCTGCGTTTTTGGCTCTGTTGGAGAAAGAAGCCTATCCCGTCGCGAGCAGCTTGCGCGGGCAGCTGAGGAATATGCAGATTTTTCGGTAATAACTACGGATAATCCCGGTTCTGAGCCTCCGCTATCAATATGCCGTGATATATACGACGGCTTTACCGATAAATCTAAGGCAACAATTATTTCCAACAGAGCGCGTGCTATTGATTACGCTATGAAAACAGCCAAGCGGGGAGATGCGGTAATGATACTTGGAAGAGGACACGAGAAATCAATAAGCATAAGAGGGAAAAGTATTCCTTTTTCGGATATTGAATACGTAAAGCAGTTATGCTGCCAAATTATTTAGGATATATCCCGGCGGCCTTGCCAGCATCTATGCACCTAAGAAGCCAAATCATATTTTCTGCAATGCTCCTTACCGTGCCTAAGCCTTCGGCGTCATTTTCAACTGCATCCTTCGTAGCTCCGTAAAGCACACCGGGATATGAGCCGCAAACAACCGGCATTGAAGCAAAGTAAAAAAATCTTGAAAGCTCCTCTATCGCCGTGATATTGCCGGCGCGTCGCGACACGGCAACTGCTGCTGCGGGTTTATATTCAAGATACTTCCTTTTTGAGTAAAAAAGTCTGCCCATTGCACTCTTCATAGCTCCCGTCGCCCCGCCGTAATGCACCGGGGTAAAGAAGATATACCCGTCAAAATCGGCGCATATATTTGCAAGCCTTGTTGCATCGTCGTTATGTATGCATCCGCTGCCATTGCGGCATATGCCGCATCCTGAACAGGACGCAAGAGATGATGGATAAAGATTGAAAATTTCGTAAAGGACACCGTTTTTCAAAAAAACGTCTGCCGCTTCCTTGACGGCTCTTTCTGTTGCTCCCTCTGCCTTGGTTGAGCCGGATATGAGGAGAATTTTCATAAATCATAACACCTTTCTTCAAAAAACTTGACATTTAAAAAAATAAGTAGTATAATTTTATTTTGTAGTAATATATGCTTTAGGAGTTGAATTTTTGATGACGAAAATAGATGTTTTTTCAGGATTTCTCGGAGCGGGAAAGACTACCCTTATAAAAAAGCTGTTAAAAGAGGCGTACCGGAATGAGAAGGTCGTTCTTATAGAGAATGAGTTTGGGGAAATAGGTATAGACGGCGGTTTTTTGCAGGATGCAGGAATTGAAATTACCGAGATGAATTCGGGATGCATCTGTTGCTCGCTGGTAGGAGATTTTACAAAGGCTTTAGCTAAGGTGATTGAGGAATACGCTCCCGACAGAGTCATTATAGAGCCATCCGGTGTAGGAAAGCTGTCTGACGTTATACGCGCTGCAAGGCAGGTAACCTCAAACGATGCGGTACTCAATTGCTTTACCACGGTTGTTGATGCCGGCAAATGCAAAATGTATATGAAGAATTTCGGTGAATTCTTCAATGACCAGATAACGAACGCCTCCGCCATAATCCTTTCGCATACCGATACGGCGAAGGAGTTTAAAATTGCTGAAGCCGTTAAGCTGATAAGAGAGCAAAATCCATGCGCTACGCTCGTCACTACCCCTTGGAGCGCGCTTGACGGGGCAGATATTCTCTGCGCTCTTGAAAAGGGTGACACCTTGGAAAAGGCGGTTAAGGAGCTTGAACACGAGCATGAGCATCACCACGGGCATAGCGAGCACTGCAGTTGCGGACACCATCACGAAGAAGGTGAGCATCACCATGAGCATAGCGAGCACTGCGGCTGCGGACATCATCACGGAGAGAGTGAGCATCATCACGGAGAGAGTGAGCATCACCACGCAGACGAGGTATTTACGAGCGTTGGTGTAGAAACTGCCAAGAAATTTACCGTCGAGGAAATTGAGTCTATTCTTTCTCGGTTTGACGAGGGCGATGAATATGGAATCGTGCTTCGCGCAAAGGGAATTGTAGCTTGCCACGATGAGAGCTGGATACACTTTGATTATATACCCGGAGAGGTCGATATAAGAGCCGGCAGCGCCGGAATAATAGGAAGAATTTGCGTTATAGGTTCGGGTCTAGACAACGATAAAATTAAAGACCTGATTGACGCTTGAGGACGCTTTAATGGATATTGCTGTATATCTTTTTACGGGTTTTTTGGAAGCAGGAAAGACAAGGTTTATAAAAGAAACTATGGGCGATCCTAACTTCAACGATCCAACTCGTAAGTACCTTATAATAACCTGTGAGGAGGGGGAAGAGGAGTTTGACCCGTCAGAGATGGGGTCTAATATCTCCTTCGCTTCCTTTGATGATGTCCAGAGGATAACTCCTGACAGGCTTTCTGCATTGCAGAAAAGAGCGGGAGCTGACATCGTAGTGGTCGAATATAACGGTATGTGGACGCTAGACAACTTCTATAATGCACTCCCTCAAAACTGGATGGTATATCAAGAGGTATTTATCGTTGATTCTACCACTGCCATCACTTATAACGCGAATATGCGGCAGCTGTTTGTGGACAAGCTGACAAGCTGTGAGATGGCGGTTTTCAACAGAGTCACGAGTGAAACCGATAAAATGGCGCTTCATAAGATTGTAAGAGGTGTTTCCCGCAAGGCAAATATATGTTATGAGGATACAGCGGGAGAAATAGAATTTGACCAGATTGAAGACCCGCTTCCGTATGATATATCTGCTGATGTAATTGAGATAACGGATGAGGATTTTGCTATATTCTATCGTGATATGACCGAGGATTTTTCTAAATATTCGGGTAAGACCGTTCGCTTTAAGGGAATAGTCGCCTTGGATAAATCTCTTCCGCCCGATCAGTTTGCTGTAGGAAGACATATAATGACCTGCTGTGAGGCAGATATAGCGTACAGGGGCGTTGTAGCGAAGGGGATGGGTTCACTCAAGCTTTCAACAAGAGATTGGGTAATCCTTGAGGGCAGGCTTGCCGAGGAATATTCAAAGCTATACAGAGAAAAGGGACCGGTGCTTACCGTGAAAAAAATACAGAGAGCAGAGAAGCCATTGCAGGAAGTAGCTACTTTTTATTAATCCAGCGTGAAAAAGCATCAGACTTTTATGCGGTCGCCTATGGCGGCAGAACGGAGTTTTTATGAAAAAGACGGAAAATAAATTTCCTTTTTCTATGTACGCTATAAGCGGAAGTGGGCGTTTGATTAACGCGCGCACCCATAAAACCTCAATGGAAATTCTTGAGGTACTATACGGCGCCGTATCCATTCAGGTTGGCACACAGACCCTTGAAGCCGTGGCGGGCGATTTCATTTACGTTCCACCGACTATGGTTTTTAGGGTAGATGCCGCGACGGACAAGGCGTCGGTGCGCGGTATGGTTTTTGACGGATCGATTCTTGAGGCTAATATGGAAAATTTTGACGCAGAGGTTTTTTATATGTTTTACCTTCAGTCAAAGAATAAGATTGCTCCCTTCAAGAAGGGGCATCCTGTATATGACACGCTTTTGCGATATATGCAGGAGTCCTATGACGAATACGCAGGAAAGGACGTTTGCTACAAGTTACCCATAAGAGCTAATATATATCTTATGATGACAGCGCTCCTTCGTTACTACTGTGGCTCAAAGGATGAGTCTGACAAAATGATATATCACAACGTTTTACGTCTTCGTCCGGTAATTGAGTACATAGCTGAGCATTATTGCGAGAAAATATATATAGAAAAGCTTGCGGATATGATAACGGTTTCGGCGGACTATTTTACAAAAATGTTCAAGGATTCGATAGGAAAAACGCCGATAGAGTACATAAACGGCCTACGCATAAACGAGGCGATGCGTCAGCTTTCCGAAACCGACAGGTCAACGGCTGAAATAGCGGATGAGATTGGCTTTTGCAATCCCAATTACTTCCATAAGATATTCAAGCAGTATATGAACGTCAGTCCCCTGGCGTATAGGAAGAGCACGAAATAAAAGAAGATGCCCGGCGAAAGGGGTGATGTTCTTAGCGGAGAATTTAAAAATATCGCTAAGCGCGAGCATCGCATTTGACTGGTCAAATACCGATATGGGCTAAGCCCAAACCCATATAACGACAGAAAGAGAGAACAAATCGGTTTATATCCGAAATGCTCTCTCTTTTTCTGTTAGTTTTTAGTTTAGAGTTATGAGGCTCGCGAATTGCTTTGCAATTCATTCGCCGTTATGAATTTGCTATGCAAATGTTATGATATGATTGCCCTACTAACTATAACTTGGCGTAGCCAATCATAACGATACGAAGTATCTCATAACTCATAACTTGCCCGTAAGGGCAATCATAACTTATCGTAATACTCCGTTAAGAGTATCACGCTAATGTCGGACATCTTCTTTTATTTCGTTATTATTTTAAGTTCTTCTTCGCCCATTACAAAGCCGCGGGTTATTATAACCCTTTCAACATCGTTTCTTGATGGCAAATCGTACATAGGCTTCATCATTATTCCTTCGAGAATAGAGCGAAGACCTCTTGCTCCTGTATTTCTCTCTATGGCAAGATGAGCTATGGCTTCAAATGCAGAGTCCTCAAATTCAAGAGTGATTCCGTCCATTTCAAGAAGCTTTTGGTACTGCTTGTAAAGTGCGTTCTTTGGCTCTTTTATAATTCTCACGAGCGCCGCCTCGTCAAGATTGTCAAGCGCAACTATAACGGGAAGTCTGCCGACAAGCTCCGGAATAAGACCGTATTTCACCACGTCGTGCGCGATAACGTCCTTATAAACCCCGCGCGCAACCTTCTCCTTTTTGGTTGACTTTTCTGTAGAAAATCCTATCTGCTGGCTGCCCTTGCGCTGTTCAATTATGGATTCAATTCCGTCAAATGCACCGCCGCAGATGAAGAGTATGTTCTTTGTGTTTATCTGTATAAATTCCTGGTTTGGATGCTTTCTTCCACCCTGAGGGGGAACGTTAGCAGTGGTACCCTCAAGAATTTTAAGGAGTGCCTGCTGAACGCCTTCTCCCGATACGTCCCTCGTTATAGAACGGTTTTCACCCTTGCGCGAAATTTTATCAATTTCATCTATATATATTATTCCGTGCTCCGCGCGTTCCACGTCGTAGTCTGCCGCTTGAATAAGTCTGAGCAGTATATTCTCCACGTCCTCTCCGACGTATCCTGCTTCTGTGAGTGTCGTTGCGTCAGCAATAGCAAAGGGAACCTTGAAGCTTTTTGCAAGGGTTTGGGCGATATAAGTTTTACCGACTCCGGTAGGTCCGAGGAGCAAAACGTTTGATTTTTGAAGCTCTATTTCATCAATTTTCGCCGTTTCCTCAAGCTTTTTTTTCGTTCTTGTGCCCTTAGAGTTCTTTTCTATTGTGAGTATGCGCTTATAATGATTGTAAACGGCAACTGCAAGGGCTACCTTCGCGTTGTCCTGTCCTATTACGTATTCGTCGAGCATTGCCTTGATATTTTGCGGGCGCGGAAGAGTTTCAAATGTCAGTGCGTGCTCATCTGATTCGGGAAAATTGCTTAAGTGCTCGTCAATGAACTCAGAGCAAATGCTTATGCAACCGTCGCATATATAGCTTTTTCCGTTTTGCGAGGGGAAAAGCACCGCTACTTCGTCCTCGGATTTTCCGCAAAAGGCGCATCGGCGCAGGGCTCTGTTATCAGAATCTGCCATTATTAAATTTCCTTTTTAGTGATTACTTTATCTATAAGTCCGTATTTTTCCGCTTCCTCTGCGCTCATAAAATTATCGCGCTCGGTGTCCTTTTCAATAGTTTTAAGCGGCTTTCCTGTTTGCTCTGCAAGGAGCTTGTTCAGCTTATCGCGGATTTTTAATATATGGTCTGCGTGTATCTTTATATCCGAAGCCTGACCCTGCATACCGCCAAGAGGCTGATGTATCATAATTTCAGAGTTGGGAAGGGCAAATCTTTTTCCCTTTGCACCGCTTGAGAGCAAAAAAGCTCCCATGGACGCAGCCATTCCTATGCATATAGTGGAAACGTCGCATTTAATGTAGTTCATAGTGTCATAAATAGACATACCTGCGGATATAGAGCCGCCAGGGCTGTTGATATAGAAATATATGTCTTTATCTGGGTCCTGCGCTTCAAGATAAAGCATCTGAGCCACCACGAGCGACGCCGTAGTGTCGTTTACCTCGTCTGCAAGAAAAATGATTCTGTCGTTTAAGAGTCTTGAATAAATGTCGTATGAGCGCTCTCCGCGAGAGGTCTGCTCAACGACTACCGGTACTAGTGCCATAGTTTTCTCCTAATAAATTTTTGTTTTGACAAAATGTGCGCTGTTTTAAAAAGCCGACAGTCAAAAGACATAACCCTGACCGTCGGCTAATTTAGGCAGTTATGCCTTATTATTTAGTTATTGCGTTCTCTTTTACGAGGTCCATTGCGTGAGCGACGAGAAGATCAGCCTTAATATCATCGGCTGCTATCATAGCCTTAACCTGCTCCTCGGGAACGTTATACGCTTCTGCGATTCTTTTGTACTCAGCGTCAACCTCTTCATCGGTAACAGCAAGATTTTCAAGAGCTGCTATCTTTTCAAGAGCAAGGCGCACCTTAACCTGCTTCTCAGCTTGGGGTCTCATCTGTTCGCGAAGCGCGTCAAGAGTAAGACCGGTATACTTGAAGTAGGTGTTAAGGTCAAGTCCGGACTGGCGAAGTCTTGTATCGTAGTCGCGAACGAAGTTTTCGGTTTCTGCCTCAAACATGGGCTCGGGAATTTCTGCAACGAGCTTTTCCATAAGCGCTTCTGCAAGTGCGGTCTCGAACTCGCTCTGAGCTTTATCCTGATTCCTCTTTACCATTTTAGCCTTTATGTCAGCCTTATATTCATCAAGAGTATCAAATTCCGAAACATCCTTAGCAAATTCGTCGTCTGCCTCGGGAAGCTCTTCAAACTTGATTGCATTGAGCTTGGTCTTGAATACCGCAGCCTTGCCTGCAAGCTCCTTGGCGTGATAATCCTCGGGGAAGGTTACGTTTACGTCAAACTCCTCGCCGATATTTTTTCCAACTATCTGATCTTCAAATCCGGGGATGAAGGAGCCTGAGCCGAGCTTAAGGTCGTGACCCTCGCCCTTGCCGCCGTCAAACGCGGTGCCGTCAATGCTTCCTTCGTAGTCTATATTGCATATATCACCGTTCTGTGCGGCTCTGTCGGTTATTTCGATTGTTCTTGCATTTCTCTCGCGGACGCGGGTGAGCTCAGCTTCAATCTCTTTGGCGGTAACCCTGGCAACCTTTTTCTTTGCCTCGATACCCTTATAACCCTCGATAGTAACCTCAGGCTTTACAAATCCCTCGGCCTTAAGAACGATATCACCCTCACTTGAAACGAGATCAAATTTAGGCGTTCCGACAACCGTAAGCTCAGCTTCCTTTACTGCCTCATCAAACGCATCGGGAATGCAAGCGTTGATAGCATCCTCAAAGAAGATGCCCTTGCCGTACATCTTTTCTATGATGCTCTTGGGTGCCTTTCCTTTTCTGAAGCCGGGAACGTTAATGGATTTTACGTTCTTCCTATACGCTTCATTTTCTGCTTTCTCAAAAGCTTCCTTACTTACGGAGAATTCCATAACGAAACCGGATTTCTCTGTAAGCTCCTTTTTTATAAGGCTCATTGTTTTTCCTCCGAAAATTTATGATAAAATTAATAGATTACTGACAACCACATTATTTTACAATAAATAGTAAGCTTTGTCAAGGGATTTCGGCATTATTTTATTATTATAATATGATTTTTGGCGTAAAATTTAAATAATCCGCAGAAACTATACACATTTGCACGTCCTTATAAACGAATTCTGGGGTGACTGTGTAATTGCCGTGAATATGACCGTAATAAAGCCGCCTCACCCCGTATTCTGCCAGCAGATTCATAATCGGCTCGGATTCCTTTCCGTTCCAAAACGGTGGGAAATGCATAAAAACGAGAATTTCCTTTTCGGGAGAAGTCTGCTTAAGACATATAGCTTTATCAAGACTCGTTTTTAATCTTAGCGTTTCACGGTTGGTCAGCTTATTAAAGTCGGTGTCGTTTGGGGTGCTTACCGCATCCTCGTCATGATACCAGCCGCGAGTTCCGGCTATGATGTATTTCTCTGTCTCGTGCGCATTGTTATAAAGAAAGGATATGGTTTTTACGCCGTTTTTTTCAAAAAATGCAGCGTGCTTTTTCATGGTGCACCACCAAAAATCGTGATTGCCTTTTCCGATGATTTTTTTGCCCGGAAGAGAATCAAGAAAAAGTATATCCGATTTTGCTTCATCAAGCGTGAGCGCCCAGGAAACGTCTCCGGGAATTATAACGGTGTCCGCATCCGAAACCAGCTGTAACCAATTGGATTTTAATTTATTAATGTAACCCGTCCATCTTTTGCCGAAAATCTCCATTGATTTATCAGTGGAATCAAGGGTTGAAAGATGCAGATCAGAAATGGTGAAAATTGACATTGTGTTTTTCTCCGACGTGGTATAAAAGAAATTACGTTTGCTAAAGATAATTAAGCAAGCGGTCGCTTACAAGCAGTTGATAAGGAAAAAAACTATATTTCATATTGCCGAGTGATCGCCTGCAAAAAAAGAAACTCAGCGTAGTAATTTGCTCTTTGCGATTACCGGCGCTACTGTTGGAGAGTAAAATGGAAGAGAAGAAGTATCAAACCGAATTTAAGTGTGATGAGTCAAAGCGCATAAAGGGCATTGTATGCGACGTTAAGAATTGTGCGTATCATAGCGGAAAGAGCGAGTGCTATGCCGGATGTATATCGGTCGGTCCCGGCAGTGCAGACAGCTCGTCAGGAACCGCCTGCGTTACCTTTAAGCCCGGCGCTTATTAAGAGCGGGCAAACGCAAGAGTAGCGTTCTCCATTTCGTCCTTATTTATTGTTTGACTGTGGCGTATTTCTTTGTTCTCAAGGCTGCGTAGCGGTGTGGGAATTTCTACACCGGAGAGCTCACTTAGCTCGTTGAGCGCAGAAAGTTCATTTTGCGGTTCTGTACCGCTTACCGAAAAGAATACGTCCTTTGCAAATTTGTATGGCGAAGCGGTGGACACCGCAAGAATTTTTCTTTCTGCCTTAGAGTCGCAAGCATAGCATTCTGCCGCGTGAACCGCGACTGCTGTGTGAGTGTCTATAAGGCAGTTTTTATTTTTATATACGTAACAAACAGTGCTTTTTGTTTCTGCCTCGTCAGTGTAATAGCCTACAAAATGTTTATTAATCAGCTTAAGCTCGTCCGAGGAAAGCTCGTATCTGCCATCTACGGCAAGTTTTTTCATATATTCTGCGGTCTTTTCGGCTCCGAGGGTGACGAATAGAAGTCTCTCAAGGTTTGAGGATATAAGAATGTCCATTGATGGAGAGATTGTAGTGTGAAAGCTTCTGTTTCTGTCGTAGACACCGGTTTTTAAAAAATCAGTGAGAACATTGTTCATATTAGAAGCGCAAACGAGCTTTTCGATAGGAAGTCCCATAAGCTTTGCTATGTAGCACGCGAAAATATTTCCAAAGTTACCTGTGGGAACCGAAACGTCTATTTTCTCTCCCGCCTTGATAGCTCCGGAGTTTACCATATCGCAGTAGGCAGAAATATAATAAACAATCTGAGGAACGAGTCTGCCCCAGTTAATTGAGTTTGCGCTTGATAGGAAAACTCCGGCATCTGCAAGCGTTTTCGCAATATTTTTGTCGCCGAATATCTTTTTAACACCGTTCTGCGCGTCGTCAAAGTTGCCGACGATTCCGCTTATCGAAACATTATCACCCTCCTGAGTTTGCATCTGAAGCTTTTGAACGCGGCTGACGCCTGATACGGGGTAGAATACTTTTATTTTTGTTCCAGGTATGTTACGGTAGCCCTCAAGCGCCGCCTTGCCGGTATCTCCGGAGGTGGCAACGAGTATAAGAGCCGTCTTTTCCTCACCGCACTTTTTGAGCGCTCTTGTGAAAAGGCGGGGCATTATCTGAAGCGCCATATCCTTGAAGGCACAGGTAGGACCGTGCCAAAGCTCAAGCATATAGGTGTTTTCATCGAGCATTGTAACCGGAGCTGCGGATTTTCCGAATTTTTCCTCGGAATACGCCCCCTCGGCATCCTCTAAAAGCTCCTCATAGGTGTAGTCGGTGAGAAATTTTGAAAGTATTTTTGCGGCTCTTACGGGATATGTATCTCCCATAAGCTCCGAAAGCTCTGATTTTGAGAGCACAGGTATTGTCTTTGGCATAAAAAGACCGCCGTCCGAAGCAAGTCCTGTTTTTATAGCATATGCGGAGCTAACGCCCTCTTTGTCTGCACCTCTTGTACTAACGTAGTTCATTGTATGTTTGCCTTTCTTTATTTTCGCCTGTTATACGCGGTGTTAATATTAGATGCGTTTTCTATATGAAAAATGCGATTTTGGGATTTATCCTCGTTTAAGTAAACCTCTATTATATCAAGGCTTACGCGCTTATCTGTCGGATGTCCTCCAAGGTAGTATTTTGCCGCCGAAATAATTTTTCGTTGCTTTTCCGGAGTGACAGCCGACGCAGGTCTTGGCTCTTTGGGATTTTCGTGTCCTACGGTGCGCGTTTTCACCTCTATGAACGCAAGGGTGGTTTTGTTTTCGGCAATGACGTCTATTTCTGCGCCTGCCCCAACGTAATTGCGGCGTATGATTTTGTATTTCTTTTTTCTTAAGTGCCGTACTGCCAATTCCTCGCCTATGTTGCCCGTTTTTCTTCGGGAAGTCAGAATTTCAAGTATCTTCATTTTTCAAGAAACTTTAAAAACGAGCGTCTATGTATCGGAGACGGACCGTACTCCCTTACGGCATCCATATGCTCTTTGGTAGGATAGCCCTTGTGCTTTGCGATTCCGTAAAGAGGATATTGCTTGTCAAGCTCGAGGCAGCCACGATCTCTTGTAACCTTGGCAAGAATAGATGCTGCTGCTATGGAATAACTTTTTGAGTCCCCTTTTATAACCGCCTCAGTTGGTATGCTAAATCCTCTTGAATGGTTGCCGTCTATCAGGGCGAAATCCGCTTTTTTAGGCAGGGCTTCAACGGCTCTTCTCATCGCCAGCATAGAAGCGTTCAAGATGTTGATTTTGTCTATTTCTTCGGGCGATGCTTCGGCAATTGCATAGGCAATCGCCGTGTTTTTTATGATATCAAAGAGCCTTTCTCTTTTTTTTTCAGTCAGCTTTTTTGAATCGTCAAGCCCCTCGATAACCGTATCTTGAGGCAAAATTACCGCAGCGGCAACGACGGGTCCGCAAAGGGGACCGCGTCCTGCCTCGTCACAGCCGCACACGGCGGTGTACCCCTCGCTGTATCTTTTGTTTTCGTATTCGTATGATGGCATATTATCTCTCCGGCTCCTCAAGCGTTATTCTTCCGATTTTTGCAGAACGGAATTCCTCAAGAAGCATTTCCGCGGTTCTTGTGTGATTTATTTCGCCGCCTGCGACAAGAAAGCCTCGCTTTTTGCCTACAAGACGAAACAAATCATAGGAATCAAGACCGTCAACCTCTTCTTTTGTGAGCTTGTATCTTGACATAAAATCCTCTTGCGCGCAGGACATAAGACGCATACAGAGTATCATAGCTATTTCCTCGGTGTCCAGAATAGCGTCGCGTATAGCTCCTGTTATAGCAAGGTTTTCTCCAACCGTTGAGTCCTCAAACTTAGGCCAAAGAACCCCTGGCATGTCAAGTAAGTCAATGCCGATTTCGGTGGGAACCCACTGCTTTGAAAGGGTTACTCCGGGGCGATTTTCGACCTTTGCTTTTTTTGCTCCCGCCAGTCTGTTTATAAGAGATGATTTTCCAACATTAGGTATTCCTACTATCATCGCCTTCAGCTTTCGTCCCTCCATTCCTTTAGCCTTGTAACGCTCTATTTTTTCGGAGAGCAGCTCTCGAATGGCGGCGGAAAGAGCGTCTGCGCCTATTCCCAGGGCAGAGTCGATTATAACGGTTTTTTGATTTTTGTTTTCGTAATATTTTTCCCACTTTGCGCTCATATTTGGGTTTGCTAGGGTTGCTTTTGTGAGCACCGTGAGCTTTGGCTTATCGCCTATGATTTTATCTATCTCGGGGTTTTTTGAGCTATACGGTATACGAGCGTCCAAAAGCTCAAGCACTATATCAACCTGCGGCAAACACTCTTTGATTACTCGCCTGGTTTTTGCCATGTGCCCCGGAAACCATTGTATAGGGTTTTGTGGCATAGCTTAAATTCCTTATTCTAAAGTTCCAAATTTGTCAAACGGATAAAATCTTATAAGCACTTTTCCGAGAACCGAATCCTCGCTGACCGTGCCTATTTCTCTTGAATCGGTGGACTCATTTCGATGGTCACCCATAACGAAGAGCTCACCCTCGGAAATCCTGACGGTCATGTCTTGATACCTATAATTTGGGTTGTCGATATTTACATAATCTTCACGAAGAAGCACTCCGTTTACGTAAACATTTCCGTTTTCTTTAATTTCTATTGTATCTCCTCCTACCGCTATAACTCTTTTTACGATAGGCTTGGGGATTGCTGTAGTGTAGTCCTCACAGACAATTATATCACCGCGCTGCGGTGTGTAGAATAGGTCTGAAATTATCAGATGCTCACCGCCGTGAAGCGTGTTTTCCATTGAGGAGCCTTCAACTATCGAGTGTCTGAAGAAAAAAGAGGTAATTATCATAACGGAGAGCAAAGTAAATACGAAAAGCTCAAGCAGGTCGAATTTTCCGTCTATGCGGCGCGGTTTTTGCGGGTCGTACTTTTCCGACTCAGGCTCTTTGGAAAGGTGCTCAATCGGCTCTTCAATTGCGTCTTCAATCTCCGTGAATCTGTATTGTCCATCCTCCTCCATCACCGCATCCTGGAGGTCATTTTCTGTCTCTTCAGGCGAATCCTCGATTTCTTTGTCATAGCCTTCACTGTCTTCAAGTCTGTCGGCAAAAAGCTCGTCGGGAGGGAGTATTCTTTTATCTGCATCGTCATCCTCTCTGCCTTCGAAGGATTCGGGAGAACTGTATTCTGTCTGCAGATTATCCTCAAAGATGGGAGATGTAAGATCAGGAATAAACTCGAATTCCTCTTCAACGAAGGAAATCGGTGAAAAAGTTTTGTCTTCGCTTATGGAATCGGGATAGCCAAAAGGGAATTTGTCGGATTCATTCGTAGCTTCCTCCGCAACGGAAACGGTATCCGCGGCAGGCCCTTTTGCAGATATAGTTGACGGTTTGTTTTCATCATCTGGCGTCTCTGATATCTCAGAGGTTTTGACCGATTTCTCAGCCTTTTTTTTTGCAGAGCCGGATTTTTTCACGCCGGTTTTCTTTGACTTAGCCGCCTCAACTTTGGTTTCTGCCTGTCGGGTATCGTCATTTTTAACCGAAGTCTTTTTTGTATACTTTCTTTTTGGCTTGGCTTCGTTTTTGGTGTCCTCGTTTTCTTCTGAATCCGCGCTTGAGGTTAAATCCATCTCGTTATTCGGTTTTGAATCGGTTTCCTTTGGCATTGCGTCAACACTAATTTTTTCATCGGTTGTGCCGCTAATATCCTCTAGAAGCAAATCCTTGTCGTTCACGGTGCCATCCTTTCAAACAAAAATAAAATATTCTATTTATTTTAACATAAATAAAAAGAAAATACAATATTTTATCGAGAATTTTTAAATAAATTTGGTAGCTAGTTTTCGGTGTTTTTAAAGAAATGACAGAAAAATGAAAAAGTTTTACAAAAAGTATTGATTTTTTTAGTGCAATATGTTATGATAACAGTAACTGTGCGTACGCCAGTCGGCGTGCTTCGGTGTATTTCAGAACAGTCCTCTGCGTAGCTCCGCACGAATGTTCGTAGTTTAAGGAGGGCCAAAAATGGAAAAAATCCAGGCTTTTGTTAATGAGCAGCTTAAAACTGAGGTTCCTCAGTTTGGCATCGGTGACGGTGTAAAGGTTTACATCCGTATCACCGAGGGTGAAAAGGAGAGAATTCAGATGTTCGAGGGAACCGTTATTGCTAAGCATGGCGGCGGAATATCCGAAACCTTTACGGTAAGACGTGTTTCTTACGGTGTAGGTGTTGAGAAAACCTTCCCCCTTCATTCTCCCAACGTTGATAAGATTGTAGTATTCCGCGAGGCTAAGGTTCGCCGCGCGAAGCTCTATTATCTTCGCAACAGAGTCGGTAAAGCGGCTAAGGTTAAAGAGAAGGTTCAGTAATACCTTTTCAAAAAGGCAGTGCCACTCGCACTGCCTTTAATCTTTATTTAACCTTAAGCCATATTTTCGGAGAGCTTTTTGCCGCCCAAAATGTGAAAATGCAGATGCTTAACGGACTGGCATCCGTCCTCTCCAACGTTAGTTATAACTCTGTATCCGTTAGTAAGACCGAGAGATTTTGCAATTTTTGGAATAACGGTGAATATGTGGGCGATGATTTTTGAATTTTCTTCGTTTACTCCGTCTGCTGAGGCAATATGTGTCTTGGGAACAATCAGACAGTGGGCGGGGGCTTGAGGATTAATATCGGCAAAAGAGTAGCACACATCATCCTCATAAAGCTTTTTTGAGGGTATATCCCCCTTTATTATAGAACAAAACAAGCAATCCATAATTATACTCCTAAATTTAATCTTCTTAACTTCATTATATCGCATAATTGGGTTAAAGTCAATAGAAAGGAGCCGTCATGGCAAATAATAAATACTCTCTGCCGGGATACCCATGTCAAAAAGACGTATGGGATGTGCTGAAGGAGGAAAAACGACCTATTGTAATATACGGTATGGGTAACGGAGCTGATAAGCTTTTGCGCCGTTTTGAAAAATACGAAATATCTGTGTCGGATATATTTGCGTCTGACGGCTTTGTCAGAGGTCACAGCTACGCCGGATTCAGAGTCAAATCATTTTCTGAAATAAAAGAGCAGTATTCGGATTTTGTTATAGTTCTTTCCTTTGCGTCAAACAGACCCGAGGTTATGGATATGATAAGAAAAATAGATGCGGAATACGAGTTGTATATCCCCGATATGCCGATAGCTGATGAGGGTGAGTATTTCGACAGAGAATATTATAACGCTCACTATAACGAAATAGCTGCAGCATACGGTCTTTTTCAGGACGAAATATCTAAAAGGATTTTTTCTTCTGTTATAAGATACCGTCTTTCCGGAAGACTTTCCTACCTCCTTGACGCCACTTCAGATAGGGCGGAAATGTATTCGCTCATAGGAAGAAAGCAGATAGAAAGAGTTGTGGATGCTGGCGCTTATAACGGTGATACAGCGAAGGAAGCCATAAAATATTTTCCGGATTTAAAGAAAATATACGCAATTGAAGCGGACAAGCGGAATTTTAAAAAGCTATTAAAATTTGCTGAACCTTGCGATGTGGAAATACATTCGATAAATGCTGCTGTGTGGTCCGAGTGCGGTGAGGGGCTTTTCATCGGCTCTGCTAACAGAAACTCATCTGTAACGGCGACCGCATCTTATGAGCATAAAAGAGAGGATATATCTCTAATTACGGTTGACAGTATCGTTACAGATAAGATAGATTACGTGAAATATGATGTTGAGGGTGCGGAATATGAGGCTCTGTGTGGTTCTTACAACACTATAAAAAAATCGAAACCGGCCTTGGTTATATCACTTTATCACAGAAGCCGCGATATATTCTTTCTGCCCAGATACGTATATGAGAACTTTAAAGATTATAGATTGTATCTGAGAAGGAGCCCGTCAATTCCTGCGTGGGAATTGAGCCTTGTTGCTTTACCTATTGAAACTTAAAGAAAAATGTGCTACAATATTTATATCAAGTAATTGGGGTGCAATGATAGGATAATGAAAAGACCAGAAATTTTATCTCCTGCGGGAAATTTTGAAAAATTGCGCGCCGCAATTCTTTACGGTGCGAATGCGGTATATCTTGCGGGCCAGCTTTTCGGTATGAGAGCCGCGGCGGACAATTTTTCGCTTGAGGAGCTTCGCGATGCGGTGTCCTATGCTCACGAGAGGGGTGTCAAGGTTTATCTGACCGTAAACACTATGCCGAGGGAGAATGAATACGAAAAGCTTCGCAACTATTTTGAAGAGCTTAAAAGTATAGACGTTGACGCCTTAATAATAGCGGACATAGGCGTTCTTATGCTTGCGCGCGAAGTAATACCGGAAAAGGATATTCACGTGTCAACTCAGGCAAACTCTGTAAGTGCTGCGGATTGCCGTGCGTGGTATGCGCTCGGCGCAAAAAGAGTCGTCCTTGCCCGCGAATTAACGCTTGAAGAAATAAAGGCTATAAAGTTGGGAATTCCCGAAGAGCTTGAGATTGAGTGCTTCATTCACGGTTCAATGTGTATATCCTATAGCGGAAGATGTCTGCTTTCGGGTCATATCGTTGGCAGAGATGCTAACAGAGGCATGTGCGCCCAGCCTTGCAGATGGAATTATACGGTGCGAGGATATGAAATAGCTGAGGAAAAGCGCCCGGACGATGCAATGCCCATTGAAGAGGTAAACGGTGAAACCTTTATAATGGCGAGCCGTGACACCTGTATGATAAAGCATATTCCCGAGCTTATAGAGGCGGGCATTGATTCCTTTAAGATTGAGGGAAGAATGAAATCGGCATATTACACCGCAGTCGTCACGAATACCTATAAAATGGCGGTGGACTCTTATTTTTCGGGAAATTATGAGTATAATCCTTTATGGTACCGTGAGCTTGAATCGGTCAGTCACAGAGATTATGCAACAGGATATTATTTCACCGATTCACATCTTGACGCAAATCTTTCAAAAACGACGGGATATATCAAGGATAAGGCATATTTGGGCACGGTGCTTGAATATGATACTGATAGCGGTGTGGCACTCTTTACACAGCGCAACAAAATGTGCGTGGGTGATGAAATAGAGCTTCTGACACCGGGCAAGGTCGGTATTCCTCTCGTTGTCACCCAGCTTAAGGATGAAAACGGTGATAGCATCAACGCCACGAGCCATCCGTATATGAAATTTTATATGAAGGTTCCGTTTACCGTTAAGGCGGGAGATATAATCAGACTTCGCTGAAAGGATGAGAATTATGGTTTTTTTTGAAATATTAAAAGCGATATTTCTTGGAATTGTCGAGGGTATCACGGAGTGGCTTCCGATAAGCTCTACGGGGCATATGATACTCGTAGACGAGTTCTTGAAGCTTAACGTTTCTGAAGAATTTAAGGAAATGTTTTTCGTCGTCGTGCAGCTTGGTGCTATTGCCGCAGTTCCCGTGATGTTTTGGGATAAGCTGTATCCGTTTTCGAGAAAAAAGAGTAGAGAAGAGCGCAAAAAGACGATGAATCTCTGGGGAAAGGTTATCGTTGGCGTTCTCCCCGCGGCGATTATCGGTCTTTTGCTTGACGACTTTTTTGACGAGCATTTTTATAACTTTACCGTAGTGTCGATTGCTCTTATAGTGTACGGAGTAGCTTTTATACTCATCGAAAAATTCAAAAAAAACAAAGAATACAGAATTGATGACGTGCACTGTCTTACCTACAAGGACGCGCTCGTAATAGGAGCATTTCAGATGCTCTCGCTTATTCCGGGAACATCTCGCTCGGGTTCGACGATACTCGGCGGTATGCTTACGGGTGTATCGAGAGTGGCAAGCGCAGAATTTTCCTTTTTTATGGCGATTCCCGTAATGCTTGGAGCATCTCTTTTGAAGCTTGTAAAGTTTATCATTGCAGGAGTAGCTGTATCAAGTATTGAAATTGCAATACTTCTTGTCGGAATTGCGGTATCCTTCCTCGTTTCGCTTGTTGCAATTAAGTTCCTCATGGACTTTGTGAAGAAGCATAGCTTCATACCGTTTGGTATATATCGCATAATTTTGGGCGGCATTGTGCTCGGATATTATCTTACGACGATATTGTAAACTGTTATCAACATGATTTTATAACGAAAGCACCCGTTTTTTGACACGGGTGCTTCAATGTTTTATTCGGCTGTTTTTGCCCAGTTGATTTTGGAGCAGCCGTTCTTTTCTAAAAATTCATTTGCAAGGATAAAGTGGCGGCATCCGAAAAAGCCGTTGTATGCAGAAAGCGGGCTCGGATGAGCGCACTCAAGCACAAGATGCCTTGGGTTCGTTATAAGAGCCTTTTTGGCTCTTGCATTACCGCCCCAGAGTAAAAATACAACAGGCTCAGCCTTTTCATTTACAAGGGATATTATCTTGTCGGTAAAACGCTCCCATCCGCGCCCTTTGTGGCTTTGCGGTGCTCCTTTTCGAACGGTAAGCGTGGTATTGAGAAGCAAAACGCCTTGCTTCGCCCAGCCCGTAAGCTCTCCCACATTCGGTGTATCTATGCCGTATTCATTCTTAAGCTCCTTAAAGATGTTCTGAAGCGAAGGCGGAAACTGAATTCCGGGCTTTACAGAAAAGCAAAGACCGTGCGCCTGACCCGGTCCGTGATATGGGTCCTGCCCAAGGATTACTACTTTAGTATCGTTGCGTGATGTGTATTTTAATGCATTGAATATATCGTACATTGAAGGAAAAACCGTTTGCGTTGAGTATTCATTTTTGAGAAATTCTCTGAGCGAAAGATAGTATTGCTCTTTAAATTCTTCACATAAAAGTGTGTCCCAGTCGTTGCCTATATTTACCATATTCACTCTCCTTGTGATTACAATTTTATCACAGGACGAGGAAAAAATCAACAATTAAAATTTGCTTTCTATAATTTTTTTACAGGAGTCGGGCGAGTAGGTCCAGGAGCTGATATGAGTCACCGTATCCGTATCTATAAAATATTCTAATGGCTCCGAATATGATGGCGCATCGTGAGTGTCTATAATAATCAGCTTTATCTTCATTTTTTCTGGTATTATGCTCTTTATGTATACTGCTGCGGTCTGACCCGGATAAACGTCCTCCTTGAACTCGGCAAGTCCTGCAAGATTCGGCTTAAGCTCTACGAATACACCGTAGCTCTCAACGCTGCGAACTATTCCTCTTACCGTTTGACCCTCGGAGAAAAGAGCTGCGTTTTCTTCCCAGCTTCCAAGCAACTCTCGCTCGGAAACGTAAATCCTTCCGCCCTCGTCAATATGCTTTACTACGGTATATATAAAGTCTCCCACTGTCAGCCTTGCGGATGGATGGGATATTCGCGAAATGGATATTGAATCAATCGAAAGCAGTGAAACTATTCCGCAGCCTATATCTACGAAAGCACCGAAATTTTCAAGGTGGGTGATTTTTGCAGGTATAATGTCCCCCGGCTGAAGCGTTTCAATATAGTTCAGCATACATTCCCGCTGGGCGCTTTTTCTTGACAGTATTGCGACAATCTCGTCAGCTCCGTTTTTCTCAAAGCCCGTTACCTTAAAGCATACTGCCTTGCCTACTCTTGTAAGTATGGCAATATCCTTGGTTTCCTCATTCGGTGAAAACTGTACCTCCTCACGAGGTATAATGCCGCGTATTTTAGAGCCCAGTGCAACGTGTAGGTTGAAATTGTGATCGCACAAAATCACAGGGGCTTCTAGGATTATTTGCTTTTCCAGCGCTTTTTCAAGTCCCGAATAGGAGGATATAAGCTCGTGATTTTGAAAAGTAGCTATTAAATTTCCTTCCGGCGTGTACTGATTCATATTTACTGCCTCGCTTTTGTTATCTTTATACAAATCTATGATGTCGAAGTCTGTTTTATGCAAAAGCTGGTGAAAGGAAAAAATAAAACGGAAGGGCGCTAATAACACTCTTCCGTAGTTTAAAACTTTATAACTCCTGTCTTAGACCAAAGCTAACCTGTATAGCATTGTTTACGTGATTCATGGTTCCGTCATCAAGGTGTCCCATTTTCTCTTTGAGCCGTTTTTTATCTATTGTTCTTACTTGTTCAAGCAGTATAACGCTATCCTTTGCAAGTCCTGCTTCGATTCCGGGAATATCTATATGAGTCGGCAGCTTCGCCTTTCCCATTTTGGATGTAATTGCAGCAGCTATCACGGTCGGACTGTGTCGGTTGCCAACGTCGTTTTGGACGATAAGCACCGGACGTAAGCCGCCTTGCTCGCTCCCGATAACAGGACTGAGGTCTGCGTAGTAAATATCGCCGCGTCTTATGTTCATTTTAAATTCCAAGAAATAGATTTCTTCTCCTTTTTATTATCTGGTGTTATTTTTGCCAAATCTATGGCTGTTCTAAACAGGAAATTTTAGGAATTTTCAAATTGTACACCATTTTCATTTTATGTTTTAAGGTGGTTTTTGCTAAATTTTGGGAATTTTCTTCTATAAAGTAATAATTGCTAATAATTTGTCCATTTTTTTGTAACATTTGCTAATTGCAAAGGATGGATTTTTATATTAAAATATTGATATGTTTAGTGTGGCTTGTCCGCACTGGGCAATTAAATTTTTAAAAGGAGAAAAAAATGAAGTCATTTATCGCAAAACTTGATAAGTTTTT
>JAZORD010000010.1:0-96596 GCA_045656445.1 Eubacteriales bacterium | reverse complement strand
CTTGACGTCCATCTTTGCAAGATGGATTCTTCCGCGGTTGAAGCTTTCCTTCGCCCAGGAGCTTCTTGACTTGACTCCCTTGTATGAGAGAAGCTCGTTTTTGATTTCGGTATAGTAGTCCTGAACGTAGGACTCTGCCTGTATGTATCTTGAAAGGAAGGAGCGCCTGTAACGGATTTCAACCTCGCGCTTAACCTGCTCTTTCTCAAGCAGCTTCGCTGCCTCTTCCTCTCTGCGACGTCTTTCCTCTTCCTCGGCAAGACGCTTTTCTCTCGCAAGGCGGCGTTTTTCTGCTTCCTCGCGAAGAAGCTCTGCGTTTATCATCTCGTCTGCCTTAAGAGAGACGAGAATAGCAGCCCTTATTTTTCTTTCGTCCTCGGAAAGCTTCTTACGGTTATTCATAAGTCTTGATACGGGCACGGTCTTTCTGTACTCCGAATCATAAACCATATAATCGTCAATCTCTTCTTCTTCAATATCGTCGTCAAATTCGGGAAGAGTTTCAAAAAGATGCTTTTCTGAAATTAGACGGTTATTTTCAAGCTCGCTTGCTATACCGCTGTAAAGCGTGAGGTACTGCAAAGCTACGCTTGAGTACATTCCGCCAACGAAATCGGATGACGGAAGCTCGTAATATTTGTCGCCAATAAAGGAATATCCAACCTTGTCGTATTCCTCTATATACTCCCAGAGGGCGAGAAGCTCTCTGAGATTTTTGTTTTTAAGTATCGCGTTGGTTCTTATAACGGGGGGTCTGATATAGTTCTTGCCGAGCTTCTCTGCAAAGGCAGATGCGCGGAAGGATATCAGCGCCATATTTATACGCTTTACACGGTTTAAATCATTGATAAAGCGTTCGTTTATTTCAAGATCCGACTCGGACATCTCCTGACCGAGAGGTGAGGTCAGCTCAATCCGGAGATTAATCCGAGCCGAGTTTCGACCGCCGTCGTCAGGCAAAAGATGTTCAAATTCGGTAGAATAACCGAACCTGTAATTCATCTCTATACCGCTTGCGCTGCCAAGTGCGCGCAGGCGTTTGTCTACGAAGGCAGAAAGTCGACTAAGTAGGGTATTGACGAACTTATTCTCATAGGTAAGATGAGTTTCTTCGTGAAATACGTTAAGAATCTTGAGAGGCACGACCTCTCCGTCATCCTTTACGTCGAGAATAAAGTTCGTGTGCTGGGCGAGGTGCTTTATTGATTTTTCGGTTATGTGCTTCGAGAGCTCAACCGGCAAAACCTCGTCCACGTCCTCTATAGCAACCGACGGATTTCTGATAATAGCATCGAGAGCTCCGAGAGCATTCTCGATTTTTTCTATCCATTCGACGTCTATAGTTTTGGAAATCTTGCTTCTCGTGAGGGACACCTCGGTATCAGCCGAGCCCACGAGCATGTTTGCATCTTCAAAAGGAGCGCATTCGCGCGAAAGCATTCTGAATGCGGAGAACGCTTTACTTTTAAGTTCTTCATAGAAGCTATTCAATTTCAAGGTTCTCCTTCACTTAACATTTAAAAATCAGTATGTGCGCTGAAGTCTTTCAAGGAACTCTATACACGAGGTCATAGAATTCTTGCCGAAAAGAGTGTTCAGATAGTTTATAAGTCCCTTTATCTCGTCACGGATAAGCGAAAGGTTGAGAGATTCAAACTTTCTGAATACCTTGGTGGCAAGCATATGGTCAATTCCCTCTACAACCGTACCGCCGCAAGCAACGTATACGGGAACAAAGGTCTTAAGCTGCTTCATAATACGGTTACCGAATGCAACTCTGAACTTCTTGATAACGTAGTTGTCGAGCTCCTCTATCATATCGAGATATTGCTGCTCGACGGGATTTTCTGCAATAGCCTTCTCATAAAGCGAGTTAAGATAGGTATAGCTCAAACGCGCGGGAGGCGTATCGGGTGCTTCAAAAGGAATTCCCTTGTTATCAATATTTATGGTAAGCGCACGGTCGTAAACCTTATCTGAAACGGCGAATGTAGTATCGTCGTTGTTAGCCGTACCGACGTACCAGGTATTCTGCGGTATAAGAAGCTTACCGTCTCTTAAGTTCTTCGGGTCGTTTATCCACGGGGACGTAACCAGCTCTATACGCCACTCGTCGTGGTCGGGCATTTCCATAATAGAGAGCATTTCCGCAAAGTAATACTCAATACGCGCAATATTAAGCTCGTCGAGTATTATTACGTTGACGTCGTCGTTATAGGATGCGTCGTAAATTCTTCTGAGAACGTCTGTTTCGTTGAATTTTTTAGAGAATTCGTTAAAGTAACCGAAAAGCTCGGTGCGGTCGCGCCAAGAGGGCTGAACCGAAACTATAGTTGAATCGTTCTCTATAAATTTACCGAGAGCGTAGGGAAGCGAAGTTTTACCTGTACCGGAAATACCCTGAAGCAGTATAAGCTTGGTAGAGGCAAAGCCCGCGAAGAGAAGTCTGACAACCTTTTCTTCATAGTAAAGCCCCATACGCGAGCAAGCAAAGTTACGGAAGGTGTCGCAGACCTCCTTAAGAGTAAAGTCGCGTCGGTATTCCGGAGGATTGTAGTATAGGTATTTCTGATCGATAGCATCGAGCTTTGTAAATCTGGGAAGAAGCGCTGCTTCCTCGAGTTCTTCTTCCTCCTTCTTTTCCTCTTCCTCTTCGTAAATTCCGTTAAGAACGTCGAGGGGAACGCCGGTCTGACCTATCTTAAGGGCGAGTATGCGCTCCTTTTCGCTATTAAGCTTGATAACGTCTCGGTGAAGCTCTGCAACCTCTTCGAGAAGGTCCTCGTTTCCTATAGCGGATCTACGAAATCTTATGTATTTTCTGACAAGAAGGAAAATCATAAAAATCACGATAGCCCATATAGCCATCACGAGCAGGAACGATAGTATGGAAAGTATCCAGTCAAGCACGGAAAAACCCGACTTGTACATATTAAACTGTTTTACGTAATCTACTATGTTGAAAATCTGAAAAATTCCACCGAATATACCTGAAAGTATCTTCCATATACCATCAATCATGGTTGTCAAAAACGCAAAAAACCAGTCGAGAAAAGCTCCCATTATATTTTCCCTCCTTTCCTAATAATCAAATTTGAAGTCATTTTATATATTTCGCTTTACGAATTATTTTCAATTTTTACTTATCCTCGGCATTATTATCAGCATTCTTCTTAGCTGCCTCTGCCGCAAGATATTCTTCTATTGCGCGTTTTTTAATTTCTTCTTCATCCTTCTGCTTTGCGAGATATTCCTCAACAGCCTGTTTTTTGATTGCTTCCTCGTCAATCGCAGCTGCATTAGCCGAAGCCTTTTTAGCCTTTTCGCTTACTATAATGCTTATGAAGTTATAGAGCTCATAAAGGAAGAAAAGTATAAGAGGAAGAACTATGCAAAGGAAGAATCCAAGAGATGAACGAAGGAAGGATATAACGTTTCCAAGTCCTCCGATTTTGCCGTCCTCGGTGCATACGCCGATAATGTCGGACGCGTGAACTGTATAAGGGGTGTCACCCTGGTTGTCGGGTATTTTGGACTTATCGCCCACGGTTATAAATCTGTTTCCTTCAATCTTATGTATACGGTGCGTGTTAATATCTCCGGTCTTTCCGTCGCCGTCAATGTCTATTGGCGCGTGGAAGGTTATAATCTGACCGGGCTGGAGATTATCTATATCCTCGTCGCTGATTTTCTCCATAAAGACGAGGTCGCCCACCTTATAGGTCGGCTCCATTGAATTAGTGCTTATCGTTATAAGGCTCTTTCCGAAAACGGAGGGCACGCCATCCTTGCTACCCTGCGCCGAGAATACGAGAATCGTAATCACAAGCGAAAAGATAACGAAAAGCCAAACAAGTGTATTAAGCGCTATTGAAAGTATCTTTTTCTTGTTTAAGTCCCCAAACCACTGTTTAAAGGTCTTTTTTGTTGTTTCCATATAACTAGTACCTCACTTACTGTTATAAATTTTTATCTTAAACTAATTATTTAACTTTATTATTATACGTCAGTTGTAATCGTGATCGTCTATCGCAAATTTCACGATGACGTCGTTTCTTGTCAAAACTTCGTCTTGCACGTACGCATCATCGTCAGTTCCGTCAAAAAATATGTACATATCAACGGTTACGACCTCTTTTTCATCGCCCATAATGCCGTAGAAAAGAGAGCCGTCGAATTTCTCGGGATTTCTATAGCTATAGAATTTGGTAACGGTTTCGCCGCTATCCGATTTTGCCACGAACATAATTCTTATGGTTTTTGTAAGATAATTTTCGCGGCCGTCTATCTTAATATCGGATATTCTTAGATTTTTTGCATCAACAGTTTCGTTAGCGCATCTCAGATACACCGTTTTGAAAAGGCAGTAGCCCGCCGGCGGAACATCGATAGAAACAACGTTAATAACATTGTTTTCCTGTGGATCATTCAAATCATCTGACTTCGAGTATCCCCATATAAGTCTTCCGGGCAGGTTTTCTCCTGCAGGAATCTTGCCGATACAAACGTAGTCGATCGTACCATTTTCTCTTACATGCTCATAGTAATAATCGTACTCACCTGAATCCGATACAAGAAACCATGATCCTCTGTTTATAGTGTAAAAGCCTTTAAGTTGCTGTCCGATGGTGAGCGTATCCGTTATATCAATAAATGAACGGTCACCGCCCGTGATGTCGGATCTTACCGCTTTAAAATAGCGTCCACTGCCGTCGTACTCTCCACTTGTTAACCTTTTGGTGGTAATTCTCAGAGCTCCGGTCTGTGCGATGCGTTTATAGGTGACGAATGAGAGTTCTTCATCGTCGCCGGTAGCTTTGCGATACATAACTCTGTCAAAAGAAATGGAGGTATCGTATCCCGTATCCCGATCCGCGGAAATTTCAAGGAAGAGAGAATCCATTATAGCCTCAACCTCTATTCCGCGGAAGCCTGCGGATACGTTCATGGCAAGCCATGCGTAGGAAGCCGTCGCGGTAAGTACGGCCAGCACAACTACCAGCCAGAACACCAAAGCGATTCTTCCTTTCATAATAGTTTGCCATCCTTTTTTAGAATTTGGGTTTAATTAGTTGTAATCAGGACCGTCGATAGTGAACTTAATCTCAACCTGGTTGCCGGTAAGCTCGAGTACGCCGGTCGTAGCGTTAGATGCAGATGCGTCAGAGCCATCGTAGTAAACGTAAACATCCACCTGGAGAGTCTGAGCTTCGTTGCCTGCAAGAAGGTTAACGATATTGCTGCCTGTTCCGTATGTGGTAGTATCTCCCCCATTGGAATACTCAACCTTGTTAACGTATACGGGAGTTGCGCCCGTAACGTCATAAACAACGAGAACGACTCTTACAGCGTTTGTGATAGCGTTATTTCCGCCAACGGTAAACTGTGCCTGAAGGTTGCGGGAATCGTTGGTGTTGTTTGCGTTACGAAGATAGAAGCTCTTGGCGTAACGGTAGCTTGCAAGGCTTGCGTCTTCAATTATATTGAGAGCATCGTTTGCATCGCCGTTTGTAATTGTATCGGAGTAAGCTCTGCCGAAATAAAGCATATTGGATATGTCGGTAGCGGTATCAAAGTCGCCGAGAAGAGAATACTCATCGGTAGCGGTCTGCACGAACGCCTTTCCGGTAACTGCTGCAAGGTTGGATATTGTCTGGGGGTTAAGAGTTGCAAGAGTGTAGTAGCCCTTAACGTTTGTTCCCTGGAATATAGAGTCAACCTTGTAGTAATCGTTGCCATCCTTCTTGTAATAGGTCGCCGAGCTGTCATAGGTTGCATCGGTACCCTCTGCTGTGATGGCGGCCGCGGTATAATAATCTTTTACGGGTGATACGCCTGCTACAAGATTTTCAACTACGGTGTATGCTCCGCCGTTTTCCCGATAGTATGTCTTGCCATCCTCTGCCTTTGCGTCAACGGCGTCGATAGCGGTGTAAACAAGGCTGAGAGTGTAGTAGCCTGCAGCGGATGCGCCGGCGGTAACGGTGGTGAGCTGAGCATATTTGGAGCCTGTTTTTTCAAAGTAAACGCCGCCGTCGGTAAATGTTGCGTCGTTTCCAAGCTTAACGAATACGGGATTCTTGTAAAGACTCGAAACGCTTTCAGGAGCTTCAAGACCGGTTGCTACAACGTACTTGTAGTTAGAATCCTCAAGCTCAACCTTTTCGTAATATACAGCTGTGCCGTCGTAGTATGTATCGGTGTCAATAGCGGTCTCTGTAAGAGTGTAAGCTACAGAAACGAACCCGTGCTTAGCAAGTCTGAGATATTGCTTTTCACCCGCAAAAGAAATAGCGGTGTCGTATCCCGTCGCCTTTTCCTTAGAGATTTCAAGGAAAAGAGAATCAGAATAAGCTTCAACCTCTATGCCGTCAACAGCAACCTCGGTGTTCATAGAGAACCATGCAAAGGATGCTGTGCCGACCATAACTGCAGATACGAGAAGAAGACATATTGCAAGTATCAGCTTCTTTGAATTTTTTTTCATAATTTAGTCCTCACTAGACGTCTGAGATTAGGATCCTGAGGGCACGGTTGCAGAGAAAGAAACGGTTATCTCCCTTTGAACTGCACTGGCAAGGTTGTTGGTAAATGCGTAAGTGTCTTCGCCGTCATAGTAAATGTAAACGTTAAGGGTGATGGTGCTTTTGTCAACTTTACTTGCGAGGGTGGTGTCGGTTGATGTGAAGCCGCCTGCGGTGGAAAGGGCGTCAGTGCCCAAATCCCAGCACTGATATCCGAGAACACTGTCTGCATCATCAGTTGCAACAACAAGAACTCTGAGTGATTCATCAAATGTTTCAGCATCGATGGTGGTGCCGTTAATGGTAACAGCGCTGATCTTAAGATTTTCAAGATCGGTAGTGGACTTATCAGACATACGTACGTAGAAGGTGTTGATAAGAGCGTAATCGGCGGTAATGGGGTTTACGGTCTGGTAGGTTTCGGCATCGGCAGCAGATGCACCGGGAGCTGCGCCCGCTGCGGTTTTCCAGGTGATCACTTTGCTTGCCGGTTCAACAGTAGCAGTAACAAGCTTAAGATTGTCGGCGGTGGCGTTCGTTGCATTAGCGGTGTTGCCCCACTGAGTTTGATCGTTAGAAATCTCCATGTAAACAACGTCGGTGTTAGCCTTAACGGTCATGGGGCCGGCTTTAACCTCGGTGCTACTAGCAAGCCAAGCGAAAGATGCGGTCGAAAGCATAACTGCGGAAACGAGAAGCATAACGAGCGCGGGGATTAATTTGCGTGTTGATTTCATTGTTTTTCTCCTTTGGAAAATTTATTTTTTGTTTTTTGTTTGTATATTTAACTCTGGCGGAAGGCGCCCCCTCCGACGGAGAGAATAACCTTAATGCGCTATGGCAATATCCATATCAAGCTTCAGCTTGCCGCCTATAAGCCAATCGATACAGTCTGGGTCGTTACCTTCTATCCAGATAACTACGGTGAATTTCGTCTTTTCTCCGGGATTGAAGGACTCCACTCTGCCCAGAGTAACTACCGTTGCCGAATGAAAGGGAACCGTTCCCGGTTCAGCGCCTGACCCGTCGCTCTTGGTTTTAGCGTAGGTGGTCTCTTCACCGTTTACGTAGAGCCTTATTCTTATCGCCTCGTCAAGCGCATTGGTGACGTTCGTCATATTTAAGGAGTAATCGTAGGAAACCTCAACCTCTCCGGCATTTTGCGCGTAAAAGGTGTAGGCTATGTAATCTCTGCCGTTATGCTCTCCGTCTATCATATCGACGTTTTTATCAATCGTTTCGCCTGCGATATTAGTCATTTTTTCAGCGACGTTAGCGTTAAGACTGGATGACGGACGAGTCATATCACTTGATTCAGAGAGTGAAAGGCCGTATTTCTGCATCTCGTACTTGTTTACGCTGACGGTAAAGCTGCCGGATTTCTCATAGAGCACCGAGGCAATGTAGATAACTCCCGTAAGTGTGACGAGAAGCGCGAGGATGATAGAAAGCAGCTTCATTCGGACACGGTAATTTCTTACCTCGTTTGCCGTTCTCTTGAGAAAATTAAAGCGTTTCTCGTTTGCCGAGTGCGGCGTCTGATTATTCAATTGGAGCCACCTCCTCACTGTACGCGTCGGAAAGCTCGCAGAGAGTGTATCCGTCTGCTCCTACCGCTTTTGCGCCTTCAATTTTCTTTTCGCTGTCAAGAGAGGGGGCAATAACTCTAACGTCAAGGTAATGGAGATACTTAACCAAGCTCCCGGCAATTCTGTCAGCCGAGTCTTTATCAAGACTGTCGGTGCTGTATGAATCCATAAAGGCGTAGTCGAACTCAATTTCGGAAAGTCTGAATACCGGACAGAACTGATCTCCTACCTCGCATATCGCAACCTTGACTCCAAGATTTCGAAGCTCCTTGATTTTTTCTGACGCCGCCTCAAGATTCTCGTAGAGAATATCTGCAGAAAGCTCTATGCAAATCTTTCCTGCCGGAACCTCGGGATACAGAGAAATCATATCAACGAGCATTGAAGCGAGCTCGCTTTCAGAGAGAAGCCTTGCATATACCGGAACCGTAAAGCAATCTATATCAGGTTCTTTCTCAAGAAGGTCGGGAATAAGTCTGAACAGCTTCTCAAAATGCCTGCGCACGAGATGATTGCCGACCTTTGTTCGTCTTGCTACAAAGCGGTACTGTTCGTAGCCGAGAACTCCGAGGTCAAGGCTGTTGACCGTTATGAAGCTTCTTACCAATTTCTTGTTGCTTTCAAAAAAGCAAACCTTTGAAAAATCGAGCGTTATCGGCTTTATATTGCTCGCGAGTGTTTCTTTAACGGTTGCCATATTCAAGCTCTCCTTTTCTGTAAAAGTAAAAATAGCCAGCTGCAAAAACACTAAAAAACGAATTTGCAACTGGCTGGCTTAATTTTTGAAGCCCCTATAGCTTTGCGTCACGCTCTTTCAAGCGTTTTGCCTAACATATTTTACTAATTATATAATTATATTACACGAAAAAAACAAATGTGTCAATATATATTTTTAAAAAATATGGGAAAACTATATAAATGAGGGGTTTATTTCCTTTGCCTTGTGTTTATCCTCGTAAAGAGCTTTGTCCGCCCTATCGTAAAGAGCTTCAATTGACATATGTTTTCCGGTATAAACTGCGTAACCCGCGCCCATTGTGAGAAGATAGCGATAATCCTTGGTTTCGTCCGCAAGAGCATTTTTTATATCCTCACAAAGAATTTGGACCTTGCGCTCGCTGTTTGCCTCAAATACTGCGGCAAACTCATCACCTCCAAATCTTGCGATAAAGAGGTCGCTCTTGTACGTTCCGCCGATAGTTTTGAGAATATGCGCAACAAGCTTTAACGCTTTGTCACCCTCAACGTGTCCGTGAGTGTCGTTGATTCTCTTAAAGTAATTTATATCCATCATTATGAGGTAAAGAGATGACGTGCCGTGAAAACCGTCGCTGTAAAGCTTAATTTTATCTTCAATATAGGCATCAAGGGCGTATCTGTTGTTAAGACCGGTCAGTATATCGTTTGTAATCTGGTCATCCTGAAAACGCGAGAAAATGATAAATATACTGGCTGTGAGGCCAAGACACTGGAACGCGATTTTTCCCAAGGTTATTATTTGGAGAATACCAAAGAAAAGAGTAAGCATACCAACCCACACGAAGTTGTTTCTGAGCTTTACGTAGCGTATTGTTCTAACGCTGAATTTGAAGAATACTGCTTTAATCGCAACGATTGCGAATGGAAGGTATTGCAACAAAAAGCTGACAATGGAGAGCGGACCTCTAACGTACACGTTGTCTTCTCCAATGGTGTAAAGGCAACCGTTGAAAAGATTCAAAAGGAGTAAAAGTGAAATGAGCGCCGTGGGAATGAAATAAATAGTCCTTCGCTTCTTTTGCTCGTCTTTAATATGGAAAACGACGTCGAAAAAGAGGTTGAGCAGATATCCTACGTAAGACATAAGGAGAACGCTGGAAAGCATCGAGATGTGGCTCAAAAGTCTGGCGCCGAAGAATTGACGTTTGTCAAACACATAGCTTGCCAAATCGGCTACAAGCGCCCAAATGACAAAAAGCATGAAGCGCTTAAACGTACGGCGAGCATGCGAGTTGTTTTGGTTTTCAAGAGAATGCCGCATGTAGACTATCAAAAACAAACAAAAAATAAAATGTAAGAGGTTGGATATCGAAAGATAATCTGACGCGTTCATTCACATCTCCTTTCCGCAAAGATAGCCATTAAATAAAATATATTACTATTATATCTTCCAAATTACCTATTGTCAATGTTTTTTGTTTATTTTCCACACATTTCGATATATACTCCCCTCTCTATCAAAGGTTTTATAGGCAATGTGCACAAAAATGGGTTTGGATGTCGAAAAATAAAATCGCAAAAAGAGCGCCATACCACAGATTACGCCATCGAACCCAATCCGCGCCCGAAGGTCGTGCGGACAAACATCAGTGGCTAAACGAGTGTGAACAATGTAAGTTGCTCGAGGTTAATTCCCGTTCCAACCAACTGTGCGCGGAGAGCCTACAATATCCGGCCGTCGAACATAAAGCGATGTTTTTGAGCACTATTGTTTACATATAGTCCGTACATTCCGCTAAAATGCATCATTTTGCAAGTTGTTTCCGTTATTTCCGTATAGAACATTTACAGTTGTGTTCAGTTATGTGGTCAAAAGCAAATTGACAGTTGAAAGTGGAAAATTGAAAGTTAGAGGAAGTCTGTTTTCCGATAACAACTTGCCCCGTGTTAAGAAAACACGCGCAAAGTCCAACAAAATTAATAGCATTCTGCGCTTTTTGGGGGCGAAGTTGCGGGTAAGCGAGTTGATAACTGTTTGCGACGACGCGCCCTCGCCAATCCAAGTGAGTATGGTGCGCATAACCGGATTGATTTCATCCGCCCCTTGCCGGTGAGTATGAAGATTTTTGGTAGCAATATGGTTTCTTTCGTTGCGTGGTTTTGAAGGGTAACGGGAATTGTACATTCGCTTACAACTCTTCTGTATAAGCGTTTATTTTCTAGTAAATCCAGAGATTTTACGGAGAGAAATGAGTCGATGCAGCTGATTGCCGGGTTTTAGAATTTTTCATATAGTGTTCCTCCTTTCAAAATTGAATATTTGTGAGAAATCCGACATAATGACTGCACTCAATGTCGGATTTCTTTTGCTTAAAAGCCTGAAAAGTGCAGTGTTTTCAAGGCTTTTTGTGGCGTCTATAAGGTGCAATAATTTTTACACCCAAAATCGGCGTTTTTACACCTCGTTATAAGGGGATTTTAGGTCTTTCATAGAACGTTACGCCCTCGTCGGGATAGTCTTGCCTTGCGATATTCCAAGCGTTTATATCTTCTATCGGTACAACGTAAATCTCGGTGCGGTTTTCGCTACCAGAAACGCTGCAATAGTGATGCTCACAATGGTGCGGGCTGTCGTCCTTCATCACGAAAAGCGCAACCGTGTCCGATGCCATATTGATATCCACGTTGTCGTGGTCACGCCAATGCCGTTCGGGATAATCTCGGTCGTACACGTGTCGATAAGCTATCATACACTTGCCGTATCTGACGGTGGGGTGTTTCCTGAAAAAGTCGCTGAGCGTTGTGTAAAGCATATCTCTTACATAGTCCTTTAAGCCTTTTTCTTTCTTTGGCAAAACAAAAAGAGCTATGAATTGATGCAAACAAAACATCTTTTCATAGCTCTTAAATTGTGTATTATTAGTACATTCCGTTGTGCATAAGAGTGTTACTCTGCACATTTTGGCGTAAAATTGGTGTAATGGCGTACAATCTTACGACTGCGTTTTCCCAAAAAACCAGCAAATACAAGGAGTTTTTAACCTTGGATTAGGTTTCGGGCTTCATAGTGGGGAAGAGAAGTACATCTCTTATTGACGCTGAGTCGGTGAGAAGCATTACGAGTCTGTCGACGCCGAAGCCAAGCCCGCCTGTCGGCGGCATACCGTACTCAAGCGCGGTTACGTAATCGTAATCGACCTCTGCGTTGCAGTCCGGCTCGTCCTTGCGCTTTGCTTCAACCTGACGCTCGAATCTTTCCTTTTGGTCAATGGGGTCGTTGAGCTCCGAGAAGGCGTTGCCGTACTCGGTGCAGTTGATAAAGTATTCGAATCTCTCGGTGAAAAGCGGGTTTCCCGGCTTTTTCTTTGCAAGGGGACTGTTTTCTACGGGATAGTCATAAATAAAGGTGGGCTGAATGAGCTTGTCCTCAACGAATGCGTCAAAGAATTCTACGAGAACGGTGCCCCGTGTAGCGTTTTCAGGCACTTCAACGTGATGCTTTTTAGCGTCTGCTCTTGCGTCCTCGTCACTTGCCCAGTCGTTGTAATCAACGCCGGAATACTTTTTAACAGCCTCCACCATAGTAAGACGCTCCCACTTGCCAAGGTCGATTTCTATACCTTGGTAAGTAATCTTGGTGGTACCGCAAACCTCGGTCGCGAGCATTTTGTAAAGCTCCTCGACAAGATCCATCATTCCGTAATAATCGGTGTACGCCTGATAAAGCTCAATTGAGGTGAACTCGGGGTTGTGCTTTTGGTCCATACCCTCGTTTCTGAAAATCCTTCCAACCTCGTAAACCTTGTCCATACCTCCGACGATAAGTCTTTTTAAGTAAAGCTCGGTTTCAATACGCAGATACATATCCATATCAAGAGTGTTGTGGTGCGTTTTGAACGGACGGGCAGATGCGCCTATCTCAAGGGGAACAAGTATAGGAGTGTCTACCTCAAGGAATCCCTTTTTGTCGAGGTATTCTCTTATAAGACGGAGAATCTTTGAACGTTTTATAAAGGTGTCCTTAACCTCCGGGTTGGATATTAAGTCAACATATCTTTGCCTATATCTTTGCTCAAGATTTGTGAGGCCGTGGAATTTTTCGGGAAGGGGAAGCAAGGATTTTGAAAGCAGTGTCGCGCTCTTGACGTGTATAGAAATTTCTCCGGTACGGGTGCGGAAAAGCTTGCCCTCACAGCCGAGAATATCACCTACGTCCCATTTCTTGAACGCGGCGTAGTCTTCTTCTCCAAGGTCGTCCCTCGAAACGTAAAGCTGGATTTTGCCTTCGCCGTCAAGCAGGTGGGCGAATGACGCCTTGCCCATTATCCTGCGGCCAACCATTCTTCCGGCGACCCTTACAGTAAGTTCTTCGCATTCTTCGGTAAGGTTGGATTCTTTATCCGCGTACTCTCGTATTGCCGAGGCGCTTGTATGTGTGATTTCATATTTAGTTATTTCAAACGGATTTTTTCCCGACTCAACGAGAGCTGCAAGCTTTTCACGGCGGACTACCAGCTCGCTCGTCTGATTTTGGTGATTCTGATTGTTTTCATTAGCCATATTTTCGGTGCTCCTAAAATTAATCTTTAGCTCTTGAAACGCTCTTTACAACGAGTACCTGCTCTCTTGCTCCCGCAACCACGACCTCGTCACCCTCAGTAGCGCCGATAAGAGCCATACCTATCGGAGAGGAATCGGAAATTTTTCCGTTTTTGGGGTCTGTTTCATAAGAGCCTACTATGTTGTAGGTTGCTTCGATATTGCGGGTTTTGTTAAATACGGTAACTATTGAGCCTACGCTCACCTTGGACTCGTCTATCTGAGATTCGTCAATTACCTTTGCATGAGCTATCATTTCACGAAGTTCTGCTATTCTTGCGTGAATTTTTCCTTGCTCTGCCTTTGCCTCATCGTATTCGCTGTTCTCGGAAAGATCTCCGAAGGAGCGAGCTGTGGAAATCTCCTTTTTGTTTTCCTCCACCTTGACGGTAACGAGGTAGTCAAGCTCATCCTGAAGAGCTTTAAAGCCTTGGGGTGTGTAAGTTTTTATTTCCGGCATGGTTTCTCTCCTGCATTTATTTTATTATTAATTTATTGATTTCAGTATAAGCCGCATCAAGCTGCGCGTCACCCTCACTGCCCGCATCAACGGTGAGGTCCGGGGTGACTCCTACGCCGTCATAATTTTCACCCGACGGTGGATTATAGTATGCAACGGTAACGGTTATTGAGGAATTGTCGGTAAAGGTGTATGTGTTTTGCATCACGCCCTTGCCGTAGGTCTTTTGACCCACTATCGTAACATCGAAAAGACCAAGCGCTTCAAAATCGCGCATTGCCGCTGTGAAAAGCTCTCCGGCAGAGGCTGTGGATTCATTACAGATAACTACTGTCGGAAGCGAGAGCGAAGCTTCGGTTTTATCCTTATACTCCGGCGCGTAACCGTTAGAGAAGGAAACTATGGTCGTTCCCTTTGGAGCTATGCGGTATAGCATTTTAACTACGGCGTTAAGATATCCGCCCGGGTTTCCCCTTAAGTCGTAAACTATACCCTCAGCGCCGTTTTCAATCAAATAGTTAAGAGCCGTGTCAAATTGCTCGGGTGTGTTATCGTTGAACGCAGAAATTTTTATATATCCGATTTTGCTTTCATCTATTGAATAAGTTACGGATTTTTCGACGACCTTTTTCCTCGTCGCCGTCACGGTTACTTCCTCACCGCCTCTGTCAAGGGTTATATCAACCGTCGTGCCGATTTCGCCGCGAATTGTATATACCGCCTTATCGTAGCCGATTTCCTCAAGAGGCTCTCCGTTGACCTTGACGATTTTGTCACCGATTTTTATCCCGGCTTCCTCGGCGCCGCTTTCGGCATATACCTCGGTTACCGTCATAATTTTATCAGAATAGCTGTAAATTACGGAAACGCCTATACCGGAGAAGGAGCCACTCATATCCGATTCGTATTGCTCGTGTTCCTCTGCGCTTCTGTAAAAAGAGTATTTGTCACCTATTATCTCGATGTATGAATTAACGAGAGCGTCTGTCACCTCGTCGGGATTTTCTTTGTCTATTTTGTTGTGAAACTCCTCAAAATAGAAGGACGCTACATCCTCTGAGAGAACGTCCGCCGAGGGAATATCCTTAAAGTAGTAATCGCGATATACTATCTCGATTCCACGAAGCTTATCCTTATGGAACTCGGGAACTTCAAATTCCCCGAGTCTTTCGGCTACGAAATCCTTGTTGGCATTGCAGGACGCGAGGGATAAGACCAACGTCAAGGCTACAAGCAAAACGCACAGCGCCTTGAGAACCGAAGCTTTGGTTTTAGTCATATTTTGTTCCTTTTGAGGCAGAGGTTTGATAAATCCTCTGCGTTCAGTTAAATAAGGTTGATTTTGTTTTTGCGTAGTGCAAGATTTTACCCTGCTGAAAAATCGGCAGGGCAAATATTATTATACAGAACAAACCCCAAAAAATTCGTCGCAAAAGACGGTTTAAAATTTCGTAGGCTTGCTTGTAAGATATTTTTTAACCATAAGAGCTACCTTGAAGGTAACAGCGTGATCAAACTCCCGAAGGTCAAGACCCGTTAGTTTTCTTATCTTTTCAAGACGGTAAACGAGCGTGTTTCTGTGAACGAAAAGCTTTCTTGAGGTTTCCGACACGTTGAGGTTGTTTTCAAAGAAGCTCTGAACCGTCATAAGCGTTTCTCTGTCAAGCGATTCAAGAGAGCCCTTTTTAAACACCTCGCCAAGAAAGATTTCGCAAAGGGTAGTGGGAAGCTGATATATAAGCCTTCCTATTCCAAGGTTCTCGTATGACATTATCGGCTTTTCAATATCAAAAACCTTTCCAACCTCAAGTGAAATGCGAGCCTCCTTGTAGGCTCTTGCGAGGTCCTTAAGATTTTCAACGACCGAAGAGATACCGACGAGCAGCTTTACGGAGTGCTCCTTGGCGGCCGTCGCTATTATCTCGCGGGCGTAAACCTCAAGCTCGTCAGGCGTGGTGGTTGACTCAACCTCTTTAACTATTACGATATCCTGCTCGCTGACGCCGATAACGTAATCTTTAACCTTGTCGTTTACAAGCCCCTCTATGATTTCGTATGGGGGTGTGACGGAAGTACCCTGAAATTTAATTACAATAACAGCCCGGAACTCCTCACTGAAGTGAAGCTCATTAGATTTTATGTATATGTCGCTTGGAAGTATGTTGTCAAGAATAATATTTTTTATGAAGGAAACCTTGTCGTACTTTTCATCGTAAAGGTTTTTTATATTTCCAAGAGAAATCGCAAGGATTTCAGCCGTTTTTGATGCGTGGGAATCGTCGCCCTCTACAAAGGCTATACAATCTGTTTTTGCAGTTGAGTTGATAAATCTGTAAGTATATCCGTCGTAGACCATAGAGCCTGAAGAGTAAGAGAGCTCTTCTCTTATTCGCTGTCTGGACTCGCCGATTTTTGCTAACTCGCTGGCGGCTATTACTATGCCGTTCTCATCTATAACGCCGAGATTGCGACCTACTACGTCTCTCATCTGATGAATGACGGTTTGAAACAAGTGGTTGGACATATAAAACTCCTATATCGGTTATCAATATGTAATTCTTAAATTTGGTGATACTGTACTACATTCTAACTCATTTTTTGATATTTTTCAATAGTTTTTTTGAAAATAATTGATGAAAAAACAAAAAAATTAACAGTTATTTGTTGATATTTGACCTTAATAACCTTAGCCAACAAAAAAATTAAAGTTCGTAATTATAAGAAATCGAAGCTAGCGCATAAAGGGGAGCAGTTTCGCATCTCAGGATTCTTGGACCGAGATTAACGGGGATAAGACCTGACGCTGTAGCGTCCTCAGCCTCCTTTTCGCTGAATCCGCCTTCACACCCCACGACGACCGATATAGATTTTACGTTCTGGTTTTGAGAAAGCGTTTTTTTTAGGGACATCGCACTCTTGCCCTCGTAACAGAAAAGCGCTAGGTCGGATTTTTTAGCTTCTATGAGCATTTGGTCAAAATCAATAGGTGTGTCTACCGTCGAGAGCCTTGCTCTGCCGCACTGCTTGGCTGCCTCCTTGGCAATCTTTGAAAGCCTTGAGCGCTGTCTTTCAGCTTTATCTTGGTGAGGACGCTTGACGCAACGCGAGGATTCAAAGGGAACTATTCTGTTTGCTCCAAGCTCCACTGCCTTTTGAATCACAATCTCAAGCTTATCTCCCTTGGGATACGCCATAAACAGCGTCACGTCTACGGGTGGCTCGGCTTTAGAGAGTTTTTTCCCCGTCACCTCACACTCGCACACATCATCGCGTATTTTGCGGAGTATACAGGCGTATTCGTAGCCATGCGCATCCGCGACGGTTATTTCGTCACCTACCGCCATTCTTAGAGAACGCGCTATGTGAAAAGCGTCGTCACCGACGATGCTTACTCTGTTGTCATCAAAGCTATCCGGTGTCACAAAAAATCTTGGCATAAAAACCTCCATTCTGTCATAGCGATTGCCCGACCGAAAAATCAAATGGTGCCGCGCTATGCATTGGTTTGTTTGACCATCATCGCAAGCCAGTCATTTTCCTGTTCCTCGCGAATTACGGTGAATCCGTTTTCCGCTACCGCCCGACGAACCTCGTCGGCACGCATAGAAATAATACCCGAAAGAATGAGAGGCGCTTCGGGCGTAATAAACCTTGACACGTCCGGCATCATTCTTATTATAATATCTGCAACTATATTAGCTACGCAGAAATCGTATTTTCCAAGGGAAAGGTCCACTCCGTGTAAAAGGTCAGAGACTCCAACGGTTATATTATCACATCCGTCCGCCAAGGCGTTTTCCTTTGCCACCTTTACTGCGACGGGGTCTATATCGTAGGCGTTACAGGATTTAGCTCCAAGCTTTGACGCGCAGATGGAGAGAATTCCTGAACCGGTGCCGACGTCAAGCACTCGCTCGCCGCCGCGGATTTCATCCTGCATTATTTTCATTACAAGCCTTGTGGTTTCGTGAGTACCCGTACCAAACGCCATGCCGGGATCCATTCGGATTATAATCTCATTTTCCTCCGGCGTATATTCCTGCCATGCGGGAACGATGGTCACCCGTCCCAAAGGGATGGGGGTATAGTACTTTTTCCAACTCTCCGACCACTCGTCCTCGTTCATGCCGTCGGCGGAAAGCGTTGCCTTAATACTGAGGGTTTCAAATCTTTCTTTAATAAAAGAGGTGTATTCGCTTAGATTTTTTTCCTCAGGCACGAAAAGAGAAACACGAACAGTTTCTTTATCTGCGTTTAGTATAGATTCATCGACAAGCTCTCCGTACATTCCGGAGAAGGAAAAGTCGCTGTAATCCTCTATCATAAGTCCGTTATCAAGCATGCTCATAACGGCTACTATGTCATCAAGATTTTCGGTTTTTCCCGTCGCCGTCAGTTTTGTCCAATTTCCTGCCATGTAAGTTCTCCGTTTTCTTTAATAGCTCTATTTTTGTCAACTTCTATTTGCATTATCAGCTCCTCAGCGCTGTCGAATTTTTTCTCATCTCTCAGACGCCCGAGGAACAGAATTTTTATTTTTTTGCCGTAAAGCACGCCGGAATATCCGACTATATAGGTTTCCGCGTGAACGTTTCGCTCCTCAAAGGTTGGACAGGTGCCGACGTTTGTGACGCCCGTGTAAAGATTTCCCGAAATTTCAACGGCGGTTCGGTAAACTCCGCGCAAAAGCTCTGCCCGGTCAAGAGAAAGCCTTGTGTTGACGGTGGGAAAGCCGAGCTTTCTTCCGATTCCTCTTCCGTGCTCGACCTCGCATATAAGCTGATAGGGGTGCCCGAGAAATTCTCTTGCAGCCTCAACCTTTCCAAGCGCAAGAAGTTCTTTTATTTTTGACGAGGATATTTTCTCGCCCTTAATCTTATGCTCAGGCTCTATAACGCAGCTTGCTCCAAGGTCGCTAAGCTCATTTTTGAGGCTTGCGATATCTCCCGTTCGTCCCTTTCCGTATCTGAAATCGAATCCGGCAATGGCTGCGCGACACCCCATATCTTTGAAAAGACATTTCAAAACAAAATCCTTTGACGAAATTCCGGAAATATCCGCAAAATCCGTGAGTACTACCGCTTCGACTCCAAGCGACTCGAAAAGCGAGAGCTTTTGCTCGTTTGAATATATAAGGCGGTTTTCCTTGACCCCCACCTTCGCCGAAAAGGTGAACACCGTGAAAAGAAGCCCCTTTTCCTTGGCAACTCGCTTAGCTGTGGCGAGAAGGCGTCTGTGACCTGCGTGAACTCCGTCAAAATACCCGAGGGCGACAGCTGTTTTTTCGCCGATTTGCACACCCGGCTTGTAGTTATATATCTTCATCTCCGTCCCCCTTAGTTATTTTAAGACTATGCGACTTTTATCTATTATACAACTCTGCGCCCGAAAAGTCAACAGCGACGTGCTGTTTGCCAAGCGCTCCGCTTGCAATATTTTCCACGTCTGATTGACAAAGTGTTACTTATATGTTAAAATGTGTAAAGATATAAACCAATTTAGGAGATAGGTTATGAAGCTTAACTACAAGAGAACCATTTTCGTGGGATTTGCGTTCTTTCTGATCAGTATGTTCTGGCAGGCATATGACACGATAATTCCCAAAATTCTTACGGACAGATTCGGTATCAGCCAGACTGCGTCGGGAATTATTATGGCGCTTGATAATATACTTGCATTGTTTATGCTTCCTCTTTTTGGAATCATTTCGGATAAGTGCAAGTCCAAAATGGGCAGAAGAACACCTTTTGTTTTGATCGGAACAATTGTTGCCGCATCCCTTTTCATATCTCTTTCGATTGTGGACAGCGCTCAGCTCAAAAAGCTTGACGACGTCAGCGATCTGGAGTCCGAATCTGTCAGAGAGCTGCTGTATGATTACGAGTATGAAAAGCAGCTTAAGACTCCCGACGGTGTGGAATTCGACCTCAGAGAGAAATTTACAAGGGATGAGTTTCTTGCTGTAAAGGTGCTTGATGATGACGGAAAAGCAACCGATGACTATACAAACTACGTAGTGCCGGCAAGACAGGCGTATATCTACAACGAGATTACGACAAACGATCCGTCTAATCTCATCTGGTTTGTTGCGATGCTCTTCCTCCTTCTTGTATCTATGGCGACCTTCCGCACGCCTGCGGTATCTCTGATGCCCGACGTAACGCCCAAGCCCCTTCGCTCAAAGGGCAATGCGATAATAAATCTTATGGGTACGCTTGGCGGAAGCCTTGCTCTAGGTGTAGGTATAGTTCTTGGAACGGGCAAGGTGATGAAAACCTATATGAAATATCTGCCGTACTTCTTAATCATTGGCTTAGTTATGCTCGTGTGCCTTATCGTATTTATGCTTACTGTCCGCGAAAGGAAGTTTGTCAGCGATATGGAAGAGGAAAGTGCCGCAATGGGAATCTCTGAGGAGTCTGTTGACGAAAACGGCGAAAAGAGAAGGCTTTCAAAGCCTGAGCTTCGCTCCCTTCTTTTCATTCTCGGCTCTGTCATGCTGTGGTACTTCGGCTACAATGCAGTAACTAGTAAGTACTCGGTATATGCTGGGCAGGTTCTTAACCTTGACTATAATACAACTCTTCTGGTTGCAAACATTGCAGCGCTCATCGCCTTTATACCCGTTGGTATTATTTCCTCAAAGATTGGAAGGAAAAAGGCAATTCTTGCGGGAGTCGTCATACTCACAACGGCGTTCTTTATCGCTTCGTTTATGAGAAACGGAACACCGCTTATAGTTATGACTCTTTTGTTCGTTATGGCGGGAATCGGTTGGGCAACGATAAACGTAAACTCCTTCCCGATGGTAGTCGAGCTCGCAAAGGGCGGAGACGTAGGAAAATACACGGGCTTCTACTACACTGCGTCAATGGCGGCTCAAACTCTGACTCCTGTTTTTTCCGGTCTTATAATGGATAACTGGGGTATTACAAAGCTCTTCCCCTATGCTACCGTTTTTGCCGGATGCGCATTTATAACAATGCTGTTTGTTAAGCACGGAGACTCTAAGGCGGAAAAGACCGGGGTTTTTGAAAGTCTTGGAGCAGACGGAGAATAATAAATGGATTGGTATTGGATTTTAACCATATCGCTCGCGTCTGTTTTTGGTCTCTGCCTTTCGGTTTATCTCTTTCTTGCCGCTCCCGGTAAAAAAAGACCGCAAATGGAAAGATTCAAGACGGTAAGATACGCTCACAGAGGTCTTCACGGAGAGGGAAGAGCAGAGAATTCTGTTTCGGCATTTCGCGCCGCTGTCGAGGCCGGATACGGAATAGAGCTTGACGTGCGTCTTTCCTATGACGGCGAGCTTGTAGTTTTTCACGACGAAACCCTTGAGCGTGTGACCTCGGAGACGGGTAGGGTTGATGAAAAAACGCAAGAGGAGCTTTCAAAAATCAGGCTTTGCGAAACCGGGGACACTATTCCGACCTTTGCCGAGGTTCTCAGTGTTGTCAATGGACGCGTGCCGCTTCTTGTTGAAATAAAAGAGAGCGCCGGCAAATACGGAGCAACTAAAAGAACCATCGAGCTGTTAAGAGAGTATAAAGGAGAATTTATCATTGAATCCTTCAATCCCCTTGCGCTCGCGCTTGTAAAGAAAGAGATGCCCGAGGCTCTTCGAGGCTTTTTGTCCTCGGATTTTTCAAAAGAGGAAAAGTATAAGGGTCAGATAAAATACCTTTTTCTTGAAAATCTTCTTTTTAATTTTCTTTGCAGACCTGATTTTATATCCTACAACCACTCTGCATATAAAAATAGCTCTCTCAGGCTTGTAAGACGTCTTTTCGGCACCTCAACTATCGCCTGGACCGTAACCAGCCAAGAGGAAGAGATGGCGGCGTATAAGCATGGCTTTGATGGCGTAATCTTTGAGCAGTATATCCCTGAAGAAAAGAGATAAAATGAAATTTCAACTTGTAGCTACCTGCCTTTTTGGGCTTGAGCATCTTTTGGGCGAGGAAATAGACTCGCTTGGGTATGAAAGAGTATCCACAATAGACGGGCGGGTTACCTTTCTTGGCGACCCCGAGGCTGTTGCGCTTTCAAATATATTTTTGAGATATGCCGAGAGAGTATATATAAAGCTCGGTTCATTCAGAGCTGAGAGCTTTGAAGAGCTGTTTGAGGGAACACGGGCGCTTCCTTGGAGTGATTTTATAGGCAAAAACGACGCCTTTCCTGTAAAGGGGCATTCAATAAAATCGGCGCTTTTCTCAATACCCCACTGTCAGTCAATTGTTAAAAAAGCAATAGTGCGCTCCCTCTCCGAGCGATATGGAATATCTCTGTTTGCTGAGAGCGGAGTCAAGTATCAGATAGAATTTTTTATTCTCAACAACGAAGCGACCCTTATGATAGACACCTCCGGAGTTCCACTTCATAAACGAGGATACCGTAGGGAGTCAAACAGCGCTCCGATACGGGAAACGCTTGCCGCCGCAATTGCGGCTATCTCGCGTCCAAGGGAAGAGGTTTTGCTTTGGGACCCTATGTGCGGAAGCGGAACGATTGCCATTGAGGCGGCAATGAAGATGCGCGGTATAGCTCCGGGCGTGTCGCGTTCCTTTGCTGCGGAAGCGTTTCCTTTCATAGAAAAAAGGATGTGGAAATCGGCTCGCGAGGAAGCGCGTGACGGTGAGATTAAGAGCAAATTCGAGGTTTTTGCTTCGGATATTTCAGCGCCCTCAGTAGCGCTTACCCAGCGTAACGCAAAAAATGCGGGTGTGTCTGACACTATTCGGGTGTTTCAGTGCGACGCGAGAAAAATTTCAGCCCCCGGCAGACGCGCCACCATAGTGACAAATCCTCCGTACGGCGAAAGAATGGGTACGGAAAGGGAGGTGGAGTCGCTTTATCGGGATATAGGAGAGCATTTTCGCTCCCTCGCGCCCTGGCAGGTCTATATAATAACCTCGCACCCCTATTTTGAAAGACTTTACGGAAAACGCGCGGACAAGGTAAGAAAGCTTTACAACGGTATGATAGAGTGCCGTCTTTATCAATATTTTAAAAATAACTCTAAATAATTTATTTTTTATTAATTCGCTCGAAACACAAAAGTTACAAAAGATGTGTAAAATATAGGTAAACAAATACCCGCTTAAAGGTGAAAAATATGAAAGCAAAAATTATATCCCTATTTCTTCTGATTGCCGTTAGTCTTTGCTCTCTTTCGTCCTGTTTGTTTTTGGATACGGATGGAATACTCGGCTCGCAGGGGAAAGACGAGACGCCAAATTACACTATAAACGTCAACGGCGGTCCGACTTACGAGAATATCAACATCACGTCAACGGAGAATAAAAATCTTCTGTCTGCCAGCAAAGCTGTTCTGTCAGCGGTAAGCGTAATTACTTCCTCCTCCGCAGGCTCGGGCGTTATATACGAGATTGACAAGGAGCGGGGCGAAGCCTTTATAATTACCAACTATCACGTGGTTTATGACCAGAACCAAGGCAGTATAGCCGGCGCTATTAAGGTTTTCCTTTACGGTATGGAGGCGCAGGAATACGGAATTAATGCAACATTTGTTGGCGGCTCTATGAATTACGATATTGCGCTTCTTCACGTTAAGGACAGTACCGTTCTTATGCAGAGCTGCGCTCGCGCGGCAGATGTCGCAAATTCGGATAACGTTTCTATTCTTGACACCGCAATAGCGGTCGGAAATCCTGAGGGCAAGGGAATTTCCGCAACAGTGGGATACGTTAACGTTGACAGCGAAAACATAGTCGTTTCCTTTAACGGAACAAGCGTACAGCTTCGCGTTATGCGTACCGACGCAGCGGTGAACAGTGGAAACTCCGGCGGCGGACTCTTTAACGACAAAGGTGAGCTTATCGGTGTTGTAAATGCGAAGTCGGGTAACAGCACAACCGATAATATCGGATATGCGATACCGTCTAACGTAGCTATCGCAATAGCTAAAAATATCAAGGATTATTGCTTTGGCGAAAATCTGAAAAATGTGTATAGATGTATGATGGGCGTGACGGTTTACGCGGGCGAGCTTAAGACCGTTTACGATAACGAAACCGGCAAGGTGCATAAGGTTGAGCGCGTTGTGATTAGTGAGATTTCAAAGGAAGGCGCGGCAAACGGACGGCTACAGCTAAACGACGTGATAAAGGCGGTTACAATTGAGGGAGTAAGACATGAGGTTACGCGTACCTATCACCTGGTTGATACAATGCTCAACGCAAGAGAGGGAAGCCGTGTCATAATTCACGTGGAAAGAGGCGGCGTAAACGTAGACGTTGAAATACCTATGACGAAGGATATGATAGAGGCTTGGTGATGAGAGGCGTCTTGGTAGCTTTTTGACTAAAGATGAGTTTAGGCAAGGGCACGATGCTGAAAGAGCCTTATGCAACAAATAGGCTTCGCGGATGACAAAATGTAATTATAAGTTTACATCAACAACCTTTAAATTCCTTGTTTTCGGTTGCGCGGCGTTTCGATTCGTCAGTTAGTATATAAATATTCAAGGGAGCTTTTTCAACAAAAAGCTCCCTTTTGCATAGGATAATAGCGTGAGCGCAGGTAAAATATTTCAGCACTTACTCTCTTTTTTAAAGAAGAATCTGCGCTCTTAATACGACGGAACGGTAAATTTCGATGAATTTAGAAACCTACGGTACGGGTGAGCGTCTTGCAGTGGCGGCAAGGCTTTGCTCTCGCTTGACCCTTCAGCATCTCGTTCTTTTGCCCGTGCCTACAACAAAAGATGATATTTATATAACGAAAACCGATATTCCTCTTTCTGCCACCCTTTGCAACGCGGGGGCAGGAAGCGTTTTAACCGGATACGGACTGCCGGATAAATATAAAAAGGACGCAAAGGAGCTTGGCTGCACTGTTCTTGACCTTTGCGATGACGAGGTATATCAAGCTGAAAACGCCACGCTAACGGCAAACGGAGCGCTTGGCTATATTCTCACAACAACAGAAACTGCACCATCCGACACCGTCTTTGGAATAATAGGATACGGAAGAATAGGCTCAAGGCTCGCGGGAATGCTTTTATTTTTGGGCGCGAGGGTGAAGATTTTTACCTCCAAGCTCGGTGTTGCGCGCTCGCTTGGCGAATGCGGGGTAGACAGCGTATGCGTTCCAAGAGCTTGCGGAAGCTATGATTTCTCCGGAATAGAAATACTTATAAATACAGCTCCAAAGGATATGCGCGGCGCATTTCCTGATGGAAAAATTTCCGACGGGATGAGGATAATAGAGCTTGCCTCCGGAAAGAATTTTGAAGGTGTTGCGGGTGTTGAATATCTTCCCTCGCTTCCTGAAAAAATGTATCCACAAAGCGCGGGCGCGACCTATGCGCGAGCCGTAGAAAGACTAGTACGTGGGGGCGGCGCGGTATGATAGGTTATGCCTTTTGCGGTTCATTTTGCACTTTTTCCGACTCGCTTTCAGAGCTTGAGAGGCTGGTTTTGGCGGGATACGATGTTCAGCCTATAATGAGTGAAAAAGCATATTCAACCGACACGAGATTTTTTGTGGCAAAGGATTTTATAAAAAATGTTGAGGAGATTTGCTCAAAAAGCGTAATACACACCGTCGAGGATGCAGAGCCGTTTGGAGCAAGACGCCCCCTTGAATACCTTGTTATTTCTCCGTGCACGGGTAATACACTCGCAAAAATTGCAAACGGTGTTACCGACACAGCGGTAACAATGGCGGCAAAGGCTCACCTGAGATGCGACAGACCACTTCTTATAGCGCTTGCGTCAAACGATGCAATGTCGCAGAATCTTGCCAATATTGCAAGGCTTATTACGAGAAAGTCGGTGTATTTTTTGCCGCTTTTTCAGGATGACCCCAAAAACAAGCCACACTCCCTCGTGGCTGATTTTTCACGGCTTTCCGACGGATTTTCCGCAATGAAAGAGGGACGTCAGCTACGCCCGCTTTTTCTTTAAGTCACACAACGAATATAAAAACAAAAGAGGAAGATCTGCGATTTTCCTCTTTTTCACGGTATATAAAAATCAGACCTGTGAATCGAAATTTTAAGAACCTGTCAATTTTACTTAAAACCCCGAGAGATTTCACAATATTTACGAAATTTTGGCACAATGTTCGTTATTTATGCTAATTGACAAAAACTCCGGTGTTTGATAAAATGGTAAGAAAGAAACCATAATTAATAAAAACAGGGAACGTTGAGTAATGAAACGAAGAAGTGCTTTGCCGGAGCTTCTTGCGCCGGCAGGTGATATGCAGTGCTTATACGCGGCGGTTGCGGGCGGTGCTGACGCCGTTTACGTGGGCGGTCGGTCTTTTGGGGCTAGAGCGTATGCTAAAAATTTCGATATAGATGAGCTTTGCCGCGCCGTAGTTTACTGCCATCTTCACGGCGTGAAGCTTTACGTGACGGTGAACACGCTTATATACGATAAGGAGATGCGCGAGCTTTCGGATTTTGCGGCAGAGCTTTGGAGAATAGGGGTTGATGCGGTTATCGTGTGTGACATTGGCGCTATAAGGGAAATAAAGCGGAGAGTCCCCAAGCTGCCTATTCATGCGTCAACGCAGATGTCGGTTCATAACAGCTACGGCGCGAACGAGGCGGCTCGTCTTGGCTGCGAAAGGGTAGTGGTGGCACGGGAGCTTTCTGTTGATAATATTGTAAATATAACAGAAAGCTGCAGTATAGAAACAGAAGTTTTTTTGCACGGGGCGCTATGTGTTTGCCATTCCGGTCAATGCCTTATGTCATCGCTAGTCGGCGGAAGAAGCGGAAATCGCGGCGAGTGTGCGCAGCCCTGCAGACTCCCATATAATAAGGGGAAACATATACTTTCGCTCTCCGACCTTTCACTTGCCATGCATATAGACGAGCTTATCGCATCCGGGACTGCATCGCTTAAGATAGAGGGCAGAATGAAAGCTCCTGAGTATGTGTATGCTGTAACGGCAATATACAGAAGGCTTCTTAACGAGGGGCGCTGTGCTAATGCGGGTGAGCGGGAGGAGCTAAGGCGAGTATTCTCGCGCGGAGAGTTTACCGACGGATATTTCAGAGATGACAAGTTCACGTCGATGACGGGCGTGCGTTCTGATGAGGATAAGAAGATGACCCGCGGGCTTTCGGAAATTTCATTTGAGCCTTCGCGAGTTTCGGTAAGAGCTAAGGTTAAAATCAGGCTCGGTGAACCGTCTGAGATGACTCTTATCGGGTCGGGAAAAGAGGTTGCTGTACTTGGAATTTCTGCCGAGCCTGCAAAAAGCTCCCCACTAAAAGAGACTGAGGTGAAGGAAAGACTTTCTAAAATGGGGGCTACCTTCCTTTCGCTCAGGACGGAGGATATAGAGCTTGAGATGGAGGACGGTGTTAATCTGCCGCCATCTGCAATTAACGCTTTGCGTCGGGATGCTGCGGCGGCCTTTGAGTCCTGCGAGCGCACTGCGCGTGCAGAAGAATATATTGAAGAAAAATTCTCACGGGTCGCAGAAAAGCCAATGAAAACGGCGCAAATTTTCTCAAAAAAGACGGTGGGAGAATTTGAGAAGGCTCACGTGCGCGAGTTATTTGATGTCGTGTTTTTGCCGATAGAGCATTTCAGAGGATGGGCAACGGGTGTCGCAATTCCTGCCATTGTCACGGACACTGAGGTGCAGTCTGTGCTTACGCTTTTATGCGAGGCGAGGCGGGCGGGGGCAAAATATGCTTTGGTCGGGAATATAGGCCATATCGAGCTTGCACGCCTGTCAGGTCTGATACCGGTGGGTGATTTCAGACTTAATATAACCAATAGCTACACAGCAAGGCAATACGAGGAGCTTGGTATATCCAGTAGGATACTATCCCCCGAGCTGACCTTGCCTATGGCAAGAGATATAGGAGGGGCTGAAATTGTATATGGAAGAATACCGCTTATGATTACAGAGCGATGCTTCATAAAGGAAAATTTCGGCTGTGAGATGTGCGAGAGCGCATCGCTTCTGGATAGGACGGGGGCGAGGTTTCCGCTTATGTACGAGTACGGGCACAGAAATCTGCTCTTTAACTCGCGACCGACCTATATGGGTGACAGACGGGGCGAGCTTGACGAGGCGAAAATCACGCACGGGCACTTTCTTTTCACAACCGAGAGCGCGCGTGATATACGAGAGATAACCGACGCTTATGGAAAGGGCAAGGCTCTTTCACAGGCGGTAAGAAGAATAGGAAAAAGGTAAGGTGTTAATATGTCAATAGCAATTATAACAGGCGCATCCAGCGGGATCGGGCGTGAGTTCGCAAGGCAGATGAAGGAAAAGCTTTTGGTAGATGAGTTTTGGTTTATCGCTCGAAGAGCTGGTAGAATGCAAGCGCTGGCGGAGGAGCTTGGAGTTAAGGCGAAAATAATCAGCGCCGACCTCACGGAGCGTGAGGGAATTGACGCAGTAAGGGGGGCTTTTGAAGAGGAAAAGCCTAAGGTAAAGTATTTGGTCAATGCTGCGGGCTTTGGAAAATTCGGCTCGTTCGATGAGCTTGATGAGTCTTACGTTGAAAAAATGATTGACTTAAATGCCAAGGCGCTTGTTCTTATAACCCACATTACCGTTCCTTATATGGAATGGGGCGGAAGGATAGTTCAGCTTGGAAGCGGATCTTGCTTTACGCCGTTACCCTACTTCAACGTATATTCATCCTCAAAGGCTTTCGTTCTTCACTATACGAAGTCGCTAAACTACGAGATAAAAAAATACGGTCTTCGCGCGACCTGCTTCTGTCCGGGTTGGGTAGAAACTGATTTTCTTGAAAAGGCAACCGACAACCCCACCGTTACGATGCCTAAGGCGATGAAGCCCCTGCTCAAGACGGAGCGAGTCGTCGCTAAATGTATCAGGGCGATGACCAAGGGGCGCGCGATGTGCGTTACGAATTGGTATACCAAGCTCCAGCATGCGCTTTTCAAGACCTTGCCCGACTCGATTCTCTCAAAAATCTGGCTTGGTATGCTAAAGCACCCAAATAAAAACGAAAAAGCTCTTAAGAACGGAGATTGATATGGCAAGAAGAAATTTTAAAGCGGGAACGCTCGAAGCCCCGCTCCCTGCCGTTATGGTCAGCGTGGGAGATATGGAAAACAGCAATATTATTACGATAGCCTGGACGGGTATTTTATCCTCTGATCCGCCAAGAACATATATTTCGGTACGTCCGAGCAGATTCTCTCACAAAATAATCAAGGAGCGAGGCGAGTTTGTTATCAATCTGACAAATGAGGCGCTTGCGCGCGCCACGGATTACGTTGGAATTTATACCGGTGCAAAGGTGGATAAATTTGAAAAATGCGCTCTGACCAAGATGAAAAGCGAGGTCGTGTCAGCTCCGACGATAGCCGAAGCTCCGATAGCGCTTGAGTGCAAGGTTTTTGACGTAATAGAGAGCGGAACTCACGATATTTTCATGGCGGATATCGTGAACGTGTCTTGCGATGAGAGCATAATAGACGAAAAGGACAAAATCTGCTTTGATAAAGCAAAGCTTATCGCTTATTCTCACGGAGAGTATTATGCCCTTGGGAAAAAGCTTGGTAAATTCGGTTTCAGCACAGATAAAAAGAAGCACCGCCCTTCAAACAAGGGCCGTAATACACGTAATGACAAACGAAAGAGGATATGACAGTGAACAGAGAAGTGTCTGAAAATATAAGAGAGAGAATACTTTCGTTAATCGATTCTGAGTTTGAGAGCGATGCGGCGTTTGAGAGGGCACTGGGCATTCCTGAGAAAACCGTAAACAACTGGCGACGCGGCAGGTCCTCGTCTTATATGAAGATGCTTCCAAGACTCTCAGAGGAATTCAGAGTAAACGTCGGCGAGCTTCTTGATATGCCGCTCAGGAGCGACACCTCAGAGCTCTCAGATGACGAACTCCACCTTTTGCATCTTTACAGAAAGTCGAGAACAATGCCGCAAAAATTGCGCGTTGCACTCAGGGAAACGCTTGAAAACGTTATAAGCCTTTACATAAAATCCGCAAGCGAGGTTAAGGCAAAGGGGAAAAAGAATAGCAAATAATTGCACACGGGTGCAATAAGAGCGACGGCAAGCCGAGATAAATCGGCAACTTGCCGTCGCTTTTTATTTAGTTGATTTTATGAGCCTTAAAATCGCAAGCTTATATACCGAACGCGGATCTCTGAAAAGAAGAGAAAAGGCGCGCTCGTACATAGCGTACGCCCTTTGCTTGTCGCAGGGAACTCCGGCGCCAAACTCGTAAAGACAGCCAAGGGTATAGATTGCCTTGGGATTTTCAAGATATGAAGAGGCTTCAAGATGCCTTTTGGCTATTTGAATTTTTCCTTGGTAAATAAGTCTTATTCCGGCAGAGAGGTGCGCTGATGAAATCTTGCGCTTTTTTCTTTCCATAAGCTCGGTGATAATTTGTGAGGCGCGCTCGTCGCCGAGTCCTTCAGCTTTGCATAGAAGCTTTCTTGAGAGGGAAAAGTCACGGTTCGTTCCTATTCCGTAAGCATAGCATCTGCCAAGTGAGGTGAGAGCTGTGATATTTCCAAGCTTTGCGGATTTCTCGTATAAAAGGAACGCGGCGCGTTTGTTGATTTCTGTTCCCAAGCCGTATTCAAAACATTCCGCGAGCTTGAGCTTTGCTTCCGCCAGCCCAAGTGATGAAGAAAGAGAATAAAGGCGAAAGGCGTCCTCGGCATTCTTTGAGGCAAGTGCCATTTCAAAGAGGTCCATTCTTTCTTTTTTTATCTTGCGCGAGCTTTCTTTTGCAGATGTTGAGCCTGCCGCCGCGGCTAAGTCGTAAAATTCAACTGCGCGAGCCACGTCGGATGTTAAGCCCGACCCCGTGTAATAAATATCGCCTATTAATTCGTATGCCTGATATGCTCCGAGTTCTCCGGCTCTTTTGTAGTGGGCGATGGCTGTAGGCGTATCTCTTGAAAACAGTCTTTCATCGAAATAAAGGTCGCCGAGAATAAGGCTTGCGCGGATGCTTCCCATAGCTGCCGCTTTGGTCAAAAGCTTTAATGCTTCTGTAATGTTTTGTTTACATCCGCGACCGTCCAAGAGCAACTCTGCCAGGGTTGCCGCCGCATCGGTGTCACCCCGAGCTGCGAGCATTTTGGAAAGTTTAAAGTAGGCGCCTTCAAAGGAGCATTCCCTTGCTTTTGCTGCGAGCTTGCGGAGCAGTCCGTCGTACCCCTTTAAGGTGATTTCCGGCGGTTCTTTTGCGGTTGTTCCTTTTAGTTTATAGGCGAGCCTCAGCGCGTATATGGGTGGAAATTTGAGCTTGTCCATATACCATTTTGCGTATTCGTAGGACACCTCGGTTCCTATCCCCTCGTAATATCTTTTTGCTAGAGATACTATTGAATCGGTATCATCGCAGGATGCGGCAAGCCTTGTAAAGTAAAGCGCGTCTTCCTCATATCCCTGCCTCGAAAACTCCTCTGCTGCATCGGGGTATGCGGCAGCGCAGCCGAGCACGGCTGAGTATATTAGCCAAAAGCTGCTTATATCTCGGTTCGTTCTTTGGGCAAGTCGGGAATATCTGTAAGCCGAATACGCATCGTTCTTAAGGGCCGCACGGTAAAAATATTTCATAGCTAAATCAAGGTTTTTGGGTACGAGCTGCCCTTTTTCCAAAATTGCGGCGTATTCCTTCTCTGCCTCGGCGCAGCCGGCATCCGCAAGCGTGCGATATTCCTCGAGTGCCTTATCGTATCGTTTGCTTTTCATATTCTCTTGTATTGAAAAAAGCCTTGCTGAAATTTCCTGCTCGCTAAGAGCCGCGGCAACTTCGGCAGAGGGACTAGCAGAACAATCTCCATTGCTATCACAAATTTTGCTGTATATCACTTTAACACCCCCTTTTTTCTTATTCTACAACGGCATAAAAAAATTGTCAATCAAAATAAATATTTTTTCTTATGCGTGTAAAGATATATAAAAGCGAAGAGGAGAGAATAACAGTGTTTTTTAGCAAAAACGAGAGAAAAACTCACAGCACGCGCGTTATTTTAACCGTAGGCGCACTTGCTGCCGTGGGAGCTATAAGCATATTTAAGTGCGGCAAGCAAATGGCGGGCGACGTTTTGTGTAAGGTCAAGGCATTTTTAAAAAGCGAAAAGCCAGAGTGTCACCAAAACATGAATATGGAATAAGAAAATACCTAAAATTTAGGCGCGCGAATTTCTTGCTGATTGCCAAACCGGATTTTAAATAAATCACCCATAAAAAGCCAAAGCCCCGAAGCTCAATTGAGCTTCGGGGTTGTTTGGAGCTGCTACCCGGATTCGAACCGGGGACCTCATCCTTACCAAGGATGTGCTCTACCAACTGAGCCATAGCAGCGTTCCGTCCACGAATATTTCCGCAGGACGCAAATTATTATAACAAAAACGAAAAGCTTTGTCAATACCTTTTTAAAAAATTGTGATTTTCAAAAATCTCCCTCAATTCCTCCAAAATAAAGGAAAGAGAGAAAAGCGGCAAAGGCTTAATTCTGAATGATATTGAATCAGTTTACAAATCCGATTTTTCTTCTGACCTTAGACATCGTGCGGCGGGCATAGTACGCCGCCTCGTCAGCCCCTGCTTTCATTATTGCTTCAAGATGAGCCTTGTCGGCTATAAGACGTGAAAACTCATCTCTCACGTGGGCAAGTCCGTCTGCGCAGGCCTCGCCTACTGCGAGTTTGAAATCTCCGTATCCCCGTCCGGAAAATTCTCGTTCGATTTCATCGAAGCTCTTGCCGGTAAAGGCTCTGTAAACGGTCATAAGATTTGACACGCCGGGCTTGTTTTCGGAATATCTGACCTCCGCTTCCGAATCTGTAACTGCCTTTTTAAATTTGCGCATTATATCGTCTTTTGAGTCGAGAATGTAGACAACTGCGTTCTGATTAGGGTCGGATTTTGACATTTTTTGCGTTGGCTCGGCAAGCGACATTATCTTCATCGTATCGGTGGAAATATATCCTTCGGGAACGGTAAAGGTGTCCCCATATATTTGATTGAATCTCATAGCCACGTCGCGCGCCAGCTCAAGATGCTGCTTTTGGTCTATTCCGACGGGAACGAGGTCGGTCTGATAAAGAAGTATGTCAGCAGCCATTAGCGCAGGGTATGTGAAAAGTCCGGCGTTTATGTTCTGGGCGTTTTTCGCGCTTTTATCCTTGAACTGAGTCATTCTTGACAGCTCGCCAAACATTGTATAGCAATCAAGCATCCAGCCAAGCTCGGCGTGCGCGGGCACGTGTGACTGCACGAAAAGCGTATTTTTAGTTTCATCAAGACCCGATGCAATATAAAGTGCAAGCGTTTCGTAGGTTCTGCGCCGAAGCTCTGCGGGAACTTGGCGCACGGTTATGGCGTGCAGGTCGACTACGCAGTAAAATGTTTTATATTCCTCGGAAAAATTTGAGAAGTTTTTTATTGCTCCGAGATAGTTTCCTATCGTGAGGTTTCCTGACGGCTGAACGCCGGAGAAAACCGTTTTTTTATCTCCGTTCATAGCTGCTCCTGAAAAATCTTGTATACCGAAATTATACATCCCTTAGCATATTTTGTCAAGGCTTATTCGACCCATATTCTCAAATATCTTATATTTGCCTGCGGTTTGTTAACAGTTTATTTATAATTATATGTTATAATGTGTAATCGTGTAGAGTAAGCGCGTATGGCGCGTAAATATATGAAAGGACGTCGGAAATCCGATACTGAAAATGATAAGAGCAGACCATCTTGTTAAGCGTTACGGCTCAAATTACGCCTTGAACGACGTTAGTTTTGAAATAGCAGAGGGTGAGATAGTAGGTCTTCTCGGACCTAACGGCGCGGGCAAAAGCACCGCTATGAATATACTCACGGGCTATCTTTCAACTACGTCAGGCTCGGCATACATAAACGGAGTCAATATTCTTGAAGACCCGATAAAAGTGAAAAAAATGATAGGCTTTTTGCCCGAGCAGCCGCCCGTATACCCCGAAATGACGGTAATGGAATATCTGGAGTTCGTCTATGAACTTAAGGGCTGTGAGCTTGATAAGGACGAGCATCTTGGTAAAATACTTGCGTCGGTAAGACTGCTTGACGTAAAGCACAGGCTTATAAAAAATCTCTCGAAGGGATATAAGCAGAGGGTCGGCATCGCTCAGGCGCTTATAGGCGACCCGAAGGTCGTTATATTCGATGAGCCCACGGTGGGACTTGACCCCAAGCAGATTCTTGAGGTGAGAAACCTTATCCGCGCTCTTGCAAAAAAGCACACCGTAATTCTCTCAACACATATTCTTGCCGAGGTTCAGGCCGTGTGCGAGCGCGTGATAATTATCAACAAGGGAAAAATTATTGCAAACGAGAGAACAGAGGACCTTACAAAGACGATTGAGGACGGTTATCACTACCGCGCGAAAATATGCGGCCCGGCAAGAGAGGTTGAGTCCGCCCTCTCAAAAATCCGCGGAGTTAAGAGTGTTACCTCAACGGGTGAGCGCGATGCGGATTCTTACGCGTATCTCGTAGAGAGCGACAGGGGAGTTGATGCGAGAAAGCCGATATTCGCGCTTTGCGCTCAAAAGAACTGGCCCCTTATCGGAATGATGCCGGTAGGAACAGACCTTGAATCAATATTCATAAGGCTTGTTGACAGCTCTAACGGCGAGGTGGAGAAAAATCAAAAAAAGCGCGGAAAAGCGCACTGAAAGGCGAGGATAGATTAAATGTTAGCAGTTTTTAAAAAGGAAATGCGCTCTTATTTTACGAGCGCGATAGGATATGTTTTTCTCGTTCTTTACTTAGCTCTTGGCGGAGCGGTATTTTGTTATACCACTCTGTTTTCTATGAGCGCTGACGTAACCCCGTTTTTCACTTATATGATGATTTTCTCCGGTATAATACTTCCGCTTCTTACAATGAAGTCCTTCAGCGAGGAGCGCAAGATAAAAACCGAGCAGCTTCTTCTTACCGCCCCGATTTCCATCATAGGAATGGTTTTTGGAAAATTTTTTGCAGCCTATTCGATGTTTGCGGGCTGTATGATATTCAACTCCTTTTACTTTTTGATACTGAATCATTACGCGGCGCTCAAGTTTATAATACTTTTTGGAAATCTTGTCGCTATACTGCTTGTCGGAATGGTTTTCATATCAATAGGACTGTTCGTTTCCTCACTCACAGAAAATCAGCTTGCATCGGCTGTGGGAACGATAGCGATAATACTTGCATTTCTTCTTATAGGAGTGCTTTCCTCGCTCCTTCCGTCGTCCTATTGGCTTAGATACGTGCTTGATTTTATATCGGTATTTTCAAGGTTCCAGGGCTTTGTGAACGGATACTTTGATATAGCGTCGCTGATATACTACCTCAGCATCTCGGCAATATTCATTTATCTTACCATTCGCATCTATGACCGTCGCCGGCACGGGTGACCGCTATTTGAAAGCAACAAGCAATAGATTGCGCCGCTTTTTTGCGGCAGAATGGAGAACAAATGAAGAGCATCAAGAAAAAAATTAAGGACACGCTCGGCACGGAGAAATTCTCCGCTTCTACGATGACGGCGCTGGCGCTTGCCGTCGTAGCTGTGATGAACGTCCTTTTATATACGCTGGTTGAACTGTTCGGGCTATATCTTTACAAACCGGAGAGTGACGACCTTTCGATTTCGGGAGCAACCGATTCGCTCTTTGCCGAGGCTATTGAGGACGGGAAGAAGGTAACCGTATATTTCTGTCTTTCCGAGGAAGAGGTCGAAAAGCACGACACTGGCGGATTCGTTTACACAACTGCAAAGTATTTCGAGCAAAGATATCCCGATTTTATAGAGCTTGACTACGTCAACATTATAACAAGACGCAACAAAAACGGAGAACTGGTTTCTCTTTCAAAATATCAGACGGATATGCAGGGGAATGAAACCCCGATATACGGAAGCTCGGTTATATTCGAATGCGGAAATAATTACAGAGTAGTCACTGACGTTGCTACGGCAGCCGGATATTCACCGTTTTTCACCCTTAACTCCGAGGGCGTGGCAACCTCGTATAACGGAGAGGAGGTTATGGCGGCAATGATTTCGTGGGTAACGGCAAACGAGCACAAAAATGCCTATTTCACCCAGTATCACGGCGAAACGGCAGACGTTTCCTTTTCAAATGTGCTATCCTCTGCGGGCTACTACGTTGACGTTTTAGACCTTAGAAAAGAGGAGGTACCGGACGATGCGGACCTTCTCGTAATATCTAACCCAACAAGCGATTTTGAAGCTGCAAGAGAAGGAAGCGGAATACGCGCTGAAATCGACCGTCTTAGGACCTACGCTGAGCGCGGCGGAAACATTTACGTTGAGCTTGACCCATACGTTAAAACGCTTCCCGTGCTCGAGGGATTTTTATCTGATTGCGGCATAAAATTTTCTACTACCGAAACCGTTGCCGGCAAAAAATTCAGAAACATTATAAAAGACACCAGAAACGCAATAACCACCGACGGTTTTACGCTCGTCACGGAATTTTCGGATGATGAGCTTGCAAAGAGTATTTCCGAAAACGTTTCAAAATACAGTGACGGAAGCGTTATGGTAAGAGAAGCGTCAGCTCTTGAGCTTTCAAAAAACGCAAAGCCCCTTTTGATAACATCATCTGCCGCCGTTCTTGAGGCGGGGGGCGCGACGGTTTCTTCACAGGGGCCGTTCTGCGTTGCCGCATACGCTGAGGTTTCTTCAGAAGAGGCTACCGCTAAAATATTCGTTATCCCCAGTATATATCTTGCCGTGTCGGACGCTCTTGTTACCGACGGCTATTCAAATAAAGATTTCGTATATTCGCTCCTCGATGAATTTTTTGGGGCGGAGAATCTGCCATACGGCTGCAACACCGTGATGTACGACACTCAGATGCTTGAAAATCTCAAGATGGGCACAGCGAAGCTATACACGGCGGTAATTATGCTCGTTCCTGTGGCTGTTGCCGCTGTCGGTGTTGTGGTTATAGTAAGAAGAAGGACCAGATAAGGAGTGATGTGATGAAAGCAAACTTATTTAAAGGTAAGAGCCAAAGAACCAAGCTTTTTACCGTAATTACCATAGCTTCTGTTGTGGTCATCCTCGTTCTTAATCTCCTTCTTGCTTATTTCGGTCAGCAAAAAACGATATTCCTTGATATGACGCCCGAGGGACTTTACAGCCTCAGTGATGCCATGGTTGAGGAGTGCGACGCTATGTCGGATAAGATTATCTCTGACGGCACTGATAAAAAGGTTAAGATAACCTTCTGCACAGACCCCGACTATCTTATAGCTTCTTCTAAGGCGCGCTTTGTTTACTTTATGGCTCTCAAGATGCATAACAGATATCCTGACGCCATAGAGGTGGAAACAGTAAACGTAAGAATGAATCCAACCTCAGTTGCAGAATATAAAACCACCTCTCTTAGCCAGATAGACTCCACCAACATCATCGTTTCCTATGGAGATAGATACAGAGTTTCTACTCTGGACAGCTTCTGGGCAAGCGGTAATAATAACGGAAGCTACTATAACGGAGAATACCGCATAGCAACTCTCATAAGGTCGGTAACGGCAATAAGCCAGCCTAAAGCATATTTCGTTACAGACCACGGAGAAACATATTACGACCCCAATAATACCGATAGCGAGATGAGTAGGTCTATGGCAGCGTTTGCCGACCTTCTTTCCGACAGGGGACTTGAGATAAAAACACTCAAGCTTTCCGAGGTTGAAAGAATCCCCGAGGATTGCGCTCTTCTCATCATCAACAATCCGAAAACAGACTTCACCTACGACAAGGACAGGCTTGATGAATTTTTCTACGTATCGGATACAGAGAAGCTGGACAGATATCTCGTTATGAAGCAGGGCGCTGTTATGGTGACTAAGGATTACAGAGTCAAGCTGCCCGTTTTTGAGAATTTCCTTCACGAGTGGGGATTTAAGTTCAGTGATTCGGTCGTGGTTGACAGGGAATCTTCGCTTAAGGACGAAAACGATACTGCGACGAATATTATCGCGCAGTACGACACGAATACCGACAGCTACGGATACGCTCTTTACGGCAAATACGCAGATTTGTCAAGCGCTCCGCTTACGGTGTTTTCAGATACCGGCACGGTTGAATGTTCCTTCGTTGAATCCTTGGCTGTAAGCGAGTCGGGAACCGGGTACGCAACAAGACAGTACACCCCTTACCTTGCAACCTCGTCCACCGCTCAGCGATACCTGCGCGATGGGGCGACGGACGAGATAACTACGGTGCTTGACGGCGCTGCCGGTCAGTACCACATTGCCGCGCTTACCGTAAGAAGCGAAATAGATCCTATTGCCAACGAAAAGACCTATTCTTATCTTTTCTGTGTTAACAGTCCAAACTTCCTTTCAAACGGGCTTCTTGCAGAGGCTTCGTATGCAAACTACGATATTCTTTCCGTGGCAATCTCGAATATATCAAGAGTGGATGAGTATGCATCAATGGACCTTGGCGCGCTTTCGGGCAACTCGGCATCCGGCGGCGGAAAGCTCATAACCTCTACCGCTATGAGTGCTGAGGATACCACTCTTTATTCAAACAAGTACAAGGACGGAGATCCCGGCAAGGGTCTTATCGTTATAAAGGAGAACCACGGTATCACTAACAAAGCTATAATAATCTACACTGCTGTGGCAGCGGCTATTCCGCTTGCTTTAGCCATAGTGGGAATCATTGTATGCGCTAAGCGCAAATACCTGTAAGGAGGCCGCATGAAGCATATTGCAAAACCTAAAATAACAAAAAAACAGCGCGCGGCTATTATACTTGCAGTTGCATTCTTGATTTTGCTCGCAGTATGTATACCGGTGGCTATAATTCTTTCAAACAAAGGCAACGAGCCTATAAAGATTGAGCATCCGGAAATACTTGAGGGCGAGGCAAGGCAGAACGGCTCAACGCTTGCATATCCTGTCATTAACGATATAAATCAAATTCAATACATTTCCGTCAACAACGAAAAGGGAGAGTTCGGATTTGCTAAGCTTGATGGGGAAAGAGCGTTCACAATGTATTACGTGGATGCCGGTGGCGAGCGCCGCGTGTATTATCCCACCATCTGCGCCGAGGACAAAAGCTTCGATTATTCTCAGCTTTATGCTGTAGAAACGAGTGACGGATTTTCAAGATACACGATGCTCGACTATCTTTGCATTGCTCTTCAGATGCCCTATTTTGCAGAGAGAATACCCGTGGCGGCGGACGAGGGTGAAAGAGCGCGACAGCTTGAGGAATACGGCCTTAGCGAAAGCAAAGCAAGAACCGTTCGCTTTACCTATGAGGACGAGCTTGGAAATCAAAAAAACCGCACTGTTAAGATAGGCGCTAAGAATATATCCGGAACCGGTTATTATTTTATGGTGGACGACAGACAGTACGTTTACTCATCTACGACAAACTATTACGATTACGCGGTGCAGAGCTACACGAGCTTTATAAAAGCACTCGTAGTATCGCCGGGACTGTCTGCCGATAAGGGCTTCGGTCCGTATCTCACAACAGGATACTATCAATGGAAAAACAAGCTTACTGATACCGAGGGCGAGGCGGTAAAGCCGGATTCCAAGGTCGTTGTTTACGCTGACAGAGTATATACCGCAAAGTCTGAGGACCCGATGTTTTCGGGATACGGAAGCACGGGATACGGTGTAATTGAACTAGACCTTGAAAAGCTCAAGGACACAGAGGGGTATAGTTCGCTTGTAAATCTTCTTGTCGGAGCAAAAAACGGCGTTCAGAACAAGGAGCTTATAGTTACCGTACCGGCAAAATCCAATTATATAACCTTTGGCGAGAGCGCTTCTAAAAAATACGTCTACACGGTCACTGCCGTTGAAGCCATACTTACCGACACCGCAGATATAACCGAGCAGGGCGCGGTTGCGGGCGAATCCCACAATCTTATCAAGGTTACCTACACTTCTACTATTGATGGCGAGGCAACCGCTTCGCACGCAAGACACGCCGTTATCGACCTATCCTCTCCCGTAATACCGGCGGACGCTGCGGCAAATCTAAGAAATACGCCCATAGGGCAGCTTTCAGAGGGCGAGTATATAAGCTTTGAGATTGATTATACAAAGGCAAACGCTCTTACAAAGAGCGCAAGATATATAATCACCGACATCGTTTTCGTATACGATAAAAACGGAAAAGAGATAGAAAAAATAACCGCTGATTCAATCGTAACCTACCGCTACTCAATAGAGGTCGACGGTGCCGTAGTTGAAAGTCAAAGCTATGCTTTGGATTTATCCGCGATAACCGAGGGCAAAGACCTTGCTGTTAAAAACGCTCTTTTGGGCAAGGGACCTGCTAAAAACGTAAATATTTCCTTCGATTCCTACGTAACGGCGTATTACGAGCACTTTATGGAATTTGAAAGCTATAAGATTTCAAGAATAGATTATTTCGTGGAAAGAGAGCTTATAACCGCATTCAGATTTCAGAACAGCTCGGAGAGAGATCCGTACTACGGAGAATCGCTTTACGAAAATCTGCTTGAAAATAAATATAAGCTCTACGGTCTTAACTCATCCGCTTGCGAGTTGGTAGTAAAGATGCTTGGCGGAGTTTCAGATGAAAGCACGAGCGCAACAGCGGCAGGACTATCCGGAGCTAAGGTTGTTGAGGCGGGACTTACTCCGGAGATTCTCAAAAAATACGGCCTTTACGCAAACACGATATATTTTGAGCTTCCGAGAAACATAAAGGCGTATACCAGCGATGGCAAGACGTCAACCGAAATAAGTAAAGACCTTGACGACTATACCTATCTTTCAACCCTCGGCTTCACCCTTTACGTAAGCGAGGTTGACCCCGTTACGAATATGAGGTACGTGGCATCGGATATGTACGACATTGTAACGATGATTCCCGCGGAGAATTTCTCATTCCTTGATTGCGATTTCGAGTCTTTTTGGGCAAGAAGAAATATAATCCTTATGGATATTTACGATATAGACAGCTTGAATGTGGAATTTCTTACTTCGGACATTAAGGGTGAATATTTCTTTGACCTTATTCACGAAAAGGTCAAATATGAAACGTCATCTCTGGGTGCTACGGCTGAGCATAACAAGATAACCGTATTTACAACGCCTAAGGGTAATTCAACTCCTAATAAGCTCATTGAATATATGGCGGCGAAGGGATATTCCGACGGACTTAGCCTTACCGAGCTTTACGAAGTTCTATACCCGAACGACCCTGAGCTTAAAGAGGTTTATCCCGACTCGCTCGGAACGTCCTATTTCAAGCAGGCCGTTAGAATGATATATCTTATGACCTACGTTGACGTTATGCCTGAGGAGCAAAGAGCGTCGGCAATGAATTCGGAAAATATGGTGATGAGGATGACGCTCAAAATTAAGTCATCAGCATACAGATACGTTTACGAGTTTTACAGAGCCGACGACAGACGCGTTGTGGTGAGTATTTATCAGATAGATGCAGACGGCAATCGTGCAACCGAAGCGGTTTCGGCATTCTATGTTTCAACATTTACCTACAAGAAAATAGTTGAAAATTTTGTTGGCATATTGAACGGTGAAAAGATAACCCCTGACATAGGATATTCCGACGAAAACGAGTAAATTTCAGAGCAGTTTAGAGAAAAGTGCAAAAAATATATAGAAAAATAAAAAAAGTATTTGCATTTTTCACATTCATATGATATAATTGTGTTTGCTCATTGTGTTTTTTGGAAAAACCTGGGCAAATTACGGAAAAAATAAATTGATATAGAGGAAAGAAAAGATGAAGAGAATTATAGGTTTAATTCTTGTTGTGGTTATGCTCTCGCTTTCGCTCGTTGGCTGCGGTTACAGCTTTGCGAAGGACGATTTGTCAGCGTACGCAACACTCTCTGAGGAGCAGAAGACTGCTCTTATTGAAAAAATCAAGAAAATAACTATTGAAGACGGGGATTTTTCGCTCGATTCCGCGGAAAGAGAAAAGAAGGTTCTTGACAGTGTTTATGCTGCTCTTGCCAGCGCTTCAGACGATAAAACTCAGAAGACGGAGGGCGTTCCCTCGGCTCGTGACCTCGTGTATTACTGTTACTACGTAACGGCTGATTTCGATGGCGTTACCGCAGTTTTGTATGCGGCTAATATGAAGCAGGCAAGCGCATCTTCGGTTCAGCTTGGCGCAAGCGACCTTGAGGGAGTTTCTGCCGCAGTTGCAGAGGTTCTTAAGAGCTATGACTTTAAAAACGGCACTTATAAAACTAAGACCGCAGGCAAGACAGCGCAGGGTGACGTAGCATATGTTTCCTACACTAAGAGCTATACTCTTAATGGCGAAACTAAGTCCGAGAAAAGAGTAAATGAGGTTATTGAAATAGGAGCTGCGGTTGCAGAGGGCGCAGAGCCCGCGACCTTTGAGTCCTATCTTTGCAACAAGAGTATTGCCACCGAAATTAAAGAAAGCAAGACTATTGGAGGCGATACCTACTCAGGTGTAACTGTCAACTGGGTATCGACCGGTGAGGAGCTTACCAGCTTTAAGGAGGTAACCTATACCGAGGATAAGAACGTTACAGATACTACGAATACAACGAGAAACCTCAAGGGCAAGGAGCTTACCTACCATATTTATCCCGTTCACTACGTGAGCGTTCCCGAGTATAACGCTGTGAACATCGTAAATATTCTTCTTGGCGAGGAAATAACTGCTGACGCTGTATACGAGATGCTCCTCGGAACGGAGTGGGTTAACCTTGACGAAAAAGAGGATAAGGAAAAGATTGAGGAGCGTGCTACTCTTCTTGCTAATTACAAGACTTCAGATGGACTCAGCATAGCTGACTTGGTTGAAAAGATACTCAAAACCTATACCGAGCAAGAGGAGCTTGAAAAGGCTCTTGGCGAAGCCGAGGATAAAATTTCCGACCTTGAGGCTGCGGTTGCAGATGCAAAGAGAAAGGTTGAAACCGCAGAAGCTCCCAGCGAGGAGCTGAACGCGGCTCTTGAGAAAGCAAATAAAGCTCTCGAGGAAGCAAAAGCAAATATAAAAACAAATGAAAACCTCATCGACGAAAAGAAGGGGGAAAGGGAAAACTACACCTCTTCTATGCTCGCAATAAGCGTTGACGAAAAAACGGTTGGCGAAAGACTCGTTAGCGGATATAAGCTTCTTACGTACAACTATCTTCAGGATGCATATAATACCGAGGTTAAAATGAATCTCGCAAAGGAAATATACTACTTCCTTGAAAAAGAAATCAATGTCGTTGACGTTCCGAAGAAGGCTGTAGAAGCAACCTACCAAAGACTCGTTGAAAATTATGAGTACGAGTTCTATACGGGAAGTGACAGCACCACAAAGGAGACCTATTACAAGGCAAACGGCGGCTCGTTCAAGAAGTTCCTTATAAAGTCTGTAAACGCTGATTACAAAAAGACGACCGAAACATACGACGAGGCTCTTGCAGTTCTTCAGGATGAAGCTAAAAAATACGTTGAACCTATCGTTCGCATATACGTTGCGGCTAAGGCATACGGCGTCCTTGCCACCGAGGATGAATTTAAGGAGTACACCAAGGATACCGATAATAATTATTCCTACAACGAGTATTACTATGGCGAAAACAGCGTTCGCTATGCTTACCAGTTCGACAAGCTTATGAACTACTTCCTTGCTTATGAGGAGGTTAAGGCAGAAGAGCCTGATGCAAACGGCTACGTTGCGATAACCTTTGACTATACGCTCGTTGAGGAAATAGTTTACGGTGAGCCCCAATCCAAAAAGACAGCGGGAGAGCAGGCAGAATAATAGACTTTTCAAACTCAAGAAATCCGGCAGCCAATCTGTCGGATTTCTTTATAAAGGATGTTTTTGTAGATTATGAAAGAGGTTTCATTATATACCGACGGCGCGTGCCGAGGAAATCCCGGTAAGGGAGGATGGGGAGCAATTCTCGTATATGGCATATATGAAAAGGAAATGTCGGGAGGAGAGCCCCTTACCACCAACAACAGAATGGAGCTTATGGCTGCCATTTCCGGTCTTGAGGCGCTAAAGGAGCCGTGCAAAGTAACCCTTTATTCCGACTCAAAGTATCTTGTTGATGCATTTAACGAGGGGTGGATATATTCCTGGCGTGATGCGGGGTGGAAAAGAGGGAAGGATGCGCTTAAAAATCCTGACCTGTGGGCAAGGCTTTATGAGCTGACGGAAAAAAACCGGGTGAAGTTCATTTGGGTTAAGGGCCATAACGGTCACGGTTATAACGAACGGTGCGATAAGCTCGCTACCGATTTTGCAGATTCTTTTTAAAAACGGAGATTTCAATGAATAAAAATATTTATAGTGGGGCGGGCAAGGGCTTTCATATAAGAGAAAATGCCATAATTATTCTTTGCGCTATGTCTTTGATTCTTGCGTCAGTGTTCATTCTCGGCAGCTGTGATTCTTCAAAAGATATCGATTATCTTGAGGACAATATATCAAGGTATATAACTATTCCCGAAAATGATTATAAGGGCTATACACTTGAGGTTTTATATGACGAGATGCGCGAAGGTGATGTTGATCGCAAAATAATGTCTCTGCGTTATCAAAAAAGAGGGGCTGCACTGAATAATGGCGGAAGCGTTATAAATCTTGGGCGTCCGATAGATGCCGGCGATACCGTGAAAATATACTACCGCGGATACACCCTTGATGAATCGGGCAATGAGAATGCATTTTCAGGCGGATGCAATTTTTCTTCATCACCCTACTCGCTTGGAATCGGTTCTCTTGGATTTATTCCGGGGTTTGAGGAGTCCTTGCTTGGAGCTATACCGAGTGATTATTCAAGGCTGAGTGTGAAAAAATCTGGCAAGGTTTTGGAAGGCGACGTTATCTATCTTTCCTACCGAGCAATGCTTCCCGACGGAACATCGGTTACAAAGGTGTCCGAGAGGATAAATCTTTCCGCCGGTGACGTTGACGAAAAATATGGCAATGGATTTGCCGGTTTCTTTGTAGACACAAAGATAGGCGAGAAGATAAGCCAGAACGCGACCTTTGAGATGGGAGCAGGCTCGGCTGTCTATTTCGATATGACCGTTGACTACGCAACGAGCGGAGAGGATAAGCCCTTGACAATAAGCGCGTATTTCCCGACGGATTATAAGGAGGCGTCCTTACGGGGTGTAAGCGTTTTGTTTGACGTTTTCTTTGAGGAGGTTATAGCGTACGACACTCCGAAGTATGATGAAGCCTTTATAACGGGAACTCTTGGAGTAACAGAAGCGATGCTATCGAAATACGAGGGCAGCGGCATAGTTGAAAAGCATAAAAACATGCTTAAAGCGCAAATAGAGGAGGAATACCTCAGCACCAAAAAAACAATGGTTGAGGAGGCTATATGGAAGCATCTTCACGAGGCGGTAAAGGTAAAAAGGCTTCCTAAGAGCGAGGTTGAAGAGGTATACGAACAGTATTACGGTGAAATTAAAGAGGCATATGAGTATTATTCTTCGATGTATTCAAGCATCGACCAGTTTGCTTCGGCGTATCTCGGTATAACAGACGGCGCAGACTGGCGTGAATATATTCGTGAGCGAGCTGAGGCCGTTGTGACGGAAAAGCTGATTTTCTATTATATAATAAGGGAAGAAAATCTGCTCCCCTCTGATGCTGATTATCAGGCGCGTTACGACGCAACAGTGCAGGAATATCTTGATTATTACACCGAAAATATCTATAAGGAAGAGCTGGAGGCAATAAAGAATGAAGCCGACCGCGAGAAGAAAATCGCCGAGATAAAGGCTGAGATGCTGGAGTATTACGGGGAAGAATATTTCGTTGAAATGGTTTATTACGAGTATTCTCTTGACGCATTTATTTCTCTTCCTACCGTGGTGAAAAAGCAGTAAAAGGTTTGCTTTAAAAAACAAGGAGAACAACGGCAAAAACCGATGTTCTCCTCTTTTGTTATTATCTCGCTATTAATTGTTCTTGATATCTACCTCTACCGTGTCGCCGAGAGGAAGTGAGTATACGCTTGCCGTGGTTGGCTTTCTGGAAAAAATTTTTTCTACGGCAAGGGAATAGTAGGTAAGCTGGAGGCGGTGCTTTTCCGAGAGCTTTTTTTGAGCGAGCGACCTATCCGCAAGCTCGGCTTTAGTGAGCCTGTCGGTCTTGTAGTCTACAAGGTGAAGATTACCTTCGGCATCCTCTATAAGACAGTCTATTACGCCTTGCAAGAGAATCTGACGTCCGCCAAACGCCCTCTGACGCTCTTCATTTTTTGTAAACAGGGAGGCTGGAAGCATAACGTTGAATCTGAATTCACGGTAAAGGCTCTTTGCTTCTTTCATTTTTTGAAGAAGGCTTGACTTAGCGAAGAGCTCAATTTCGCTTATGCGGACTCGCTTGGCGTCCTTTTGTGACATAAATTCTTTAGATACCAAACGCTCAAGCTCAAGTTGAGATTTTCCCTCACCGAAGCTCTCAAGCTCAAAAAATTGCAGAAAATTATGAGTTGCAATTCCGCGCATTGCGCTTTCGTAGTCGCTGCTACCCGTGATAAATTCCGGGAGATTTAGGGTTTGGGGCGCGCTGTGAGGCTCGCCCTCGTCAACAGTCAGCCTTATATTCTCGTCGTTTCCGTCAAGCACGGAGGGATAAAGCTTGGATATAGACATTTTTTCGGGAAGGGAAGAGAGGTGCGAGTTAGGATATTTATAGGAAAGGCGCTCTATCAGAGCCGAATAAAGCTCCTTTTGCGGTGCGGAGTCGGGTGTTGCTTCTTTTTTTTGCTTGGAGGCCTTCTTTTCAGTGTGGCCGCTTTTGTAAGGCGGCATATTAAATTCCGCAAGAGTTTTGTCGAGAATTTTGAAAAATTCTTCGCGGCTTAAAAAATCTTCTGCTTCTGACAGATTTTCCTCAAACTGTTCGAAAAAATCCTCTCTGTCACCGGGCGTGTCAAATTTAAGATGCAAGTCGTCGTATGCGCTGTATCTGTCAAATTCAATAGCGTTCTCTTCTTCTAGGACTGAATTCCCCGCTCCGTTTCCGTATATTTCGGGCAACTCAAGCTCTGAGGGGCGGGTGGCACTGTCGCAACTTTCGACACCGTTATCTTCGTTAAAATCATAGCTGCAACTTGTTTTTTCGCAGTTCCACGTGATTTTTGCAAAGCTCTCGAACAAAAGCATAATATCAACGAAGCTTTTTGCTTGCTTTAAGGTATAGGAACTTATATGAGCCTTTCTGATTTTAGCGTCGGCGAGGTAGGTTTTCATATCCTTTACGTTTATGGCGCCCGTGATGTAAAGCATTTCGCGAGCCCGGGTAAGAGCTACGTAATAAACTCTAAGCTCTTCCTCAAGACTCTTATCGGCGTTGCGGTCTATTATAGCGTTATAAATAGGGCTTCCAACAAGGGATATACCCTCCGGAACTCTCGTTCTCATTGCTATGCCGAAATCATCGGAAAAGGCTACACGGGCCTGTTTATCCCTTGATGAATAAAGCGAGGTGGCGGCATCGACAAGGAAAACTACGGGAAATTCGAGACCTTTTGATTTATGAGCGGTGATTATAGTCACGGCATTATCAGCGTTTGAGCCCTTGGGCGCAGAGAATCCCGCCCCGGAATCTATTAGCTTATTTACATAACTTATAAAGCTGTAAAGACCTTCAAAAGAGGATGCTTCAAACTTTTGCGCGTAGTTATAAAGGAGCATAAGGTTTTCCTTGAATCCGTTTTTTGCTCCAAGCGCTAAAAGACCGGTTTCGTTATAGAGGCGCATAATCAGAGCGTCGACCTTAACGCCCTCTGCTATCGCTCGGTAATGATTGAGCGATTTTATAAATTCCTTGCCCTTTGCAAAGCCTTGATTTTCCTTGACGTATTGAAGCAGTGAACCCCAAAGACTTGCGGTTTTGTCAAATTTTTTTATTTTGTATAGCTCGTCGGGGGTGAAGTCGTAAAGAGGTGACATCATAAGGCCGGCAAGGTATATATCGCGCATAGGGTTGTCTATTGCAGAAAGCAAGCAAAGCACGAGTTGAATTCCGGAGCTGTCAAGAAAGCTTTGGCGGTCCGGTACAGTGGCTTCAACTCCCAAAGACTCAAGCGCGTCCGCGTAATCCTTAGCGCGTCCGCCGTCTTTGCGTAAAATTATTGCAATATCCGAGGGGCGAACATGTTCGCCTGAGTTTAACTTTTGATTTTCTATAAGATATTTGATTTTTTTTGCCACCCACGCCGGCGAGAGCTCTCCGAGCTTGTCATCCTCGTCGGTTTTATCAGCGTTTGTAAAAAGATAAATTTCGGGCGTTCTTTTTGCCGCATCGAGCGAGAGAGTTCCCGTGTCAACTTTTCCGTATTCAAGACGGTCCTCAGGAACGTAGCCTATGGACTTCTTAATCAATGTGAAAAGGGGGTGGAATATATCGTTTACAAAGTTTACAATCCCTCTGTCACAGCGGAAATTTCTAGACATAAATATCGAGGCACAGTTTGAGTCGTGAGAGTCCTTTAGCTGTGGGAAGGAGTCCTTCATTTTTGCAAAAATATCCGGTCTTGCGCTCCTGAATCCGTAGATTGACTGCTTTATATCTCCTACCATAAAGCAATTGTCGGCTTTTGATACAGCCTCGAATATTTTATTCTGAATAGAGTTGACGTCCTGGTACTCGTCGACGTACACATCGGAATATTGCTCCTTTTGAGCGTAAGCAAGCTCGGTGAGATTGCCATCTTCGTCGTAAAGGCTGAGATAGGCGAGCATTTCAATATCCGAATACTCAAGCACGCCGCGGCGCTTCTTTTCTTCAAAGTAGAGCTTGTCAAACTCCGTCATAAAGCAAGCCAGAGTATGTATAAGGCGGTTGAGGTCAAGGAAATCAAGCTGCCACTCCTCTCTTGAATATGAAAAATATCTGTCGTAACATTTTTCGAGCGCCTCTTTCATACCATCGCGCGCTGCTCCGAACGCCTCGTGCAAAACACCCTTCTTTTTTACACGCGGTAGGGGGAGAATCTCCTCGGCAAGAACCTCACGCATATTTTCATAATCAGTTTGACTCAGTATTTTGTCAAAATAGTATTTTTCGGTTTCAAGGAAATCAATATAATCGCAGTCGGAGCTTGCAAGATGGGTTATACGTGAACACAGCTTTTCATAGAGCTTGCGGTAGTGTAGGGCTATCTCCTTTGCCGCATCCATGGCGTATTTTCCGTATGGGGTTTCTTCTACGGAAAGGTTTGCATACTCGTACATATCGTTTGCAAAGTTACCGAATATTTTAACGCCGCGCTCGTGGCTTTTCGATTTCTCGTAAAGAACAGACAGGACCTCTTCAAGTGCCGAGTCGTTTTTGACTCCGACAAGGCAGCCGGAAAGCTCCTCAAAATCCTTTGGATTTACGGAATCAATCTCTCCGTTATATGCCGACGAAATAAGAGTGGACAAGACCGAATGAGCCAAAATTCCCGCTTCTGCGGGGTCTGCAATGCGGTAAGCGGGAGAAATCCCAAAGCGCTCGGCGTTGTTTTTGAGTATATCGTTACAAAAAGAGTCAATAGTGGATATTTTTGCGTTAGGGAGCATATAAAGCTGACGCTCAAGTCTTGCATCTCCTGGATTCTCTTTAAGCTTGCTTTTAAGCGCTGACGTTATTCTCTCGCGAAGCTCGTCTACCGCTGCGTTGGTGAAGGTTACTATAAGCATTTTGCTTATATCCTTTGGATTGCTTTCGTCGACGAGCGAGCGTATTATGCGCTCTGTAAGTGTTGCGGTTTTTCCTGAGCCCGCTGCGGCAGACACGAGCAGAGTCTTGTTTTTCGTTTCTATTGCAGAGAGCTGCTCAGGGGTGAATTTTCTTTCCGCCATAGCGACTCCTTTCTTTAAAATTGTTTTATAGGCTTTATGGCAAGTCCTTGTTCAAATTCTCTTACCTCTCCGAGTGCAAAAAATCCGTCGCTATCGAACAGCTTGATGCGCTCAAGGGGCTCTGCCTTAAAATTTATCTTTTTAAGATATATCTCTACGCCGCATCTTGCAAGCCTTGAGAAAAACGGCGGCAGTGTGAGTTCTCTTTCATTTCTGAACACCGACTCTATCGGCAAAATTTTTTCATCGCGCTCCTCAGCGCTCATCCCATCAAGCTCGTCAAGTGTGTATGAATCCGACAGCGAAAAGCCGGAAGCCTCAGTCCGTGAAAGCGACTTCATCACAGCTCCGACTCCGAGCTTCTTTCCTATATCAGCTATAAGAGTACGGATATAAGTACCCTTTGAGCAATGTATATCAAGGCTGTATTCGCGGTCGTTTATAAAGGAAGCTTTTATGCCGTGAACGGTTATTTTGCGCGGCTCGCGCTCCACAACCTCCCCGGCTCTTGCAAGGTCGCAAAGCTTTTTGCCGCCAACCTTCAGCGCGGAATACATAGGGGGTATTTGCATAGATTCTCCGAGCATTGAGTCAACTGCGGAAAGGACCTCGCTCTCGGCAGGTATTTTGTCGCACACGGTAAGGGTTTTGCCGGTTACGTCCTCGGTGTCGGTTGTTATGCCGAGAAGCATCACGGCACTGTAATGCTTGTCCGAGGTGAGCATATACTCGCTTGCCTTTACCGCGCGTTCGAGAAGCACGGGCAAAACACCTGTTGCCATCGGGTCAAGCGTACCGGTGTGGCCGGCCTTCTTTACGTCAAAAAGCCTGCGGACGCGGCTGACTATTGCAAAGGAGGACATCCCCTCGGTCTTATTTATTATGATAATGCCGTTTTTCATATCAGACCTCAAAAAATATCTTTATAAAAATATTTTATCATAAAAAAAGAAATATTTCAACAACCGTATGGACAAAGATAAAAATATATGATAAAATGTAACCAGCAAATAAGTTTTGGAGGTTTTTATGAAGGCAGTTGTTACCGTAACCGGTAAGGATAAGGTTGGAATTATAGCTATGGCCAGCGCTGAATGTGCAAAGTACGGCGCAAACATCATAGACATAAGTCAGACCGTTCTGGGCGAGTATTTTGCCATGATTATGATGGTGTCGCTTGAGGGCTTGACGGTGGATTTCTCGGAGTTTGCTGATGCTATGACAAAGGCGGGAGGAGAAAACGGTGTGGATATTCGCGTAATGCACGAGGATATATTCAACACTATGCACAGAATCTGATATGCTTAACACCAGTGACATACTTGAAACAATAAAAATGATACGCGAGGAAAATCTTGATATACGTACGGTTACAATGGGGATATCCCTCTTTGACTGTATATCCGATGACCCTCAGCGTCTTAAGGAAAAAGTATACGATAAAATAACCCGCTCTGCAAAAAATCTCGTGTCGGTATGCGAAGAGCTTGAGCGCACCTACGGTATTCCCATCGTAAATAAAAGAATTTCGGTAACTCCCATATCTTACGTAGGAGCGGGGCTTTCCTCTGACGAATTTGTCGGGATTGCAAAGGTTCTTGAGAGGGCGGCGTGCGAGCTTGGCGTCAACTTTATCGGCGGATATTCCGCGCACGTTCAGAAAGGGGAGATAATCGGAGCAAGAAGGCTGATAGAGTCTATTCCCGATGCCCTCACCGAAACAAGCCGTGTTTGCTCCTCGGTAAACGTCGCAACTACTAAGGCCGGAATAAATATGGATGCCGTTCGTCAGATGGGCGAGATAATCAAAAAGACTGCGTATCTCACGCGTGACAAGGATTCAATAGGATGCGCGAAGCTTGTGGTTTTTGCCAATATACCGGAAGATAATCCGTTTATGGCGGGCGCTGTGCACGGCATAGGCGAGTCGGACAGCGTTATAAACGTTGGCGTAAGCGGACCCGGCGTAGTTGCCGCTGCCATAAAAGAAGCGGGGGCGTGCGATTTTTCTCATCTTGCCGATACTATAAAGAAGATTGCCTTTAAAATCACTCGCGTGGGTCAGCTTATTGCTGCTGAAGCGTCCTCAAGGCTGGGGGTTCCTTACGGAATAGTTGACCTTTCGCTTGCTCCTACTCCTGCGGCAGGAGATTCGGTTGCCGAGATACTCGAAAATATGGGTCTTGAGCGTACCGGAACGCACGGCACAACTGCTGCGCTTGCGCTCCTTAATGATGCGGTAAAGAAGGGCGGTGTTATGGCGTCAAGTCATGTCGGCGGTCTTTCGGGAGCGTTTATACCCGTATCTGAGGACAGAGGAATGATAGACGCGGTCAAGGCAGGAACGCTTTCAATTGAGAAGTTGGAGGCTATGACGGCCGTTTGCTCGGTCGGTCTTGATATGATAGCTATACCGGGTGACACCGAGGCGTCCACCGTATCCGGAATTATTGCTGACGAGATATCAATAGGCGTGGTTAATAATAAGACAACGGCAGTCAGAGTTATCCCCGTATACGGTAAGGGGGTAGGCGAGGTTGCGGAGTTTGGAGGACTGCTCGGCTACGCTCCGATAATGCCCCTTAAGGCCGATTCCTGCGCTGATTTCATTAACCGCGGAGGAAGAATACCTGCACCCATTCACTCACTGCGTAACTGATAATTCTAGTCGCGGATAACGGGTTTTATGACAATTAAATATCGCAAATAGCGTGGTAGAATAGTTTTTTACGAGCCTGTGCGTCAAAAGGACGCACGGGCTCGCTTTTTTTTACTCAAATCAACAGAATACGAAGGATAAAATACGACGAATTTCATAAAGACGAGGTATTAAAATAATCTTAATTAACCAAGTGATGAAAGGAATGTCGTATGGAAAATAAAAAAACGGAAGGCGTGGGATTTTTCGACGGGGTTGGCACGATGATAAGGGGCGAGCTTGAAAAGCGTCGCGGTGATGCAAAGGCGCTTCTATTTGACGCCTTGGTAGTCATAGTGGCGTTCTTGTTTGCCGGATGTCACATCGTATTTGGAGCGTATCCTCTGGGGGTCGCTCTGGTTGCAGTTATGCCAAGGGGAGTATGGTTGGCGCTTATCGGAGCTGTCACCGGTGCTCTTTCTTTGGGAAAAAGCGGCATTATTCACGCTATAATTTCCATAATAGTCGTTTTTTTGAGAATAATGATTTCCGGAAGCGAGCGAAGGGGAGAGGGGGCGCTTTTTTCAGAACCGCTGATACTTAGAATATCCGCCGCTTCAATAGGAGCATTTGTTGGTGCGGCTTACGAAATATTGCTTGGCGGCTTTGCCTTCAAATCGATTTTGTACGGTGCCGTGAGCGTGATTTTATCGGCAGCGTTTACTTTTGCTTTTGCAGGAATACTTGATAGCGGTATAACCTTTTCCGATTTTATTTCAAGCAAAAGAAATCTGTTTGACGGAGCAAAGGAGGAAAAGGAAAAATTCGGAATATATTTATTCCAGGCCACCTTTTTGCTTTTTGTTTTTCTGGTATCAATTTCTCTTAAAAGATTTGACATTTTTGGAATCACGACAGCGTATGTGTTTTCAAGCTTTATAACTCTGTTCGTTGCCAGACGCTTCGGTCCTTTAAGGGCGATGGCGGTGGGATTCATATCCAGCCTTGGAATCTCAAGCACTTACTCCGTAGCCTTTGCGCTTGTTGGACTTGCGGCGGGAATACTTTTTAGCGCGGGAATCGTTTACGCGCTTATTACAGCGGGGCTTCTTTTATCCTTTTGGAGTGCGTATTCGGGCGGCTCTATGGGTTTTCTTTCAACCTTCCCCGAGTACGTGATAGCTGCCCTAATCAGCGCTCCGTTTATAAAAAAAGTGCCGACGCAGCAAAGGTGCGAGCCTGAGATACAAACGAAAAGTCAGATTGCCGACGATATGGTTGCTGCTACGGCTATCGCTTACAGAAGCTCAGAGGATTCAAGCGTTGATAAGCTGCTCCGCGCGCTTTCCTCTATTTCCGCTTCAATGCGGACGCTTGGGGTAGACGAGGGAGTGGTCAGCCTTGAGGAATACAGAAATCTTGTGATAGACACCGCAAAGGGTTTTTGCGCCTGTTGCCATTTTTACGATGGATGCGCTAGTGAAAATCCTGCTCCGTGCGCTGAAAATATAGATTTAATAGCAACTAAACTTTACAAAAAGGAAAGAATTTTTTGCGACGATACCACCTTAGTTCCGAAATATTGTCATAACTCTGCAGCTCTTTTTGACAGAATACTTTGCGCTGCTGCAGAGCTTGAGGCAACAAGATTCAAAAATCGCAGAATGCAACCGCTTGCCGACGAATGTGAGCTGTTTTCTAAAATTATAAGTGAGGCAAAGGAATATAACGAAAAAGAAAGAGCTATTGACCAGACACTTAGCGAGGGTCTTGGTGACACATTGGAAAGAGCAGGACTTCATAACGGAGTTATAAAGGTATTTGGGGAGCGTCGAAAGCATTTTATTTGCGCTGCAGACGATGAGTCGGGAAAGCTTATAACTGCAAAGGACTTTCACGAGGATATTGAAAGGATTGCCGGTGTGCGACTGGGAGCACCCTCGTATTACAGAAAGGATGACGTGGCTCTTTTTGAATGCTCTGCTCAAAACAGATATACCGTAGAGTTTTCCGCTGTTGGAAAATGCTCTGCCAAGGAGAGCGTATCTGGAGATACGTCAACCTCCTTTGAATGTGATGACGGACGGTTTTATGCTCTCATATCCGACGGTATGGGAAGCGGAGAGGGGGCGCATAAAATCTCGGTTTTTGCGGCGGATTTTCTCTCAAGGTTACTAAATTCCTCCTGCTCAAAGCGTACGGCATTCCGCTTTCTCAACCATATAATACGGAGCAGAGGAGAGGAATGCTCGGCAACAGTCGACCTGTTTGATTTTGACCTTATAACCGGAGAGGCGGTGTTCTTTAAATGCGGAGCTGCAGCCTCTTACATTAAGCGGGACGGCTCTATTTTCAGAATTCGCTCGGAAACGGCGCCTCTTGGACTTATGAAGAGCATTGACGCTGAGCGTATACGCGTTGAGGTTCGCAGCGGGGACTACATAATTATGCTGTCGGACGGAGTGAGCCAATCGCCTGAGGATGCCACGTGGTTGCTTGAGCTTTTGAATAAGCCTGCACCGGAGAATGTCAGGGAATACGCTGAGAGTATTCTTATGGGAGCAGAAAAAAATTCAAGGAGCGGCGACGATATGAGCGTCGCGGTGGCAAAAATAACCGAAATACAATAGCTTTATGACTTTATCCTGTTTTTTGAGGCGATGTTACCAGGGCTCACCTTTTTCATTAATCAACAACCTCAAACGATATATAACACTGAAAGGCGGGAAACAAATTCCCGCCTTGATTTTTTGAAAAGTGTGTGTTATAATTGTGTTAATAAAGTCGTGGGAAAACATAGTTTAACAAGTCTTGCGGCTGGGCGGTGTGTAATATGGAAGCTGTATTGAAAAAGGTGTATGAGTCAAGGCGCATAAGTACGTCGTTAAAAATAATTTCACACGCATCTGCGTTGGTTTGCGCCGTAGCGTATATCGCACTCCTTATATATTCCTATAAAAAAGAGCCAATGTCAGCGGTTAAGGTTGCGCTTTCTGCCTTGATTCCGTACATTACCGTCAGCGTTATGCGAAAAATTATAAAAGCGCCAAGACCTTACGAGCTATACAGCTTTTATGAAACTCAGCCAAAAAACAAAAAGGGACAGTCCTTTCCGTCACGCCACGTTTTTTCGGCTTTTGTAATTTCAACGTTATCGTACACCGTGTCGCTGTGGCTGTCTGTTGCGCTTTTGGTTTTGGGCGTATGTCTTGCCGTATCCCGCGTTTTTCTTGGAATTCACTTCGTAAGGGATGTTGTGGCAGGCGCGATTGTCGGTATCATATCCGGCATACTTGGCATAATCATAATATTATAGAAAGATAAAGTGAGGAACTAAAATGAAGGTAACTTGGCTTGCTCAATCAGGTCTTCTTTTCGAAAACGGAAACATCAGGGTGATGGTTGATCCATATTTTTCAGACTCGGTGGGAGAGCAAAATCCCAAAAAACACAGAAGAGTGCCGGCAGATCCATCGTATCTTGACACGACCCCGGACGTTATACTTATAACTCACGAGCATCTTGACCATCTTGACCCCGAAACGATAGAAAAAATTTTGTCGGGGGCGGAAAAATCCATAACCTTTTTAGCTCCGAGGAACGCATACGAGAAGCTGTCTAAATATGGCGGCGTCCATAACTACGTAATGCTTAATCCGCATTCGGTGTGGAGTGAGCGCGGAATCACATTTTACGCCGTTCATGCCGAGCATTCCGACCGCACTGCCGTGGGATTTATTCTTGACGACGGAGAGAGAACCTATTACGTTAGCGGAGATACGCTATATAATTATGACGTAATAGACGAGGTTCTCGAGCTTGTTGAGGACGGAGTTGATTTTGCATTTTTGCCTATCAATGGAAGGGGCAACAATATGAATGCTAAAGACGCTGCGGATTTCGCATACGAAATTGACGCAAAATGCGCGATTCCCGTTCACTACGGTCTTTTTGATTCGGTAGACCCGGCGGCGTTTGATTTTGATGATGCAATGATTCTTGAGCCGTTTAAGACGGTTGAAATTTAATTTTTATAGGCTGTCTCAGAGAAAGGCAGCCTTTTTTATTCAATAAGCGTCAAAGATTTCTTATTTTTATTGACAGCCATTATTTTTTTGTGTATAATATGCTCGTCCGAGTTGAATTTATATTCAGAGAGCAGGGGAAGAGCAGTGAAATTCTGCCGCAACAGCCATTACCGTAATTAAATGCAGCCATTTACGAGTCGGGTAACCTGCCGGACAAAAAATAAATGTCTTGGGTAAAGGAGACGAAATGAAAAAGAATATCAAAATTTTAAGCCTACTAATCGTAGCGGTTATGCTGTGTTGCATACTTGTGTCCTGTTCGGGCGGAAACGTTGCTAAGTCCGGTACTGCTACAATTCTGGTTGACAGCGGAAACGGCGAATACACCTCGTACAGCGTTGACCTCTCAAAGCTTGATGAAAATGACGAGGGGGCGCTATCGCTTCTTGAATATCTTGCAACGCAAAAGGACGTGGATTTTAATTACACGGCTCAATCGGGAGCGTATGGAGCTTATATAACGAATATAAACAAATTGAGTCCGGATCCGCTTTCTGAATATATAGCCGTATATACCAGCGAGGCGTCGGATTTCTCAGTATCAAGTGACGGTATGGAAATGCCGTCCGTAAAATACGGGGAAGTTGAGCTTAAATATTCCGGTGTCGGAATAAGCGAAATGAAAATAAACGACGGCACAGTAGTAATGTTCCGTCTTGAAAGCTTTGGGTGATGAACGGACAAAGGAGAAAATCACCTGCTCGCACTATTGCGCTCGTCGGTATAATGGCTGCAACCGTAGAGTGTGGAAAGCTTGCTCTGTCCTTTCTTCCAAACGTTGAGATAGTTACCGTTTTGCTCGCCTTATACGGATACGTGTTTGGTCTTTTGGGTGTTATGGCGGCGCTTGTTTTCGTGAGTATAGAGCCTCTTATTTACGGATTTGGAACGTGGGTTATTTCATATTACATATACTGGCCGGCAGTGGCGCTTGTGTTTATGCTTCTCGCAAAGATGAAAATACGCAATCGTTGGGTTATTGCCTCCTTTGGCTTGCTTTTGACTGCCTGCTTCGGAGTTTTAAGCTCACTGGTAGACATTGGGCTCTTTTCCGGAACATACGACAACTTCTGGTATAGGTTCGGAATTTATTACGCTCGCGGCATCGCTTTTTACGCAACCCAGATAATATGCAATGCGGTATTGTTTCCGCTGTTATTTAGATATCTTTCGGGCAAGCTTGAAAAAATAAAAAACCAGTTCCTATAAACTATAAAGAAAGCGTGCATTTTCCGCGAAGGAAACATGCACGCTTTCTTTATTCACTCTTGACTATCAGCGCCAAGCCGCCTTTCTTGAAGTTTTTTCTTTGCCAACGACATCACACGCTCCTCTGCCTGAATGTCGGTGGCGTAAGGGTAGGACTTTTTCACTCTTTCAAAGGTCGAAGATATTTTCTCTGCTGACTGCTCGTTGTTTTCCATAAGCAGCGCAAAAACGTACTTTGTACGCAAAACCGAGGGGAAGGTCCTCATTCCGTTCATTATGCTATGAACATCTTTTGTGAAAAGCCCGGCAACAACGCTGTAGTCCTCTCCGTTTATAGCCCTTATAGTCATCTCGTCCATCGTCATAAGACATCTGTAAATGCCCGGGAGAGAGGGCGTGTTCTTATATTTTTCGATTATTTTAAGCGCTTCGTCTAGGCGCATCATATCAACAAGTCGGTTCTCGTGAAATACTGCAAGGCTTGCAATCAGTCCCGAGGAAAGCTCGTCGTCAGAGGGAAGTGAAAACCATTCCTCAGGCATTTCCGAAAGCCTTTTCCCGTTTGCCGTTTCAAAGTTTATCATAAGCTGTATCCATAGCGCTCTCATTGCCGACGGATTTTTTCCAAGTGACAAGGCATTCTTGCCGTCGTTATCGACCGAGCCTGTGGAGAGCGGAATGCCGTTTGATATGGCGAGCGCAAGATTGACAACTGCCAGCGTTACAAACAGCGCGCACAAATATACTCTGTCCTTTGCTACAAAGGCTAACGTCGAAAACGCCGTAGTAAAGATGGTGTTTGATATAACTCCGCCAACATTATAAAGGACGTGCGGCATTTTCCCGTTTTGTATTTGCGGCGGCGCAAGAAGGCATTGACCGCCTGTTCCCGCAACCGAATGACGCTTGAATTTCAACTTGCCGTTTGTTCTCACAAGCATAAGCGAGCCTATTCTGAATGAGGAAAACCGATATCCTGTGAGAAGTCCAAAAACAAGATGTCCGCCCTCGTGTAAAATTATTGAAGCATACAAGGAGAAAACGACGTATATAACGAGTATTGCCAGAGCGGTTGCTGTCGTGCGGTTCTCCGGAACGGAGTCGAAATAACGGGGTACGAGCATTCCCGCCAATGCTCCGATTAATACGCATATTGCGATTGTCAGAAGATACGCAGGGCTTTTGGTCCTTTTATTTTTCTTTCCCTTCATTTTTGAGTTCCTCCAGAAATTCGCCTATTCGCAAAAGCGCTTCTTTTATATGGTCTACAGAATAGCAGTATGATGCGCGAACGAACCCCTCGCCACACTCTCCGAAGGCGTCACCCGGAACAAGCGCGACCTTTTTTGAATAAAGAAGCCTTTCGCAAAACTCAGCGCTTGTCAGACCGGTTGATTTTATTTCAGGGAAGGCGTAAAACGCGCCCTTTGGCTCGCGGCAGGCAAGTCCGAGGTCGCAAAATCCCTTTACTATTATTTTGCGGCGATTGTCATATTCTTCTTTCATTTGAGCCACATCCTCGTCGCAGGAGCGCAGAGCTTCTATTGCAGCGTATTGCGATGTTGTGGGTGCGCACATTATTGCGAATTGGTGTATTTTCGTGAGCTGCTTTATAACTTCGGCAGGTCCACAGGCATAGCCCAGTCGCCATCCGGTCATTGAAAATGCCTTTGAAAATCCGTTTATGAGAACGGTTCTCTCTCTCATTCCTTCGATACTTGCTATCGACACGTGCTTTTCTCCAAATGTCAGTTCCGCATATATTTCGTCCGAAATGACGAGAATGTTTTTTCCCCGAAGCACATTTGCGATTTTCTCAAGGTCTTCTTTTTCCATTATTGCTCCGGTAGGGTTGCACGGGTATGGCAAAATAAGAGCCTTGGTTTTTGGCGTAATTTTTTCTATAAGCTCTTCGGGGGTTATTTTAAAATCGTTCTCCGCTTTCGTATTAATTATTATCGGAACGCCGCCCGCAAGTTTTGTCATAGGCTCATAGCAAACGTAGCTCGGTTGAGGGATGATTATCTCGTCACCGGGGTTTACAACGGCGCGTATTGCCGCATCAATTGCTTCGCTTCCGCCAACTGTAATGAGAATCTCGGATTTTGGACAGTAATTGACATTATATTTTCTCGCGACGTAGCGAGAAAGCTCTTCTCTGAACTCTTCAAGACCTCTGTTAGAGGTATATCGAGTTTTCCCTTTTTCAAGAGTGCGTATACCGGCATTTCTTATCTGCCACGGAGTTCTGAAATCCGGCTCTCCGACGCCAAGAGAAATAACGCCCTCCATAGTGTTTGCAATATCAAAAAATTTGCGTATACCTGAGGGTTTTATTGAAACTACCGTGTCCGACAGAATTTTTGAGTAGTCTATCATAACGATATTTTGTTCCTTTCATCGACCTCGTTATTCGTAAGCTCAACGCCAAACTCCTTATACCTACGCATTATAAACTGAGTTGCGGTAGATGTCACGGAGTCTATAACCGCAAGCTCCTTTGCTACGAAAAAGGAGACCTCTTGGAAGGTTTTTCCCGTGACCACGACGGTAAGGTCGCATGCGCCCGACATAAGTGATACGGATTCGACAGAGGGATATTTTGCTATCCTTTCTGCAACCTCCTCAAAGCCAAGTCCTGCCTTAGGTGTAACCTTAAGCTCAATTATGGCACTGACAGTACCTGCATTGACTTTTTCCCAGTCTATGACGCCCTTATAGCCGCGTATAATACCGGCATTTTCCATCTCGGAAATCTCGCGACGAACCTCCTCTTCGCTAAGACCGGCTATTGTCGCAATGTCTGATGTCTTCATTCTAGCGTTTTTTTCAAGCAGCTTCAAAATTTTAGTATTCATATTTCCTCCAAATAAAAAAGCCCGTGAGCATACTCCTATGCCACGGACGAATATAATTTCGTGATACCACCGTAATTCAAGCGTGCCTCGCGGAACGCTCCTTAGCAAGTCTATATTAAAAGAAAGACTCCGCGCTTTAACGGGCGCACCCGTCGGAATTTAGCCGTTTAGGTTCTCTCCGAGGCTCACGGACTGCTTCCTGTGATAACGCCGCGAACTTTCACCAACCGTTCGCTCTCTTAAGGTCGTCCTCTCACAGTACTCCTTCCGATCAAAGCCTTTTACTCTTGCACAACATTATAATCCAACAATTTGAAAAAGTCAAGTCTTTTGCATGAAACGACAAAATAATTGACAAAGACCCCTAAATAGTGTATAATTTAAATTAATATTGAAAGCAGAGATTATATGTATATATCCGATATGCATTGCGACAGCCTTTCACGAGTTTCGGTGGGAGGCGGTCTTAGCAATTTATACAATCTTTCAAATAAAAGTCCTCAGCTGCAGTTCTTCGCTCATTTTTCACCGAAGGGAAGCGAATCCTGTGAGATTAGAAGAAAAAAGCTGATGGCAGCTTACAATACATATCTTTTCGAATGCGCGCGGCTTGGATTCGTAAACGTGGATTCGAAAGGAGATTTGTGTTTTGCTACCGAGAACTCAAGGTGCGCTGCAATGTTTACCGTTGAGGGTGGGGCGGGACTATTTACGGATTCGCCGGAGCTTGACGTCCTTGTAAGAGGCGGGATGCGTGTGTTTGGTATGGCGTGGGACACAAACGAGCTTTCCTGTGGCGCGTGGGATGCGTATGACACGGGGCTTACCGAAGAGGGAAGAAAAATGGTTTTGCGATGCGCTGAGCTCGGAATAATTCTTGACACATCTCATCTTTCGGATAGGGCATTCTACGAGGTCTTTGAGATATCGGGACAGCCACATATTGCCACCCACTCAAATTATAGAGAGGTATGCTCTTCAAAAAGAAATCTTACGCGCGATATGGCAAGACGAATAGCCTCCCGCGGCGGAGTTATCGGCATAAATCTTTATCCTCCGTTTTTAAACGAAGGCGGGGTGGCGGACGTTACGGATATTTTTCGTCATATTGATTACGCCCTTGACCTTTTCGGAAGCGATGAAAACATAGGCTTTGGATTTGATATAGACGGGGTAAACGGTAATTATCCCCGCGAAATAGACGAAAGTCAAAGCATACACGACAGGGTTGTGGAACTAATCAATATAAAATACGGACAAAAAACTGCCGAGAGAATAGCAGGACTTAACGTTATAAATTTTCTGAAAAACAATTTGATTTGATGGAGTAGTTATGGTTTACGTGCTTTATAATACTTTTGCCGGGGCGCATTACAGCGTCGAGAAAATAAAGGCAAAAATGCTCGAATTTTTCAAGGGAGAAGAAATATCGCTTACCGACGCTGTAACCGTCGATGACAAGCGGGGATTTGTCGAGGCGTTGGGAGTGAATGACAGACTCGTTATAGTTGGAGGCGACGGAACGCTGAACAGATTCGTAAACTCAATAGATGATAAGGAATATCCTTTTCCGATTTATTGCTACGCGGGCGGCACGGGGAACGACTTCATCAACGACATTGCCGGTGTTGATACGGACGGTGTAGTTGTGATTAACGATTACATAAGGTCGCTACCGGTAATAGAGGTAAGGGGCAAAAGCTATAAGTTTATGAACGGAATTGGTTACGGAATTGACGGTTGGTGCTGTGAGGAGGGAGACAAATACAGAGAAAAAACCGGAAAGGCTCCGAATTATACTACGATAGCGTTAAAGGGACTTTTGTGTAAATTTAAAACAGTGAATGCAAGAGTGAAAATAGACGGCGTGACAAGCGAGTGGAGAAACGTGTGGATGGTGCCTACTATGAATGGCAGGTATTTCGGCGGCGGTATGATGATAACGCCATCGCAGGACAGGCTTAACGAAAACAGAAATCTTTCAATGGTTGTTGTTCATGCAAAATCAAGGCTCAAGCTTCTTACGGTTTTTCCTAAAATATTTAAGGGAAAGCACGTGACGCACACCGATATCTTCAAGCTCTTTGAAGGTAAGTCTATTGAGGTTGAGTTTGATAGACCCGTGGCTCTTCAAATTGACGGAGAAACCGTGCCTGGAGTTACCAAATATAAGGCGTACAGCTCGGCTCTTGTTAAAGAAAAAGTCGCCGTGTAAAAAACAGAGCGCCCCGCGCTTGTTATCCTTAGCGGAGAACAGACGCAGGGCGCTCTATTTATATATGTAATCATCGTATTTTTGTGGTTGTTGCTGCCTTTGCTATTATCTGATTTCCCATAACTGACAGATAAACGTCGGTTGCGGTCGGGTTTTCAACGTAAGTAAGAGCAGCAGAAAAACGGAGCATACCAAATGCCTCGACGTAATTGTATATTTCCATATTGGTTGCGTGCCATACGTCATCGCGCTTTGTCATAATTTCACCGAATTTTTCTATCACGTCCCAGTTGTTATCTCTTGCGAATTCAAAGCTATGTCCCCAAAGGTAAAATAGCTTAGGCTTTATGCGTCGGTAATGAGTTTCTGTTTCGAGAAATTTGTCAACAAGCTCAAATAGCTTGGGGTTTTTGTGATGACAGGTCGGATTAAGTCTTAGCCAATCCTCCGGTAAATCAAACGCTTCTGTTGAGAGTGTGGTTCTTGAGTATGCCACGTCGCAAAGGCGTAAAATGTCGACAACCTCGTCGTTAAGTGAGCCGCCTGCATACGCCATACCCCGTATAACTCCCGCGAAGGACTCTTCCAAGTATTCTTTATCCGCGATAACGTCGCGAACAGCGAGGGGCGGCGTCACCTTTGCGAGAGAAAGGTGTTCAAATCCGTGAAGCGCTATCTCGGTGTCACTGCCGAAAAGTTCTTTTATCTTTTCTGCTCCCAAATGATATGGAGAGCCGCTCTTAATATTGCGAGAATTGAGGTTGAAAGTGCCCTTAAGACCGTATTTACGCATTATTTCAATAAGGCGCTCGTCGTGCAATTCGCCGTCGTCATAGCTAAGCGTACATGCCTTAGCCAAAAATCCCGGAAATCTGAACAGGTTTTCGTTTTTCATAGCAACAATCTCCTTTTTGTTGATTTTAACACAGACGCCTGCTTTTGTCAACAATAACTTGAATTTGCAGCTCTTTTATGTTACAATAAATTAAAAGCAATTTTAAGAGGCGTTATGAAGATAGGAAATACCGAGTTGAAACACGGCTTGATGCTGGCACCTATGGCGGGATATACCGATATGGCAATGCGTCGGATATGTTATAAATACGGCGCGGAGTATTCGGTTACGGAGATGGTTAGCGCAAAGGCGGTTTGCTTTTTGGATAAAAAAACTCACGCTCTAGCCAAAATCGGTTATGATGAGGGGCCCGTTGCCGTTCAGATATTTGGGTCTGAGCCGGATATTATGGCGAGGGCGGCAGAAATTCTTTCGCGCGGTGAGGACGGGGGAGCGTTGCCCGTAGCAATTGATATAAATATGGGATGCCCCGTGCATAAGATTTTTTCAAACGGCGAGGGCTCGGCGCTTATGAAAAAACCCGATTTGATATACAAAATCGTAAGAGCGGTGTCATCGGCGATAGATATTCCTTGCACGGTTAAGCTCCGCGCAGGAGTTGATTCCGATTCAAAGAACGCGGTAGATTGCGCGCTTGCAGCCGAAGCCGGGGGAGCTTCTCTTATTGCGGTGCACGGACGCACCCGCGCGGAAATGTATGCCGGAAAAGCGGACATGGCGGTTGTTAAAGATGTAAAGAAAAGTGTACAGATACCCGTTGTTGCAAACGGGGACGTTTGCTCTGGAGATGACGCCTTGAGAGTTCTTTCGGAAACCGGGGCTGACGGTGTGATGGTTGGAAGGGCGGCTATTGGAAACCCGTTTGTTTTTTCAGAGATTGTCGCGGCGGCATCCGGCAAGGAGTACGTTTTGCCGACGCTCTCCGAACGCGTGGAAGCTGCGCTTTTTCAGCTTTCACTTGCAATAGAAGAAAAGGGAGAGGCGGTAGCGGTAAGAGAAGCTCGAAAGCAAATAGCGCTTTACCTCCGATCTTTCAGAGGCGCGGCGCAGATAAGAGCAGAAATCAATAAAGCACAAACCTATTTAGAGGTTGAGCGCGCACTTTGCAGCGCGCTGGAATAAGGTGAATTATGAAGGTAGTATTAGCCTCGCGCTCACCGAGGCGCAAGGAAATTCTTTTGAGAATAATAGATAAGTTTGATATAATTACTTCTGATGCAGATGAGAGGCTTGATGAGGGTATTCATCCTAAAAAGGGCGTTGAAATTCTTGCGATAAGAAAAGGGGAGGCAGTTGTGCCGCGTCTTGATTCGGAAGCTCTTGTCATTTCCTCGGACACCCTTGTAGAGATGGACGGTATTCCGCTTGGCAAGCCTGTCGATGAGGATGATGCGGTAAGAATACTTCTCGGGCTTTCCGGCAGAACACACAGAGTTCACACAGGGGTGGCGGTGCATTATCACGGCAAGGTATTCAGCGGCGTCGATACGGCTTACGTAACGTTTCGCTCTTTTGGCAGGAGCGAAGCTCTCGAATATGTAAAAACCGGAGAGCCGATGGATAAAGCGGGGGCATATGCCATTCAAGGCATCGGCAGAAAATTTGTTGAGTCATATAGCGGCGAGTTTGACGCTATTGTAGGTCTCGGGCTTAAGCTCACGAAGGAACTTATAGAAAAGGCAACCACGAATGAATAAAAGCGAAAAGAAAAAAAGGATGGCGGAAATCGTTGAGCGTCTGAAGGAGATTTATCCCGATGCCATATGCGCTCTCGAATATGAGGGCGACCCGTGGCGGTTGCTCGTAATGGGCAGGCTTTCGGCACAATGCACAGATGCCAGGGTAAATATCGTTTCAAAGGAGCTTTTTAAAAAATTTCCCACTGCCGAGGCGTTGGCTGGCGCAGACCTTGAAGAGATAGAGGATATAGTAAAACCGTGCGGAATTTACAAGGTGAAGGCGGCAAACATAAAGAACGCGTCAAAACTGCTTGTCGAAAAATACGGCGGTGTATTGCCCGATACTATGGAAGAGCTGCTTTTGTTTGACGGCGTAGGGCGAAAAATTGCCAACCTTTTGCTTGGTGACGTGTTTAATAAACCGGCTGTTGTTTGTGACACGCATTGCATAAGAATTTGCGGAAGGCTTGGGATGTATCCGGAAAGTGAAAAGAATCCCGAAAAAATCGAGCAAATACTTAAAGCGCTGATAGAGGAAAAAGAGGGCTCGGATTTTTGCCACAGGATAGTTTTGTTTGGCAGAGAAATTTGCGCAGCCCGCTCTCCAAGGTGCGAAGCGTGTCCTCTTTCAAACTTATGTCAACATAATATCAAGGCAAAGGCTGGAAAAAGCGGTGAATGAGAAAAAGAGAGTAAAATTGCCGATTATAGTAGAGGGACGGTATGATAAAAGCACCATTTCGTCTATGTTTGACGCAAAAATAATAACTACCGACGGATTTGGGATATTCAACTCAAAGGAAAAACAGGCGCTCGTAAAGAAAATATCAGAGCGCGGAGGAGTGATACTTCTTACCGATTCCGACGCGGGCGGCAGACAGATACGCGCTTTTTTGTCGGGAATTTTACCGAAAGAAAAGATTTTCCACCTTTATATACCGAAAGTTAAGGGAAAGGAAACAAGGAAGAAATCTTTCTCAAAATCCGGGCTTCTCGGTGTGGAAGGTATGAATAGGGAAGTGCTTGAAAAAACGCTTGCGCCTTTTATAGAGGGCGAGGCGTGTAAAGAAAACAGCACAGATTATGACAAAAAGACGGTAACGAAAACGGATTTTTTTGCCGACGGACTCACGGGCGCTGACGGCGCTTGGGAGAAAAGAAGAATTTTGGCAGAGCATTTTGGCTTGCCCGGAGATATGAGCGCAAATTCTCTTATTTCGGCTTTGAATTTAGCCTTTGGCTACGGTGAATATAAGAGTGCGATTTCTACTCTTTTCGGTGGTCAAGAGGGGAATTAGGATAAAAACATAAATGTTTTTTTACTTTTTTGAAAAAGTCTTTACTTTTTGACGAATTTGTGCTATAATACTTTATTGGAGATAAAATAATTATTATTTTATATATCAAACATATGGAGGACACAAACATGATAGAGAGAAAGAAAATCTCTATGGATGGTAACACATCTGCGGCTCACGTTTCTTACGCGTTTACCGAAGTTGCTGCCATCTACCCCATCACACCCTCATCCAACATGGCTGAGGTAACAGATACTTGGTCTGCTTCCAACAAGAACATTTTTGGCGAGCCCGCTAAAAACGTGGTTGGCACAAACGTAAAAGTTGTTGAAATGCAGTCCGAGGCAGGCGCAGCAGGTGCCGTTCACGGATCTCTTGCAGCCGGCGCACTCACCACCACCTACACCGCATCTCAGGGTCTTCTTCTCATGATCCCCAACATGTACAAGATTGCAGGTGAGCTTCTTCCTTGCGTTATTCACGTTTCCGCAAGATGCGTAGCTTCTCACGCTCTTAACATTTTCGGCGATCACTCCGACGTTTATGCTTGCCGTCAGACCGGTTTCGCAATGATGGCTGAGACGAATGCTCAGGAGGTTATGGACCTTGGCGCAGTTGCTCACCTTGCTACCATAAAGGGCAGAGTTCCCGTTCTTAACTTCTTTGACGGCTTCCGTACCTCTCACGAGATTCAGAAGGTTGCTGCTTGGGATTATAAAGACCTCGCAGAAATGGTTGACTGGGATGCAGTTCAGTCATTCCGTAACCGCGCTCTTAACCCCGAAACCCCCGCTCTTCGCGGCTCTGCTGAGAACGGTGATATCTTCTTCCAGCACAGAGAGGCTTGTAACCCTCATTACGATGCATTCCCTGCAATCGTTGAGGAGTATATGGGCAAGGTTAACGAGAAGCTCGGTACAAATTACAAGCTCTTCAACTACTACGGTGCTCCCGATGCTGAGCGCGTAATGGTTGCTATGGGCTCCATCTGCGACGTTGCAGAGGAGGTTATTGATTATCTTCTTGCAAAGGGCGAGAAGGTTGGTCTTGTTAAGGTAAGACTTTACAGACCCTTCGTTGCAGAGAAGTTTGCAGAAGCAATTCCCGCAACCGCAAAGGCTGTTGCTATTCTTGACAGAACCAAAGAGCCCGGCTCTCTTGGCGAGCCCCTTTACCTTGACGCTATCGCAGCGCTTGCTGAGGTTGGCAGAACCGGTATTAAGGTTGTTGGCGGTAGATACGGTCTTGGTTCTAAGGATACCACACCCGCTTCTATCTTCGCAATCTTTGAAAACCTTGCAGCAAAGGCTCCTAAGAATCACTTTACCATTGGTATCGTTGACGACCTTACCGGTCACTCTCTTGATGAGAAGCCCGCTCCCGACACTGCTCCCCAAGATATGATTCAGTGCAAGTTCTGGGGTCTTGGCGGAGACGGTACCGTTGGTGCTAACAAGAACTCCATTAAGATTATCGGTGACCACACTGATAAGTTCATTCAGGCATACTTCCAGTATGACTCTAAGAAGACCTCCGGTATCACCATTTCTCACCTTCGTTTCGGTGATTCCCCCATCAAGTCTTCCTATTATATCAATAAGGCTGACTTCGTTGCTTGTCATAACAACGCATACCTCAACAAGTATGATATGATAAGCGATGTTAAGCCCGGCGGAACATTCCTTCTTGACTGCCCCTGGAATGCTGAGGAGCTTAGCGCTCACCTTCCCGCATCGGTTAAGAGTTATATCGCAAACAACAATGTTAAGTTCTACACCATTAACGCTACCAAGATAGCAATTGATATCGGTAACGCAAAGGTTAAGAACACCGTTCTTCAGTCCGCTTTCTTCACTCTTGCAAAGATTCTTCCCGCTGAGGATGCTATCGATTACATGAAGAAGGCTGCATACAAGTCCTACATTAAGAAGGGACAGGCAATAGTTGACCTTAACTATGCCGCAATCGATGCAGGTAAGGATGCTCTTACCTTGGTTGACGCTCCTGCTGAATGGGCAAATGCAGGCACTACTGCTCCTGCGGCTAAGGTTTCCGGCAACAGAGCTGACCTTGTTGATTTCGTAAACGATATAGTTGTTCCCGTTGGTGCTATGAAGGGTGACTCTCTTACCGTTTCTGCATTCGCTAAGTATGTTGACGGTACGTTCCCTCAGGGCTCTGCGGCTTACGAGAAGCGCGGCGTTGCAGTTACCGTTCCTCAGTGGAACCCCGAGCACTGTATCCAGTGTAACAACTGTGCTTTTGTATGTCCTCACGCTTGTATCCGTCCCTTCGCTATGACCGAAGAAGAGGCAGCAGCAGCTCCTGCTGTTACCAAGTTTGCAGCTAAGCCTGTTGTTAAGACCAACTACAAGTTCACTATGGCTGTAAGCCCGCTCGACTGTATGGGTTGTACGCTATGCGTTAAGGCTTGTCCTGTAAATAACAATGCTAAGCTTGGCACTGCTATCGAAATGAAGCCTATCGCTACTCAGCTCGATCAGCAGCCGGCTTACGACTACGCTGTTACTAAGGTTTCCGAGAAGCCCGAGCTTATTAACGTAACCGTTAAGGGCAGCCAGTTCAAGCAGCCCCTCCTTGAGTATTCGGGCTCTTGCGCAGGATGTGCAGAGACCTCTTATGCTCGTCTTATCACTCAGCTCTTCGGCGAGAGAATGTATATATCCAACGCTACCGGTTGTTCTTCTATCTGGGGCGGCTCCGCACCTGCAACTCCTTACACTGTAAATAATGCTACAGGCAGAGGACCTGCATGGGGCAACTCGCTCTTCGAGGATAATGCAGAGCACGGTCTTGGTATGCTTATAGGTCAGAACGCAATCCGTGAAAGACTTATCTCTAAGGTAGAGGAAATGGCTAAGTCAGATAAGGCTTCCGATTCCTTCAAGGCAGCAGCTGCTGAATATCTCGCAACCAAGGATAACGGCTCTAAGAACGAGGCTGCTACCAAAGCTCTTGTTAGCGAGCTTGAGGCAGCCGCAAAGGCAGGATGCCCCGCAGCTCCCGCTATTCTTGCTGAAAAGCAGTTCCTTTCCAAGAAGGCTGTTTGGATCTTCGGTGGTGACGGTTGGGCTTACGATATCGGATTCGGCGGTCTTGACCACGTTCTTGCTTCCGGCGAAGACGTAAACGTTATGGTATTTGATACCGAGGTTTACTCTAACACCGGCGGACAGGCTTCCAAGGCTTCCAATATCGGTCAGGTTGCTCAGTTCGCTGCTGCAGGTAAGGCAATAGGCAAGAAGAACCTTGCTGAAATTGCTATGTCCTACGGATATGTATACGTTGCACAGATTGCAATGGGCGCAGATATGAATCAGACCCTCAAGGCGATTGCTGAGGCTGAAGCATATCCCGGACCTTCTCTTATCATTGGTTACGCTCCTTGTGAGATGCACTCCATCAAGGGCGGTATGGCTAATTGCCAGGCTGAGATGAAGAAGGCTGTTGAGGCAGGCTACTGGCAGATGTTCAGATACAACCCTGCGCTTATCGCAGAAGGCAAGAATCCCTTCTCGCTTGACTCTAAGGAGCCGACCGGTGATTATCAGGCGTTTATTGGAGGAGAGGCTCGTTATACTCGTCTTGCACAGGCATTCCCTGAGAGAGCTGAGAAGCTCTTCGCAGAGGCAGAGGCTGCTGCTAAGGCTAAGTACGAAAGACTTAAGAAGTTCGTTGAGTTCTACAACGTTTAATCTTAAATAAAGAGACCCGCCTCGGGCAACCGAGGCGGTTCTTATATAGATTTAGTTTTTAGACTTCGCTCGTTTTCTTTTCAGAAAAGGCTCTTTTTAATACCCGTGTTACGAAAATCACGCACAGTGTACATCCTACTACCTCGGCAATCGGAAAAGCCATCCATACGAGGTTTACCTCGCCTGAAAGTGAGAGCAAAAATGCTGTGGGAATAAGCACAACCAGCTGTCTTGCAATGCTGACTATCAGACTGTAAATGCTTTTTCCGAGAGCTTGGCAGGTAGAAATACTGACTATTGATATGCCCGCCATAACGAAACTCAGGCTGATTGTTCTGAGTGCGGTTTTTCCTATTGCTAACATCTTCTCCGAGGCATTGAACATACCGAGAAGCGTGCCCGGGAAGAGTTGAAAGGCGAGAAGACCAAGGAGCATATAAGAAACTGCCGTTATGGCGGCGAGCTTCATCGTAGCGTATATACGCTCTTTCTTTTGCGCTCCGTAATTATAAGATATAATAGGAACCATTCCGTTATTAAGACCGAAGACCGGCATAAAAATGAAGCTTTGCAGCTTGAAATATATACCGAAGACGTTTTCAGCCTCCTGACTGAATTTGCCGAGGATGTTATTCATCGAAAAGGTCATAACAGAGCCTATTGCTTGCATCAATACAGACGGGATGCCTATTGATAACATTTCTTTAAGAACCTTTGGTTTAGGAATGAAATTTTTTAACCGTATTTTAATTTCGGGATTAAATTTCAAATTGAGGAATATACCTATTATTGCCGCTACGAGCTGTCCGATTACCGTAGCTATTGCCGCGCCGGCAACGCCCATTCTTGGAAGTCCTAGTAGACCGAAAATCAAAATAGGGTCGAGTATTATGTTGATTACGGCTCCGGAAAGCTGAATTATCATACTGTAAATTGATTTTCCGGTAGCTTGAAGCAGCCGCTCGGTTATAACCTGTATAAATACTCCTATTGAGCCGACGGATATTATTGAGATATATTCGATGCTGTATTTATATACGTCGGTGCCGGCTTCCTTTTGGAGAGCCACAAATGGCTCGGTAAGAAAAAGACCAAAAAGAAGGAACAAAAGATAGCCGCAAAGAGTAAGGAAAAAGCCTTGACCTGCGACAAGATTCGCTTTCTCGCTGTTTTTCTGACCTAGTGAGCGGGAAAGTATGGCGTTTGTTCCAACCGCAAGTCCAACCGAGAGAGCTATCATCAGGTTCTGTATCGGAAATGCAAGCGTCAGCGCTCCCGTACCTGCCACGTTGTCGTATTGAGCAACGAATATGGAGTCAACGATGTTGTAAAGAGCCTGAACAAGCATTGAAATAATGATTGGAACGGATATTGAAAAGAGAAGGCGGGGGATTTTCATCCACCCCATTTTGTTTTCAGTTGCTATGTTTTCCATTAAATTCTAAGACCTTTAAAATTTGTATATCTATACGCCTTAAAAATCGACACGGTCATATCCGTGTCGATTTTATTACTCAGCTTTGTTTTTTTCTTGGGATTCTCGGGACTCAAGCTCTCTGACTCTTTTTTCAAGAAGAGCTTGGGTTTGTGTCAACTTATAAACTCTTGTATTCATATGCGAGACAATGCCTGTTAAGGTCAAAATTATTATCAACATAAACAGCGTTGAGAACAAAAAGACTGTGTTTACGGGAGAAACAATGCCGATTAAGCTGCCGACCTTTTCAACAATTACAGGGAAGATAGCCAAAACCAAAAGCACCGTAACCGTGATAAGCCACACAAGCGTGTATCTTAGATTAAGCTTTTTGCGTACAAGATAGTAAAGAATTATAAAGAGGAAAAAGAGCGCAAAGCAAATAAAGAATATCTGAAGCTTTAAATCCATTATTTCTTCACCTTCTTTCTTCTTTTTCCGATTCGCAATATTATAAGAGCGAGCGACACCTTAAGCATATAATAAAGGGAACGCACGGTATTGATTGAAGAAACGCCACCTTCTCGTTCGCTCATTTTGACGGCAACGTCCTTTACTCGATATCCGTTAAGGGATGCGGCAACGATAGCCTCGGGCTCGGGATAGTCCTGAGCATATTCCGTAGAGAAAAATTTTGTAAGCTCCTTAGAGGTCGCGCGGAATCCGCTCGTCGTGTCAGTTGCCTTCGTTCCGCAGCAAAGCTTTATAATTACGCGGATTATGTTTATACCAAGTCTGCGTAGAAAAGAAGTTTGGAATCCCTCTTTATCAATAAAACGTGAGCCGATAGTCATATCAGCTTCGCCGTTTATAATAGGCTCAATCAGTTTTTCAATGTAAGCAGGGTTGTGCTGCCCGTCGCCGTCAATTTGTATAGCTATGTCATAGTCGTTTTGCACCGCGTAAAGATAACCGCTTTGAACTGCCCCTCCTATTCCAAGGTTGGTCGGTAATGAAATATAACGATACCCCCGGCTTTTCAGTATGGTTTCAGTTTCATCCTTGGAACAGTCGTTTACAACCAGATAATCGTACTCGGGATAATTCTCGATAAGGTTGTCCACAACGCGTTCTATATTATCCTGCTCGTTATAGGCGGGGATTATTATTAAAACCTTCATAAAACCCTTTCTGCCGAAATCGACAAAATGCATAAATTTCACCTATCATTTTATCATATAAAACTTTTTATGTCAAGAGACTTGATATTTTTTAAAAATTATGGTAGAATCTTACGGAAAAACAGATAAGGATTTTTTATGGAAAACAAAATTAACACCTTTTTTGTCAGCCCCCTAGTCGTTGCCTGCTTTGCCTTGCTGTGCTGTGCTCTGTGGGGAAGTGCGACACCGTTTATAAAAATGGGGTATGAGCTTATTCTTCCCGAAAAGGATACTGCATCAACAATTCTTTTTGCTGGCATAAGATTTTTGTTAGCAGGCTTTATAACCGTGTTAATATACAGCATCGCAAGACGCAAACTGCTTATTCCAAAACCGGAAAATTTCGGTAGGATAACTTTGGTTTGTCTTTTTCAGACGGTGCTGCAGTACATATTTTTCTATGTAGGTCTTGCAAATACCAGCGGCGTGAAGGGAACCGTGCTCAGCGGCTCGACCGCTTTTTTTGCTCTTTTGATATCTGCGCTTATACTAAAGCAAGAGAAACTGACACTTAAAAAAATAATAGCCTGTATTTTGGGATTTTCGGGAATTATAATTGTAAACCTAAACGGTCTTGACTTTAATATGAATTTTTTTGGCGACGCTTTCGTTCTATTTTCAGCTATAGCCTCTGCGGCGTCCTCAGCGCTTACTAAAAAGTTTTCAAAGCACGAAGATCCGGTAGTAATAAGCGGGTATCAGTTTATTGCCGGGGGGCTTGTTATGATAGGTATAGGATTCGCATTTGGCGGAAAAGTGAGGTTTGATTCTTTTGCTGCCCTGGGTGTGATTATATATCTTGCGGTGCTTTCTGCTGTTGCATATTCACTGTGGGGAATACTTCTAAAGCACAATCCAGTGTCAAAGGTTACGGTATACAGCTTTATGACACCTGTGTTCGGAGTATTACTTTCCGAGCTTATTCTGACTGAGGACAGTAATGTTTCCTACGTTAATCTTATACTTACTCTCATCCTGGTTTGCACAGGTATAATACTTATTAATTATCGAAGAGAAAAGACAGGTTCTGTTTGACTTTTTATAAAAAAGCCGAAGGCATTGCGATACCGCTATATGCCTTCGGCACGTTTTTTGTTTATATCTTTTCTCCGACAAATCCGGTGTCGGTAAGAAAATAAATCTCACCGAAGCCGTGTGAGCGAGCGTATTCGCGCGCTTGTTTGAAATTCGAATCAAGAAATTCCTTTTCGTGACAGTCGGATGTGAGTATAAGCTTAGCACCAAGTGCCCGTATTTGTTCAAGGATGAACGGTGCGGGGTAGGGGGTGTGCTTAAGAGCTCTTGCAACAGCGCCGGTATTTAGCTCAAAAAAGTCAAATTTTTTGGACAGCGCGTTTAGCGCCTCCAGTGCATAAGAGCGGTATAAAGGGGACTCCGTGTCAAAAAAATCGGGGTGTATATCCGAAAATTTTGAAACTAAATCAAAATGACCGACAAAGCTGAATTCGGTTTTTGGCTCAAGCGCGGAAACGGATTCATAGTAGGAGCGCGCATAGGCTAAGCCGTCACCTAAAAAATCCTCGTCGATATGTCTTTTTGTCCTTTCTGCTGAGTAGTCGTAGCTTATTACTCTGCCGTTTTTTAGGATTGAATAATGCGCGGAGCTTATGCTGTAATCAAAATCCGAAGGATTAACGAGCCCGTTTGAGTAGCAGTCAAGCTCAATGCCGACAAATAGCTTGATTTTATCAGAATAACGCTTCTTTAATTCACGAATGCTCGAAATATAGCCGGCAAGGTCCGAAATCTCACAGTCGTCATTCAACACAGTCGGCGCGTGAGAGGAAAAGCCCAAGGAATCGAAGCCCCTTGAAATAGCGAGCTTTATAATTTCCTCCGGCGTATCTTTACCGTCGCAGAAGGCGGTGTGCGTGTGAAGATTTTGAAGCATTTTTTTACTCCTTTGAGAGCCGTTAAAATAATGACGGGATTGCGTTTTATACGCAAGACAAGTATACAACAAATTCTTTGAAAAAGCAATACCTCTTTTCCGGTTGCTTTTTGGGTGAGCGCGAATTTATGTCTGATGGCTTCCTGATTTTCTTCCTGACGATGTCATTTCCAAAGCTGAGAAGATATAGAGAGGCAATATACAATGGTCACAATATACAAATTATTAATAAATATATTGTTTAAAAAGTAGAAAGTTAGTCGGTATTATCTAATTATCTTGACTTGTTTTGAAATTTGTGTTATGATAAATCACGATAAAGTGGAGTGATTATGCTTTTCACTATAGCGAAATGTTTGCAGTGTACCCCCCGGCTCGCCTTGGCGAGAGGCGAGCGCTGCACAGAAGGGTAACGCAAAGCTTTTGATCCCGATTAAATCGCGCTTACGGGATCACACAATTACGGTAAAAATTTAAAAAGGAGAAAAACATGAAAAAAAGAATTCTATGCTTGATTCTTGCGGTTATCATGCTTGTCGGTATGTGCGCTGTCTTTGCTTCTTGCGGGGAATGCGAGCACGTTGATGAAAACAACGACAGAAAATGTGACTTTTGTGATGAGTCTGTAACGGGTCTTCATAAGCACAAGGACGAGAATGAAGACGGCAAGTGCGACGGATGCCAAAGGGTTATGAATAATAATGAGGAAGAGGAAGTCATTTCTTATCCTTGGGCAGACAGCGAGCCGGTTACACTCATTTTCCAAATGACTCACAACTCTAACTCTAAGGAGCTTCCATCCGGATGCGGAAGATATCTTGCCGGCGGTGCAGACATTAATAATGCTTCAGATCTTGCAGAATACGGACCCAAGGACCAGGCTATTGACGCGATGGTGCTTGAGAGAAATACCAAGGCGCTTGAATCCACCAATGTCGCTGTAAGATATCAGTACTGGGATGACGTGGGAAACTATGGACACAAACAGACTATTGAATTAATGTATTCGAATGCGGTTTCCGGCGCTGTCGGAACAGTTCCGGATATGTACTGCAACTTTACACACGATATAGTAGCAGCATCTATCAAGGGAGCATTTTCAAACCTCAGATCTACTCTTCACAACTACGGTGGAGCTAACTTCTTCTCCTTCCTTGATGAGGATTACGACGAGCTTGTGGATAACAAGGGATACATGTACGACTATATGTGCTCGACAACTCTTAACCCTGATAAGATGTACGTGCTTGCTTCTGACTATTTTACAGACCTCATTCGCGCGTTCTTTATCATCCCCGTTAACAAGGCGCTCCTTGAGTCTGTTGGTGAGGATATAACGACTGACCTTGACGGCGACGGCGAGTTCACTATCGAGGACTTCTATCTTGAGGTCAAGGACAAGAAATGGACTTACACAAAGGTTGCAGAGTACAGTGATGCGATTTATGAGTCCGGCGGAGGAAGTACGGGTGCTACGAGCATCAACGATAGGCTTGGTCTTGCAATCTCCGCGGGCGGTCTTGCAGCTAGCGGTGTGCTTTATTCGACAAGTATAGTCGTTATCAACAAAACTCTTGGTGACGATGGCAAGTATGTTTATGAATATCCTGCGGAAAGTCCGCAGCTCACCGAGCTCTTCAAAAGTATAAAGACTCTCGTTGAATCCCCCGGCGTTTACGTAGCGTCTTCTCAGGCTGAGCTTACTGCTCATGGTAATAAACACCTTACGGCTATTCGTAAGAGATTTTGCGAGAGCAAGGTTCTCTTCGGCGATATAATGCTTATAGGTGCTCTTGAGTACGATGAATACCAGAAGCTCAAGGGTGTTGACGGATTCGGTGTCGTTCCGGTTCCGCTTTACCACGAGGTTGCAGAAGACGACCCCGAAAACTATCTGACGACGATACACAGTATAGGACGTTCAGGCGCTATCGCGGCTAACACCGCAAAGTTTGCTGAGTGTACGGCATTCCTTAACTACCAGTCTACACATTCTACGGAAATACTCAATGAGTACTATGACTTCAATCTACAGTATACGGTTGTTGACGGTTCCTCCAAGGGTACGGTAGAGATGCTTCAGTACATTCGTTCGAACGTTCGTTCCGCATTCGATAAGACCTTCGAGGATGCTCTTAGTTTCCGTTTTGAGGATGATCACGCTGCGGCAGGTATCGACAAAGTGCTTTGGCACGCATTCCTTTCCAGCAAAAATTATGCGTACGGAGAGCAGATATATAATTCTTACGCCGAACTCAGGGATATGAAGCAAGGAGAGCTTCAGACTCTATTAAGAGAATACGAAACGACTCCTTCGTGATTAATTAAAATCATAAATTTAAGCGGCTTGCCGAAATGCAAGCCGCTTTTTATAGTATTATATGCTTATTAAGAGATTTTATTTAATTCTAATTCAAACGCCGGTCGGCTCCAACAAAGAGCAAAACCTTTGAATCGCACCCCACGAGTCTGGAAAAAATTCTGTCCTGATATTTTGCTGTAAGCTCGTTATAATCAAGATTCGTTGATATTAGGGTGGAAATGCCCTTGTTCTGACGGGTGTTTATAAGATTATATAAGCAGGATACGGTAAATTGGTTTGTAAACTCAGTTCCAAGGTCATCAATTATCAGAAGGTCGCATTCGAGATACTTATCTGCCTTGGGCTCATACGGACCGTATCCGCTTTTGAATCTATCGGCTTCAAAAGCTGAAACTATATTCTGAGCGCTGTCGTACAGCACCTCATATCCTTTTTCTATAACGGTTTTTGCAATGGCGGTTGAAATATGCGTTTTGCCTGTGCCTGTCGGGCCCATAAGCATAAGCGTTTTAACACCTTTTCCAAACTGCTCGGCAAAGCGCCTTGCATCCTCAAGGTTGCTTTTCATTCTCTCGTATTCATCTTTATTGTTCTTATAAAAATTAAGGTCGAAATTATCGAAGCTTTGCCTTTCAATAAGACTGCCCATTCCCGAAGACTTTATATTCTCGGTTATAAGCATTTCTCTGAAGCACTTGCACATTCTCGTTTCAACGAATCCCGAGTCGGAGCATAGAGGGCAGGCATATTTCACCTCTGTATAATCTTCAGGGAGTCCAAGCTTTATAAGAGCCGCGCGGCGCTGTTCTCCGAGGAAAAGATTTCTTTTGCGGATTTCATTTATATCTTTGCTCTCGCAAGCCGTTTTGAACAGCAAAAGCCCCACTCCGCGCATCTCGGCGTCTATTACGCGTATATCGTCAGACAGGGCCGCAACCTCCATATTCCGGGCATCCGCATCTGCTATTGCCTTTATTCTGCGCGCCTCTATTGCATCCTTAACCTTACGGTAATTTTCATAAGCGTACATAATAAATCTCCTATTGTTTTTTTCCGTAGCTTCGCTCAAGCGCCTTCAAAAATGCTTCCTTGGGGTCGAAATTTCCGTAGCGCTTTTGCTCCTGCCTTTTTGGTGTGCCGTTTTTTGTGACGGATTGTGCGGTTTTTTTATCCTTCTTCTCTGCCTCGTCTGCCTCGTAGCGCGCCTTGCATTCAGAAAGAGTGCGGCAGCCCGATTCATACCATCTTGTAAGAAGCTTGTCTGCGTATTTTAAGTGTCCGCGCGTAGCAGAAGTGACGGCTATATCGTAAGCCTCGCCTACTATATCGGTGAAATATCCGTAGTCCTTGCTCCATTTTTTGAAGCACTCCTTTTCGGTCTTTGACGGCGCCCTTCCGTATATTCCAAACAGCTTGCGAAACTCTCTTTCAGCCTCGCTTTCGCTCTCCCTTTCAACTATGTATTCCTCAAGGGCTCTTGTCGTATCTATTTCGCGTTCGGAGAGCTTTATCGCCTTGTTGACAAGCCTTGTAACCGTCAGTCTTCCGTTCTCGGCAAGATAGGCTGCGAGCGTTACTATGTATTCCTCTGAAAGTGAGTATTGCTCGTAAAGCGCTGTTATGGATTTTACCTCGGAGGTGTTGAGAGCGGCGCGATTCATAAGCGAGGCGCATTCAGCTATCATACCTGAGAGGGACGCGCTTCTTATACTTTGGGCAACGGATTTTGAATCCGATTCGAGTATTTCGCCGGACCTTATACGCTCTTCAAACTCTTCGGTAATAGTTGGCGCTATCTCGGCGTTGCGTATAACTCCCGCCTCCTGCCAAAAAACGAGAGCCGAGCTGGCGCGCGCCTTAGAGATTTTTGCAAGTTTTGAAAGAGCTTCGGTTTTTTCCACCATTCCGTCAAGCTCAATAAGCGCTATAAGGACACGCAGCTCATCAGCGGACGCCTCTAAAAAGGCTTCCTTATCCGTAACTCTTAGCGGTAGGATTTTATATTGTGTCATTTTTTCTTTTCCTTCCCGGCTTCAGTTTTAAGCTCGTAGCAGAGCTTCATCAGAGAATCACCGAGATGTATATTTTCAACAATGACACCGGGGGCCGAAATTTTAAGCTCCATATTTGCAAAATTCCAGATTCCCGTTACTCCTGAATCCACCATCACGCACGACACATCGTGCGCTGCCTCCTTTGGTAATGTAAGAACGCCTATATTGATTTTCTCTCTTTTACAGAAATCACCGAGCTCGTCTATATGATAAACAGGAATACCGCAGATTTCCTTTCCTATTAAATCGGGGTCAACGTCAAACATTGCAACTCTGTCAACTCCGCGGCGCTCAAACATTCGGGTAGCGGCAAGAGCCTTTCCAAGATTTCCGGCGCCAACAATAACTGCGCGGAAGCCCTCGTTCACTCCGAGAAGCTCGCTTATTTTGCCGTATAAGTATTTTACGTTATATCCGTAACCCTGTTGACCGAATCCGCCAAAGCAGTTGAGGTCCTGCCTTATTTGAGAGGCGGTGACGTTCATAAGCCTTGAAAGCTCGGCAGAGGATATTCTGAGAGTACCCTCGCGCAAAAGCTCTCCAAGGTATCTGTGATATCTTGGAAGTCTTTTTATAACAGCCGTTGAAATGGTTGGCTTTTGCATAACCGTCAATCTTTTTTCGAAGGTTCCGTTTACTTTGTCAATGCTTTTCATTTAATGAATGCCTTTCTATATAGAATCAAGAGCGCTTGCATTTAGTGCGGAATCTGCAAGATTTCCGTTTAAATATTCGTAATATCCCGCGACGGCTATCATAGCCGCGTTGTCTCCGCATAGCGAGAGCGGAGGGATGAATATCTGTTTTCCTTGAGATTCGGTCACCTCTCGAAGCCTTCTCCTCAAATGCGAATTTGCGGCGACACCTCCCGCTATGACAAGGTCGCAATCGGGATTTCTTTCTAGAGCCAGAGATATTTTCTTCGCAACCGCTTCGGTTGCCTCGAAGGTATAACGCGCCGCAAAAAGCGCCCGGTTCACACACCCTCCCTTTTGCTCGTAACGGTGAAGGAGATTAATTGCTGCTGTTTTAAGGCCTGAAAAAGAGAAGTCCAGCGAATCTCCCGAAATAGCAGGAGAGGGAAGCGTCATATTCGGGTCTTTATATGCAGCGCTTTTTTTATATTTTTTATAAAAATTATCCCTATCCCCCGTTGCAAGAATGAACCCCTCGGTTGCAAGCTCGTCAAAACCTCTGCCTGCGGGATACGGTATTCCTATCATTCTTCCTATTTTGTCAAAGGATTCTCCTATCGCGTCGTCGCGCGTTGAGCCTATTATTTCAAAATCGGTGTAGCTTTTTATTTTATATATCGCTGTGTGTCCGCCGGATGCGGCAAGAGCAATAAAGGGAGGGGCCGGGATTTTATCCTCTAAAAGATAAGCCGAATCAATATGTCCTTTTATGTGGTCCACTGCGACGAGCGGTATTGAGTTTGCCGCCGCCAGAGTCTTCGCGAAATTCACCCCCACAAGAAGCGCGCCAATAAGCCCCGGATTTGCAGTAACTGCTACGAGGTCTATATCGCTAACGGTTAAGTTCGCCGCCTTCAGCGCTTCGTAGGTAACTCCCGAAATCGCTTCTATATGCGCTCTGCTAGCTATTTCGGGAACGACGCCGCCGTAAAGCCTGTGGGTTTCGACCTGAGAGGCCACTATATTCGATTTTACAGTAAAGCCGTTATCCGACCGCTCCACTATTGCGGCGGCAGTTTCGTCGCAGGAGCTTTCCAGAGCTAAAATGTTCATTTAAAAGTCCTTTTATAAAATCATTATAATTGCGTTGTCGGTTGGGTTTTTGTAGTAGCTTTTCCTCACGCCTATTTCCTTAAATCCGTATGAGGAGTAAAGAGCCCTTGCCGCAGTGTTCTGCTCCCTTACTTCAAGAAACAGACTCTCAAGCCCCAGCTCCCTCTCACACCTTACGGCAAAATCAAGAAGCCTGTACGCAATTCCGCGCCGCCTGTGGCTTTGCAGGGTGGCTATTCTGTATATCTCGCCCTCGGGCGCAATTTGGCGTCCTATTAAATATGCAACGATATTACCGTCGGATAGCGCCGTATAGCACATAGAGCCCTCGGTGGATATAGTTGAGGTGATGTCCTCCTCGCTCCAAGGGTCGCTGAAAATTAAGGCCTCTGCCCTCGCGATTTCGAGGGCGTCCTTTGGCAGTGAGCGTCTTATTTCCATAACGTATCAGTCAAGCCTTGAGGCTATCTCTTTGATGAATTTTTTTAGCTCTTCAGCGGTTTCGGGATGAGTAAGGCTCTTCGTTATATTTGCCTTTAAAAATCCTGCCTTTGAGCCCATATCAAATCTGTCGCCTTCGAATTCAAGAGCGTATATTCCTTTTGTGCGCGCAAATTTTGCCATAGCGTCGGTAAGCTGTATCTCACCGCCGGCGCCAGGCTCGAGCGAATCTATGACGTCGAATATATCCGGCGTGAGAAGAACGCGTCCGAGAATAGAAAGATTTGAAAACTCCATGCCCGGCTTTGGTTTTTCTATCATATCGGTACAGTACGTAACTCTGGTCTCACCGTCAACCGAATCAACCTTGAGAGAGCTGTATTTCTGAACGTCTGCCATAGGCACAGGCTTTACGCCCACTACACATTTTCCGTATTTTTCGTAAACGTCTGCCATCTGCTTACATACCGGTGTTTCGGAGAATATAACGTCATCTCCGTAAAGCACGATAAACGGCTCGTCTCCAACAAACGAGCGCGCGCGTCCGACAGCGTGCCCAAGACCCTTGGTTTCCTTTTGACGAAGAAAATATACGTTAGCCATATTTGCTATCTCGTAAAGTCTTTGTGCTTCCTTTGTCTTACCCTTTGAGGACAGAGCCTGTCCGTACTCTATTGAAAGGTCAAAGAAATCCTCTATTGAATCCTTATCTCTGTTGGTTATTATAAGTATATCCGTAATTCCGCTTTTTGCCGCTTCCTCTACAAGATAATATATAGCAGGCAAATCTACGATAGGAAGCATTTCCTTAGGAACGGCGTGCGATATAGGGAGCATTCTCGTGCCAAGACCGGCTGCGGGTATTATAGCTTTTGTTATTTTCTTCATAGTTGCATCCTCACAATACATTTTTTATCTTTTGTAATATTAGGTTGACAGCTTCATCAGGTGATTTTGCGTTTACCCGGCAGCCTGCGGCTCTTACATGTCCGCCTCCGCCAAGCTCTTTTGCAACCTGCGCTACGTTTTTGCCCGTGGAGCGAAGGGAAATTTTGTATTCGCCGGCTTCTATTTCCTTTGCCACAAAGGCAATCTCTGCACCGCGAATTCCTCGCACCACGTCTATGGCGGTGTCAAAATCCTCGTAGGAGAGTCTCATATTCTCAAGGTCGTTAAGGGTTATGACCGCATAGGCAGCCTTATCCGACAGGTCGGTTTTCAGTCTTGCGGCAATCAGCCCCTCTGCATTTATTTGCTCTTTGCTTTTTGAATAGAAAAGTCTGTGGTTTATATCCGCGAAGTCAACGCCTGTCTCAATCAGATTTGCCGCATATCTATGGGTTTTCGGCGATGTGTTTGAGTAGGAAAAGCATCCGGTGTCAGAGCTGATAGCAGCGTACAGCGCATAGGCGAGCGAATCTGTCATTTTTATTTTTGCTCTTCCAATTAGCTCGTAAACCACGTCAAGCAGCGTCTCGCCTGCGCTTGACGCATCGGGGATTATATAGCCGTCTGCAAACTGATCTCCTACCGCATGGTGATCTATCATAAGCGCTACGGTGGGAAATTTTTCATAAAGAGCCCCGAGCTGTGACGGGGAAGCAACGTCTATCGCTATTGCGGTTAGTCCATAGGTGTCAACGGCAATTCTTGCACCTACGCGCTCCGGTATGAAGGCAAGGCGCTCCGGAATCTTGTCCGCTGATAAAAAATAACATTCACGACCAATCTGAGCAAATATCTCACAAAGGGCACAGGCAGAGCCAACGGCATCTGCGTCCGGGTTTACGTGTATGAGAACAACGGGATTTTCAATTTGCAAAATGAGGTCCGCGCACTCTTTTACCGAAAGCCTTTTATAGCTATGATTTTTTGTCATCTCCCATTACCTCTTCAAGAAGCTTTGCAATCCTTGCTCCGTGCTCAATCGAGCCGTCCTTAACGAAATTAAGCTCGGGCGTTATACGGAGATTGAGGGTGGTAGCCAAGTGGTGTCTGAGAATACCTGTGCATTTCTTCAAGCCTTCGGCAACCTCCCTTGAATCTCCGATGCAGGAAAAATATACTGTTGCATATTTAAGGTCGGGTGCGACCTCTGCGCGCGTGACGCTTACAAAATTATTTATAACCTTTGGCTCGCGCACCTCACCGAGAGCTATTGCAAGCTCCTCTCTGACTGCGTCGTTTATTCTTCCTCTTCTGTATTTAGCCATTTCAACCTCCGAATTTTTTAAAGATAAACAGTCTTTCCGCATCCTTGTATAGCGTAATTTTTAAGTATTTCCTTTGCCCCCTCGCGTGAGGAGCTGATTATCGAAACACCGGGGAGAAGCCAACCTATTTCCCGCTCAAGTCTTGCAAAATGCGTGCATCCAAGGATTAGAGTGTCGATATTCCTTCGCCTCAGAGGAAGAAGGGTGTTAAATAAAAGCTCCCGCTCGGTTTTCGTAATATTTCCGTCGCATATTCCCGCTTCAACAGCGCCAACCAGCCTTTGAGTTGCAAGCTCGTAAACCGCAAGCACCTCTTTATGAGAGGAAAGGGCTTTCGTAAATGCCTTTGACGAGACGGTTGCCTTAGTTCCTATTACGCCAACTCTTCCGTTTTTAGTCATCATCGCTGCTTCGGCAGCGGTTGCTTCAATTATTGGAATCGCTAAATCGCGCATAGGCTCGGGCAGATATCTGTGAACCGTGCTTGCCGTACAGCACGCCATAAGGATTTTTTTAGCTCCTGCGGCTTGAAGCTTTAATATGTCATCGTAAACCAAGCGCACAAGCTCACACACCCTTTTAGTTCCGTAAGGAGCGTTAAGGTAATCTGCATAAAAGCATATATCTGCGTTTGGCTGCCGTTTTCTTATCTCCAAGAGCGCGGTAAGTCCGCCCGCACCGCTGTCAAACACCCCTATCATCCGCAAACACCCTCTACAAGAAGGTTGATAAAATCTCCGCGCTGAAGTCCCATCATTTCTGTAAGGGTGGGGTAAAGGCTCGTTTCGGTCATTCCGGGGAAGGCGTTAATTTCGTTGAAATATACGCGGTTGTCTTCGGTAACGAAAAAATCTATTCGCGAAAGATGCCTGAGTCCGAGAAACCGCGCGAGCTTGTTTGAATAATCAATTGCGAGATTTTTTATACGGTCGTCGACACCGTCCTTACACGCTTCTGCTTTTGCAGTTTCCTTTCCTTCGTATTTTTCATCGTAGCCGTAAAAGCCTGTGTCTGTGGTTATTTTTCCGTAAGGGGCAAGCAATATTCCGTCGGTTTCTAAAAACGCGCATTCAAGCTCGTATTTCACGGGAATGAGCTCTTCTGCCAAAACCTTACCGCAATAGGCATAGGCATCCGCGTATGCAGCGTCAAATTCCTCTTTGCTGTAAACCGGGTGCGCTCCGTAGGATGAGCCCATACGCGTAGGCTTTAAAAACAGAGGGTAGTGTAAGCTTGCTTCGCATTGCGCCCTTGCTAAACACACATTTGATGATGTTAAAAGCAGCCATTTTGCAGTGGGAATTTTGAGATATTCCGCCGCAAGCTTTGTATAGGATTTATCACTTGTAAATGCTGATGCGTATGTATCTTGACCGATATAATTAATATGAGCGGCACTAAGCGCGCCCTGTATAATACCGTCCTCACCAAAATCTCCGTGCAGGCAAGGAATGGCGCAGTGAATCGGGATTATTTCGCCGTCGCATAAGAAGCCGGAGCATTCTCCAAGCTTTACGGGATAGGTTTTTTTAAGTCTTGATTTATCCCGAACCCATCCGCTGTCTTTTATTTTGTCGGAGCAACCGTCGTATAAGTACCACTCGCCCTCCTCGGTTATACCGACGAGCATCAAATCATATAGGTCTGTGTTTATAATGGATACCAGATTTTCGGCGCTCGCTTCAGAAATATGCCGTTCTTTGCCCTCGCCGCCGAATATTAACGCTACGTTTTTTTTCATATCATCACCTCTCGTCATAGGATATGACGGGCGGTGCTCAAGGGTTACGCGGTTAACGCCTTCTCAGAACGGCTACTCTGTCGTTGCTTGAATAATCCTTTATAATTTCACATCGCATATTATAAGCGTGTGCAAGCTCTGTCAGGGCTTTTGCCTGGTTGAATCCTATTTCAAAGGCAAAGAAGCCGCAGTCCTCGATTTTATCAATATAAAGCTCAATAATTCTTTTGTAAAAATCAAGTCCGTCCATCCCGCCGACAAAGGCGATTTTTGGCTCAAAATATATCTCCGGAGCGAGATTTGCGTAATCACTCTCGCTGACGTAGGGGGGATTTGCGAGAACTGCAAAAAACTTTCCGGGGGCGGCGGCGTCAAGCACGTCGGCACAAATAAAATCAATTCTGTCAAAAACCGAGTTTTTCTCAGCGTTTTTTATAGCGACCCCAAGGGCATCCTGTGATATATCAACGGCGACCGCCCGAGTTTTTTCGGTGTTTTTGAGCGTTGATATAGCAACACAGCCGCTTCCTGTGCAGAGGTCTATAAAACGACATCCGAGAGGAAGATTTTTTGTGGCATAATCTACCAAAATTTCGGTATCGGACCTCGGAATAAGACAGTTTTCGTTTACCTTGTAGCTCTCACGGTAAAAATTCACCTCGCCGAGAATATACTGAAGCGGCTCGCGCCGCCTTCTTCTCTCAACGGCAAAAACAAGCTCAGGTGAATTGCACTCCACGTCCGAAAATAAGAGCTGTGATTTCTGAATTTTTCCCACGTGCTCAAAGATTTTTCTTGCGTCGTGACGGGCGTTTTCTATTCCGGCTTCGCTAAGAATAGCTATTGCCTCGCCGAGCTTCACGATTTTATATCGCCGTCACCGGCATCCTCATTTTCTTCTCTCTTGTCTGCGGTGTCCTCTTTATCGGAATTTTGTTCTTCTTTTTTCTCCCACGCGCGCGATTCGTAGAAATCCTTGAATTCGGGGAAATCGTCGCGAAGAGCGCACTTTATCGATATTATAGCAACCTCAAGCATGTCAGAAGTCGGCTCTTTGGTCGTGATTCTTTGAACCCAAAGTCCCGGTGAGGACAAAATGCGAGTGAATATATTATCGTGCTTGCCGGCAAACATAATAAATTCATATCCAAGACCCATAACCAGCGGAAGAATCAGAAGCCGTATGCCTGTGTATGCCCAGGTGTTAAGCCCGGGTATAAGCATTTTGACGAAAAGCCCCGCGCATATTCCGAGAAGAATCATAAAAAACATAAAGCTTGTTCCGCAACGGGGGTGAAATCTTTTGTAATTCTTTGCGTTTTCCGGCGTCAGCTCTTCTCCTGCCTCAAAGCAGGCGATGGATTTATGCTCTGCTCCGTGATACATAAAGGTTCTCTTAATATCCGGAACGAAGGACACCAGCCAAAGATATGCGAGGAAAATCAAAATCTTCACACCGCCCTCTAAGACCGCAGTCCAAAGACCAAGTTTGCCATTTGCCAGATGCTTGTCTATAAGCCCTGAGAAAAGATTTGGCAAAAACATAAAGAGAAACAAAGAAAGAGCAACGCCTAAAACCGTTCCGAGTATCATAATCAAGTCGGTAAGGCGGATTCCAATATGCTTCTTAAGCCATACCTCGCACTTGCCCTCCTCATCCTCTATTTCAAGAGCGTCAGCAGAAATGCTGAGAGTTTTGACACTGAGAATCATCATTTCAACGAAGTTTATGACTCCGCGTAAAATGGGAATATTTAAAAATTTGTGCTTTTGGCGAACAGAAACGAAGCTGCCGTCCTGAACGAAAAGCTCGCCATTTTCTTTTCTACATGTAGTTACGGTTCTTGTTCCCGCTTTCATCATTACGCCCTCAAGAACTGCCTGTCCGCCTACTTTTCCAAGACGCGAGTTGTTCTCACATCCGCAATTTTTGCTTTTTTTGGACATTTATTTTACCTTCCGAATTGGATTTTGATTGAATGATACGACATTGTATTACAATATTATAGCATATATATAAAAAAAAATAAATAGATTTTTAAAAATTTACAACATATGGCTTTGAAAGTTAAAAAATTACGAGATAGGTATAAAATTCTATACACCGGGTAAAATTAATAGCACAAACAAAAAGAAAGGAGAAAACAATGACGCTTTCGCAAAAAGAAACAAGCCTTTTGACAGACCTAAAATCTCAGGAGCAGCTTTGCATCGAAAAATATTCTAAGTATGAGCAGAGCGCGTGCGACCCGTGCTTAAAAAGTCTTTTTAAAAGCATCAAGAGCACAGAGGAGAGTCATCTCTCCACAATATCCCGTATTATGTCCGGCGAGGAGGTCACTACAAACGCCGCTCCGTCTGCCGTGTCGCAAAAGCTTGAGTGTCAGATGTCCTCTTGCTCTGCAGAACAGAAAAATGCCGACGCATTTCTATGCAAGGATGCATTAGCTATGGAAAAGCACGTTTCCGCTCTTTACGACACCTCGATTTTTGAGTTTACAAGCCCCGCGCTTCGCGATACTCTGAATCATATTCAAAAGGAAGAGCAAAATCACGGCGAGCAGCTTTACCAATATATGTCGAAAAACAATATGTATTCCTGATGGAAAAGGCTGCGATGCTTCTGGCGTCGCAGCCTTTAATAATTCTTCTCAAGCCACCGATGAATATAATTGTTTACATATAATTATACCTTTTTCGCTTTGCAAAAAGAAAAATCAGAGTTGTTATTAATGCGCAGAATTCAGATATAAGCATTGAATACCATATTCCGTCAAGCTCAAAGAAAAAGGGAAGTATAAGGACTCCTAGGAGCTGATAAACAAGAGTTCTCAAAAAGGAGATTGCCGCAGAAATCGGTCCGTTATTCAGTGCTGTGAAAAAAGATGATGCAAATATGCAAAAGCCGGACGCTATAAAGGAAAGCGCGAAAATGCGAAGTCCGCGAGCCGTCATATCAAGCAGAGCCTTGTCGTATCCTACGAAAATTGAGGAAAGCGGCGTCGCAAATAAAAAGCAAAGAGCAACCATCGCCCCTCCAAGCGTAAAGGTAATAACGGTGCTTTTTTTGAGAAGCCCCCTTAGCTCTTCGGTGTTGTTTGCGCCGTATTTGTAGCCTATGATGGGGGCGCAGCCTATTGAGTAGCCGATAAATATTGCGATGAAGATAAAGCCGATATACATAATAACGCCGTACGCCGCAATTCCGTCCTCACCGGCAAATTTCATAAGCTGAATATTATAAACGACAGTGACAATTGACATAGAGATATTGCTCATAAGCTCTGATGAACCGTTGGTTATGCTTTTTAAAAGCACGCTTTTATAATATTTGGTTTTTGTGAGTCTTAGCAGACTGTCGTTTTTTCTTGCAAAGTAAAATATGGGTATAACTCCGCCGACAAGCTGGCTTATTGAAGTAGCAATAGCTGCTCCCTCAAGACCAAACTCAAAAACTCCGATAAAAAGTCCGTCGAGCACAATATTTGTAACTCCCGCGGTAACTGTTACCCAAAGACCGAGCTTTGGCTTTTCAGCGGCGATAAAAAAGCTTTGGAAAAGGTTTTGCAGCATATAGCACGGCATAGCAAGAATTACTATGCGTCCGTATATCACGCAGTATTCAAGCAGCTCCCCCGTTGCGCCAAGCATTGCCGAAAGCGGACGCATAAGGAAAAATCCGCAAATGGCCATTAAAAAGCCGCAGGCTGCAGTTACGTATACTATCAAGGAAAAATATCTGTTTGCGGCGTCGCGTTCGCCTTCGCCCAGAGTTTTAGAAACTATTGCAGTGCCGCCGGCTCCCATCATAAATCCAAAAGCTCCGACAATCATGAGTATCGGCATTATTAAGTTTATCGCGGCAAAGGGCAGCTTGCCCACAAAATTGGAAACGAAAAGCCCGTCTACCACTCCGTAAATTGAGGTGAAAACCATCATTATTACCGAGGGTATGGAGAACCTTAAAAGCTTTCTGTATGAAAAACGGTCTGAAAGTTGAATTCGCATTTTTTGTAACCTATAACAAAGCTAAAGCGGCACGATACTGCCGCTTTAATCTTTTATTAATCCTCTTCTTTATCCTCGTTGTATGCAACCTCGTCAAGCTCGTCGTTAAAAACAACGGATTTGCGGGAGTTTTCATAATAAGAATCGCCCTTGTTGCTTGTGAAATGGAATTCACCGTCCTCACAGTCGTAAAGGCTTCCGTAAACGTCAAGATTTTTTGCCGCTTTACAAAAAACCTCAAGGAATTCATCGGTATCAAACTCGTCAATTTCTATTCCGTAATCGTCATTTGTGAATATTATCTCGGATTCCTGACCGTCTTCGGCAGATGTGTAACTGTCATCATAAATTATATAGTCGTTTGTTATTTCAAAGAAATCCTCAAGCTCTCCGGATTTTAGAAAGCTGGCAAATTTTTTAAGCTCGGATTTTACTCCGCGCACAGTTATTTCAAAATAAAGTTCATCCCACAGCGTCATAAAAAAAGACCGTTCCTTTCCGTGTGTGATAAGAGTATATCATAGGTATATGCGGTTTGTCAATATATTGTTATCAAAAGATTTTCGCTATATTTTTGCATGCGGCTTCACTTGTATTTCTGAAAATACCGATTATATAAAAAACAGCCGCGCACCTTGATGCGCAGCTGTTGAAACCTTTTAAAAAAGTTTGGAAATCAATCTTCCTTTGTAAACATATCTTTACCTACGCCGCAAAGGGGACATTCGAAATCTTCGGGCAAGTCTTCGAATTTCGTGCCTGGCTCGATTCCAAGGTCAGGAGCGCCGACAGTCTCGTCGTATTCCCATCCGCAAGCATCACATACGTATTTCATAATGAACTTCCTTTCTTATAAGTTGGTTTTCCAAAGTCCGTGAAGATTGCAGTAAGCGTATACTGCAATTGGCACCTCGCCGTCTGCGAGAGCAAAGGTTACCTTGGGCTCAGCTCCGGCAAGAAGGTTTTTACGCTGGCCTCCCGTGCTCGTTTGTAGGTATACCCACGTGATGCTGTGCTCGTTTGTCATAGGGTGATTTACCGAGCCAACAACTACGTTTACTGTGCTATTTTCAAGTGATACAACGGGAAGATGCTTTTCTAGGCTGGCTTCAACCTCTCCGGGTACGAGCTGCTTCATCTTTTCTCCGCAGCATACGACGGATACTCCGGAATCATAAATTTTTCCGATTATGTTTCCGCAATGATTACAAATATAAAACTTAGTTTCTTTCATAGTTTAACCCTCTCAGTAAATATTTATTCTATTTAAGTGAATTCACAAGGTCGTTGAGCTGAGCTATGCTACTTTCGCTTTGCGCTGAATTTATTGTCACTACGCTATCCGAAACCGTAAGATTTTTGCATCCCTCAAGCATTCGGCGCATAACCTTTGCCGCCATCGGCGCCCAACTTCCGTTTTCAATAAGCCAAACCCGTCTGTTCTGGTAGTTTCTTTCGGTCAGGTGGTTTATAAACTCTCGCATATGCGGGAAAATGTCTGCGTTGTATGTTGTCGTAGCAAGAACAAGGTCGGAATATTTAAATGCGTCTGCTACCGCTGCAGCCATATCGCATCTTGCAAGGTCGTAGGCTACAGCGTTTTTAACTCCGCTATCCTTGAGCTTTTGCAAAAGAGCAAGAGCCGCCGCCCTCGTATTTCCATATACCGATGTGTATGCGATAACTATTCCGTCTTCCTCAGGGGTGTATGATGACCATTTCGCGTAAAGATCCATATAGTATCCAAGATTTTCTTTAAGCACGGGTCCGTGCAGAGGACAAATTGTTTCTATATCGAGGCTTGCCGCCTTGCCCAAAACGTTCTGAACCTGAACGCCATACTTGCCAACGATGCCGATATAATATCTGCGCGCTTCGTCTATCCATTCCTCGTCTGTGTCAAGCGCTCCGAATTTTCCAAACGCGTCAGCGGAGAAGAGGGTTTTTTCAGAATCTAAGTAGGTCATTATAACCTCTGGCCAATGCACCATTGGAGCTGTAATAAAGGTAAGCGTTTTCTTGCCCAGCGACAGCGTATCGCCCTCGCCAACCACGACCTGCTTTCCTGCGAAGTCGGTACCGAAGAAGCCGCGCATCATAGCGAATGCCTTTGCCGAGGCCACCACCTTTGCCTTTGGATATTCGTTTAAGAAGCTTAAGATGTTCGCAGAGTGATCTGGCTCCATATGCTGAACTACGAGAAAATCAGGCTCTCTTTCGCCTAAAGCAGCTTTAATATTGTTTAACCACTCACCCTTAAACGCAACGTCCGTGGAGTCCATTATCGCTATTTTGTCATCGATAATAGCGTATGAGTTATAAGAGATTCCGTTTGGAACATTATACTGTCCTTCGAAAAGGTCAATTTTTTTGTCGTTTACGCCTAAATAAAGAATGCTTTCAGAAATGTTCATTTTAAATCCTTATTGTTTTATTCTATGTCAATATTATACCACAAATTATGAACCGTTTCAATATTGAAATGAAATTTTGATATTTTGACCCGCGCCTAAATGGCGGCACTAGCTTTGTCCTTGTCTTTTCTATCTCTTTTGATTATATTTTTAGCCGTAAAAGCCTTTAATTTTGAGTTACGTCTTGATTTTACATTCACATTATACTATAATGTTTTTAGCGTGTATGTTGAAACTTCAACAAAAGGAGAAAGAATGAAAAAATATTTCGACGTTTTGAGAAAATGCTCGCTTTTTAATCATATAGACGACGATAACCTTTTTAGAATGCTTATCTGCTTTGGTGTGCGGGTGGAGTTTTTCGACAAGAAGGTTACGGTATTTACCGAGGGCTCGACTGCAAAATATATCGGTATAGTGTTATCCGGAAGCGTGCAAATAATTCAGGTTGATTACTATGGAAACAGAAATATTTTATCAAGCATTCACCCATCGGGAATGTTCGCTGAGGAGTTTGCCTGCGCCGAAATTAATTCAATGCCCGTCAGCGTGGTTGCCAATACGCCGTGTGAGGTCATGCTTATTGAATGCTCGCACATTCTGCACACCTGCAAAAATAATTGCGGATTTCATCAGCAGCTTATATTTAATTTGATGAAGGCTCTGGCTACGCAAAATATTAAATTCCATAAAAAAATAGAAATAACATCAAAGCGTACTACCCGCGATAAGCTTATGGCGTATCTTCTTGACTATGCAAAGGACGTCGGCAAAAACAGCTTTGATATTCCTTACGACAGGCAGGAGCTTGCCGATTATCTTGAGGTTGAGCGTAGCGGTCTTTCTGCGGAAATAGGAAAAATGCGTAAGGAAGGAATAATTGAAAGCCGCAAAAATCATTTCGAGCTTCTTGAATATATGCGTTAAGGTATACTTTTTTTCCGTACGACAATAATACCAAAAAAGGATTTGGTGATTTATATGTGTACGGCAATAAGCCTTAATTCTTCGCGTCATCTTTTTTTGAGGACTCTTGACCTAGATTCGTCATACGGAGAGCAGGTTATTCTTACTCCAAGAAAATTCGCGCTTGACTACCGTCACGAAAAATCACAAAGGGAGCATTTTTCAATGCTTGGGGTTGGGTGCGTTTTTGATAACACCCCTCTTTATTATGACGCATTTAACGAGGCGGGTCTTGCGGCTGCCGCGTTGAATTTTCCGGGTCAGGCTGTCTATTTCAAGAAAAAGCAGGGTCTTGTTAACGTTGCATCCTTTGAGCTTATAAGCTTCGTGCTTTCGCGTTGCAAAAATCTTTCGGAGGCTGTGGAATTGCTCCAAAGGATTAATATAACCGACGACCCGTTTAGCGAAAGCCTTCCGACTACGCCGCTTCACTGGATAATTGCCGACAAAAGCGGCGCTGCCGTAATCGAGAGCGTAGCAGGAGGTGTTAAAATTTATGAAAATCCCTTTGGCGTTTTAACTAATAGCCCGGAGTTTTCATATCACACCACGCGTTTGTCGGACTTTATGAAGGTAGATTCCAAAGCTCCCGAAAATAAAATTTCTGCGGGCGTAAATCTTCTTTATTATTCCGGGGGTCTTGGTGGAATGGGACTGCCCGGTGATTTCTCCTCCTCATCGAGATTCGTCAGGGCAGTCTTTCTAAAAAATCATTCGCTTGGCGACGGAGTATCTCACGCCTTTGATATTATGGACAACCTTTCAGTACCGCGCGGAGCTGTGATAACGGATAACGGCAAGCCATTTATGACCGTTTATACCTCTGTTGCCGACACAGATGACGGTGTGTATTATTTCACAACAGCTGACTCAAGGATAATCAGAGCTGTTTATCTGAATAAATGCGATATGGATTCGGATTCTATTTCTACTTTCTGGATGAGCCAAGATGAGAAAATATTATATCTGAATTAATCATATAATTTATTTTTACAAGCGTTAATAAATAAAATAAATGAAAATAAAAGACGGTTACTACACTTCATTAGTACGAAGTATAATAACCGTCTTTATTTTATTAACCGTCAGGGCCGTCAAGTCCGTAGCAGACAGCGTCAGCCTTAACGATATCTTTGTTTTGATTCATAAATAACAAGATGTGCCAAGGTCGGTGAATTCATACTTGCTGCCAAACAAAATGCTGCAAGAGGGGAGCGTGCCAAGTGCAACGAGAGAAAGAAGCATAACGGCAAGCACTGCTGATAGAGTTTTTTTCATACTGTACGCCTTTCTTTTTTGCGGAATTTCCAACGCGTAATATTTTTGGTGCATAAATACATACGGAACAGTTATAGCAATTACGTATACATTTGTCAACAAATTCTTTAATAAAGAAACCCACCGTGCCGAGCAGAGAAGCCCGACGCAGTGGGTTTTATTTTTCCGTCGCGGACGGTGATTATTTTGTTCCGAAAAGTCTGTCGCCCGCATCGCCAAGACCGGGAAGAATATATCCGTTTTCGTTAAGGCATCTGTCAAGAGTTGAAACGAAGATGTCTACGTCCGGATGTGCCTCCGCAACCTTGGAAACGCCCTCGGGCGCACCGATAATTGCCATAAACTTTATGTGCTTACAGCCCTTTTCCTTGAGCTTATAAATCGCATCGCAGGCGCTTCCGCCGGTGGCAAGCATAGGGTCGACGACAAGAACGAGCTTGTCCTCAATTCCATCCGGTAGCTTGCAGTAGTAGGTTTCGGGTGTAAGCGTTTCTTCGTTGCGGTACATACCTATATGTCCGACCTTCGCAGAAGGGAAAAGAACGTGTATACCGTTAACCATTCCAAGTCCTGCGCGCAGGATGGGAACTATTACTATGGAATTATCTTTAACTACTGTCTGGCGGCATACCTCAAGGGGTGTTTTCACCTCAACGTCGGTGGTGGGAACGCCTTCCTTAAGGCTTTCGTAGGTCATAAGAGTTGTAATTTCCTCAACAAGCTCACGAAACTCCTTCATGCTCGTGCGCTCGTCACGCAAAATCGCAATCTTATGACGGATTAGCGGATGGTCAAATATAGTTACGTTTTCGTAATTTTTCATACTTCTTCGTCCTCTTTTGAGTTTTCGTCCTGTGGTCTTTTGAACTTATTAAGTAAAATGTTGGTAACAATGCCGAGGATGAGCGCACACGCTATGGTTGTAATGGTGACTCTGCCGAAGGAAACGCTCAATCCGCCGATGCCGGGGATAAGAATTGACGAAACTACGAAGAGATTTCGGCTATCGTTAAGGTCTACCTTTTGTATCATCTTCAGACCGGAAACAGCAATGAAGCCGTAGAGAGCTACGCAAACGCCGCCCATTACGCAGTTGGGAATGGAAGAGAGGAAGGTAACGAACGGACCGAAGAATGATATAACCATACTCATAATAGCCGCCGTCGTTACGGTTATTACAGAAGCGTTTTTGGTAATAGCTACGCAACCGACAGACTCACCGTAAGTTGTGTTAGGGCAGCCACCGAAGAATGCGCCCGCGATAGAGCCTACGCCGTCACCAAGAAGGGTTTTGTCAAGACCGGGGTCTTCAAGAAGGTCTTTGTCTATGATTGAAGAAAGGTTCTTGTGGTCGGCTATATGCTCTGCAAATACAACGAATGCAACGGGAATATATGCTACTGCGACGGTGGCAATAAATGCGCCGTCAATGTCTTTAACACCTTTAAAAGCTTCAATAAAGGCAAAATCCGGAATGGCAAATATCTTCATTTCCTTGAAAGCCGCGAAATTGATAACCTGAAGAGCCACGTTATCCGAAAGAATACCGATTACGGTGAATATGGATGCAACAACGTAACCAACTAGGATTCCGAGAATGAAGGGGATGAGCTTTGCCATCTTTTTGCCGTATACCGAGAAAGTGAAGATTGCAAGGAGCGTGGCAATTCCGCATATGAGCGCAACATAGGGGCTGCAACCGGAAACCATGGTAACCTTGTCAACAATTGCACCGTTTTCAATAACCTGCTCAACCTGCTCTACCATAACCTTGCCTGCAGTAAGGTCATTTACAGCGTTGACGGCGAGAGAAAGACCGATAAGAGCAACCGTAGGACCGATAACAACCGTGGGCATAAGCTTGTTTATCCAAGCAACGCCTGCAAATTTAATGATAAGTGCAATCACCACGTAGACGAGACCTGCAAAAGCAGCACCAATGAGCAGGCCTGTATAACCGGCAGAAATTGAAACTGCGCCGCCAAAAGCAGCGAACATCGAGCCGATGAAAGCGAATGACGACCCGAGGAATACTGGGCTGCGGAATTTAGTGAAGAGCTGATAAACAATAGTACCGACGCCTGCACCAAAGAGCGCTGCGGATTGGCTCATTCCGTTGCCGATAATAGCGGGAACAAGAATTGTAGCGGCAAGGATTGCAAGCACCTGCTGAAGAGCAAAAAGTAACAAATTGCTGAATTTTGGTTTGTCGTGAATGTCGTAAACAAGATTTTTGGCCATTTTCATTCTCCTCTTCTTTTAAATCGCTGTTTGCGATTCATTAAATATGATTTTATCACTTATGTCCGAAAAAGTCAATGCTTGTCGAAGAGATTTTATGAGCTATGTCACAAAGCATGATTGTTGCCCGTATTATATGGTTGCTATAAAGCTACGTTCATATTCAATGGGGCTGTCGCATTTACGCATAACCGAATAAAAAACAAGAGGTATTGTGAAAAAAACACAGTACCTCTTTGACATTATGTGAAAAAACGAGGAACACTGAGGTCGAAAACCTGCGGTTTTCCTCGTTTTTAATTGTTTTTTATTCTATTGCCGTTTCCTTCCTCT
>JAZORD010000009.1:0-34242 GCA_045656445.1 Eubacteriales bacterium | reverse complement strand
GGTTTATCCTCTTTCTTATCGAAAACTACCGATTCGGTAGTAAGAACTGTGGATGCAATGGATGCCGCATTCTGAAGAGCAGAGCGAGTTACCTTTGCGGGATCTACGATTCCGCGCTCAAGCATATCGCAATACTCCTCTCTATATGCATCAAAGCCGTAGCCAATCTTTCCGGATTCACGAATCTTGGATATTATAACGGCTCCGTCAAGTCCTGCGTTATCGGCAATCTGCTTCATAGGAGCAGAGAGGGACTTCAAAACTATGGTAGCACCGGTTTTTTCGTCGCCCTCAAGTCCTGCAACAACAGCGTCAACTGCGCCCATTACGTTTACGAGGGCTACACCGCCGCCTGCAACGATACCCTCTTCAACTGCCGCCTTGGTAGCGTTGAGAGCATCCTCAATGCGAAGCTTCTTTTCCTTCATCTCCACCTCGGTTGCCGCGCCAACCTTGATTACGGCTACGCCGCCTGCAAGCTTTGCAAGACGCTCAAGGAGCTTTTCCTTGTCGAACTCGGACGTGGTGGACTCGATAGCGGTACGAATCTGGCCAACTCTCTCGGAGATAGCCTTCTTATCGCCTGCTCCGTCAACTATTATCGTAGTTTCCTTAGTTACCTTAACCTGTCTTGCGCGACCGAGCTGCGCGACACTTGCATCCTTAAGCTCAAGTCCAAGCTCGCTGGTTATAACCTCGCCACCGGTGAGGATTGCAATATCACGAAGCATTTCCTTACGTCTGTCACCGAATCCGGGAGCTTTAACCGCAACTACGGTAAAGGTGCCGCGAAGCTTGTTAAGAACGAGAGTGGTAAGCGCCTCGCCCTCTACGTCCTCAGCGACGATAAGGAGTTTTTTGCCCGACTGAACTATCTGCTCAAGAAGGGGGAGAATCTCCTGAATGTTGGATATTTTCTTATCGGTTATAAGAATGAGGCAGTCGTCAAGGACAGCTTCCATCTTATCGGTATCGGTTACCATATAGGGAGAGAGGTATCCGCGGTCAAACTGCATACCCTCAACTACCTCGCTGTACGTTTCTGCGCTCTTTGACTCCTCGACGGTGATAACACCATCCGCAGTTACCTTATCCATAGCGTCAGCAATGAGATTACCGATAGATTCATCGCTTGCGGAAACTGCTCCTACGCGGGCAATATCATCTCTTCCGTTTACAGCTTTAGCCTGCTTTTTAAGCTCCTCGATAGCTGCTTCGGTAGCCTTGAAGATACCCTTTCTCAAAACCATAGGATTTGCGCCTGCCGCAACGTTTTTCATTCCCTCGTGAATAAAGGACTGAGCAAGAAGAGTTGCTGTGGTGGTGCCGTCACCTGCCGCGTCGTTGGTTTTCGTTGCAACCTCGCGCACAAGCTGAGCACCCATATTTTCAGCCGCGTTTTCAAGCTCTATTTCCTTTGCAATGGTCACGCCGTCATTTGTAATAAGGGGCGCGCCAAACTTTTTGTCAAGAACTACGTTTCTGCCCTTAGGGCCGAGTGTGATTTTAACGGTGTCAGCAAGCTTATCAACTCCGCGAAGAAGCGCAGCTCTTGCCTCCGTGCCGTAAAGAATTTCTTTTGCCATTATGTTTCTCCTTTTATCCTCTTAATTATTCAACAACAGCAAGTATGTCAGACTGGCTTACTATCGTATATTCTACTCCGTCGAGCTTGATTTGTGTGCCGGAATACTTACCCGAGATAACCTGCTCGCCCTCTTTAAGAGTCATAACTACCTCTTTACCGTCCACTACTCCGCCCGGGCCTACTGCCACTATAACGGAAACCTCAGGCTTTTCCTTCGCGGAATCGGGAAGGATGATGCCCGCCTTAGTCGTTTCAACAGCCTCAACCTTTTTAAGAACTACTTTATCAAGAAGCGGTCTTAATTTCATTTAAATTTCCTCCATACTGTTTTTAGTTTTAGCACTCTAGCTTTTTGAGTGCTAATCCTCTTGCTTATATTCTATACTACTAGCTTTGAAAAATCAATAGTTTTCTTAATATTTCACAATTTGTTAACATTTCGCAAAAGTGATGTTATCCTCAGCCAAGCTCAGCCCTCAGAGTTGCCAAAATCTTCTTCTCTTCCCTTGAAATTTTCACCTGCGTAAGCCCTAAAATCTTTGCAGTCTGCGCCTGCGAAAAGTCCTTAAAATACCTTAATATTATTATTTTACGTTCGGTTACCCCGAGCTTTTCAATAGCAAATCTAAGGGCGAGCCTGTCAAACTCGCGCACCTCGGCATCCTTATCAAAAAGCGTTGCCCCAACCGTCATCGATTCCTCGTCGTCATACGCCGCCTCGTCAAGCGAGCGCACGGGGGCTGTGGAAAAAAGAGCCGCCGCAGCATCCTGCGCGGATATGCCTACCGCCGCCGCAATGGAAGCCACTCCCACGTCCTCACCGCATCCAATCCTGCGCTCGCGCTCGGCGTTCAAAAGTGCCGAGAGCCTTTTATTTTCTCTTGACACCTTTATCATTCCGTCATCGCGCAAAAACCTTCGTATCTCACCGAATATAAGAGGAACAGCGTAGGTTGAAAAGGCGCACTCGCGTGAAAAATCAAAGGTGTTTATCGCCTTGACAAGACCGATAGTCCCCATTTCCACAAGCTCATCCATATCAACGCCTCTGCCGGAGAATCTTCCTGCAATGTTATAGACCAGGGGTTTATTTAAGAGCGCAAGCTCTTCTCCCGCTTCCCTGTCACCCTCACGGTATCTTGCTATAAGCTCAAGGTTTTTATCATACAAACTGCATTCTTCAATTTTCATATTTTTATTTTCGGCTAGGGTTTTAATTTTTTTCTCATAAGGACGGTAGTTCCCTTGCCGAGCTTACTTTTTACGGTAAGTGAGTCGGTGAAGCTTTCCATTACGAGAAATCCCATACCGCACCGTTCCTCTTTTTCCGCTGTGGTGTACATCGGGCGCATAGCCTCCTCTACGTTTGCTATACCGCAGCCGTTGTCGGATATTTCAACGCTAATCTCTCTTGCATCGTAAAGACGAACGGATATGTATATGTATGCGTTTTCGCTCTCGGAGCAGCCCCTGTATCCGTGGACGATACAGTTTGTTACCGCCTCACTGACAGCACATCTTAAATCCCCAAGCTCCTCAACCGTTGGATTCAGCTCCGCGCAGAATGCGGATATCACCGCGCGGCAAACGCTCTCATTTATGCTTTTTGAAGGCAGCCTTAACTTCATTTCATTGATTATTCTTTTCATTTTTTCTTCCTCGTCTTTCTATTTAATGCTAAGGCATTTGATTTTTTCTATTCCCGAAAGCCTAACGAGCTTTTTGAGCGTCTGTGACAGTCCTGTTATCTTAACCTTGCAATCAATCCCCTCGCAAACGTCCGCTCTGCCTATTATAAGTCCTATTCCGGAGGAATCCATAAATTTTACGTCGGAAAAATCCAAAACGAGAAGCTCCGGCTTTACCTTGAAAAGCATTGCGTCTATCCCCTCTCTCTGAAGTTTTGCTGCGTGGTGGTCTATTTCTCCCGACAGGCAGGCGGTGAGTATTCCTCCGTCCTCGGAAAATTTTACGGCGTTTTGCATTTTTACGTCCTCCGTTTTTCTATTCGCACCAATTATATCATTATGAATAGGTAAAAAATTGTCGCTGTATGTATTCTTTAATTTTTTTAGTCGCACAGATGCAACTTTTTTGCTATGTTGTCTTTTATTAACCTTTTATAGTTTTTATAGGTTATTTCGCTAACGCAGTCGATAGCGGTTTTTGCATATCCCACCCTGTTTCCTATTTCTTCAATATACCTCTCCGCAAACCGCTCGCCCACTATCTCTGCAGCCGCATCGAAGATTTTGAAATTATAATATCTGTACTCGGTGTCCGTGCGCTTTGCGACAGAGCGCTCTAAAATTGTTTTTTGTCTGCGTCTGTAGTCAAAACAAAGAGCTATAACGAGAGTGTCAAGCGAACTCTCTACCTTCCGCACAGACATCTTACCTCCAAAAGCTCCTCCTCAAGCGAGCTTAGCTCCTCCTTTAACCGTTTCAATCCGACAAGCGCGTCACGCGCCTCGCTTATTGCTTCCTCAAGGTCAGGGATAAGCCTTTCGGGGCTGTCAGCGCGCTCGCTCATAAGCATGTCCACAAGAAGCGCGCGAATGTTTAGCATCTCGCCGGTTTCTTCAATTTTTTCGGATATCTCGGCTATATCCCGTCTTATCTCCCCAGCCGTTCTGTATATGCGCGGCGGCAGTCCGTTTACCGTGTCGTAGCTTCTATACATATTTCCTCCTTTTGTTGCATATAGTGTTACCAAAAAGATTTAAGTAACCTGTTGCGTGACCATTTTAGCATACAAAAAGTCACTTGTCAAGTGATTTTTTAAAAATTTTTATGAAAAACCATTGCATATTAGGTGACAATGTGTTAGAATATAGTCGTATTGCTCGATTTGTGTCAAAATAGGAGAAAAATTTATGATAGCAAACAGATTAAAGGAATTCAGACGTGAAAAGAAGCTGACGCTGGAAGAGGTGGCGCAGGCGCTTGATACGAGCAAGCAGACTATACACAGATACGAAAACGGAGTTATCAACAACATACCTCACGAGAAAATTAAAAGGCTCGCCGAGGTGCTTGGAAGAACGCCCTCCGAGCTTATGGGCTGGGATGACACCGCTTATCAATATTCAAACATTTCCCCGATAAGAACGAAAAAGCTTCCCGTCATAGGCACTATTTCCTGCGGTGAGCCTATATACGCCGAGGAGGAATACGGAAATTTCATTTCTATAAGCTCGGATATTGACGCTTCCTTTTGCCTTCGCGCGAAGGGCGACTCTATGATAGGAGCGCGGATATACGACGGCGACCTTGTGTTTATTCGCGAGCAGGACTCGGTCGACAACGGCGAGATTGCCGCGGTTATAATAAACGACGAGGCAACTCTCAAGAGAGTTTACTACTATCCAAATGAGGCAAAAATAATCCTCTCCCCCGAAAATCCAAAATACGCTCCCATAGTATATATTAAGGAAGAATTAAATTCGATAAAGATAATCGGAAAGGCAGTTGCCTTTCAAAGCGCGGTTTTCTAAGCCAAAAACGGTCGGGTATGATGCATTTTTCATACCCGACCGTTTTTTATTCTGTTATTTCTATTTTGCGTGCCACAACCTGCGGCGGATAGCTCATCATTACCTGACCGTTGTAGGTGATTTTCAACTCGTCGCCTACGGCAATTTCCTCACGGCTGATTTTTTCGCCTTTTGAGTTAAGAATTTCGGTATTCTCGGATATTATTATCCAGTATATACCCTCGGCATATTCTGCCTCGGTGACGTTGACCTCGAGCTTTTCTCCGAGGGCTGTCACTGTAGCTTTCATTTCAAACTTAGGTTCTCCACCGCCCCCAGCGGAGCAGGAGCACAAAACAGACAGACAAATCATAATTACCGTTAAACCAAATATTTTTTTCATTTCATCTTATTAAATCTTTTTTAGGACATACCGGATATTTTCTTTTCCGATGCTCCCTGCTTTTATTCTAGCAAAATACGTAAATATTGTCAACACCTAGAGAAAAGCAATAAAATTTAGATTAAAATGCCAAATGCACAGAAAAAAAGACAATTTGAATATTGATATATCTATTACACTATGATAAAATAAAGTAATAAACCATGAAAGTGAGATTTTGACATTGAACTGGGAATTTTCAGTACTTATACTTTATTTTGCGGCAATGCTTGCGATAGGAGCAGTATTTTTTATAAAGCAAAAGAGCTACTCCGACAAAGATTATTTCGCCGGCGGTAAATCTATGGGTCCCTGGGTCAGCGCAATGAGTGCTCAGGCGTCGGATATGAGCGCGTGGCTTCTTATGGGTCTGCCAGGCAGCATTCTTGCGTTTGGACTCGGACAGGCATGGATTGGAATAGGACTTGCGATAGGAACGGCTCTCAACTGGATTCTCATAGCAAAAAGGCTTCGCAGATTTTCCGAGGCGGCAGGCGACGCTATAACGGTTCCTCAATATCTTTCTAACAGATTTGCAACAAAGGGAAAGGCTTTGCAGGTGACCTGCGCGGTTGTTTTCCTCGTCTGCTTTACTCTTTACGTTGCGTCGGCTTTCGTTGCCGGAACGAACGTTTTCACTTCGCTTTTTGATATAGACAAGAGGGTTGCGATGCTGATATTCGCGTCAATACTTATCATATACACCTTCCTTGGCGGTTTTAAGGCGGTTTGCTGGACCGACTTTTTCCAGGGGCTTCTCATGCTTGCCGCAGTGCTTATTCTTCCCATCGCAATAGTTATCACAAAGGACCTTGATTTTGCTCTCCTTGATACCGTAATCACCTCGGCTGACGGAACGAATTACGCATTTACGGGAAGTCTGTTCTCGGCTCCTCCGACGGAGATAATAAGCGGTCTTGCATGGGGACTCGGTTACTTCGGTATGCCGCACATTCTCGTGCGCTTTATGGCTATAAAAGAGCCTTCAATGGTAAAAAAGAGCTCTATCGTAGCAATAGTGTGGGTAGTGCTTGCGCTTGCCTCGGTTATCTTTATAGCGGTATTCGGCCGTGTGCTTATCGGAGACGAGCTTCTTGAAAACGGACAACAGAGTCTTGTATTCGTTAAGCTTTCAAGGTTTATGTTCCCTGCCGCTATATCCGGCATTCTGCTTGCGGCTATAATCGCTGCCTCTATGTCAACGGCTGACAGCCAGCTTCTCGTTGCCTCATCATCCTTTACCTCGGATATATACAAGCCGCTTATTCGCAAAAGAGCATCGAACAAAGAGGTTCTGTGGGTTGGGCGCGGAGTCGTTTTGTTAATTGCGGTTGTGGCTTACTTTATAGCGAGCAGTGAGGGACAGGGCGCGCAGGCTATTATGAACCTCGTTGAAAACGCTTGGGCAGGCTTCGGCTCATCCTTTGGCGCTGTTATTTTGCTTTCGCTCTTCTGGAGAAGATTTACATACAAGGGCGCGCTTGCAGGCGTAATCGCGGGAGCTGTTACCGACGTGCTTTGGCTCATATTCCTTTCCGGTCCTACGGGAATTTATGAAATAATCCCCGGATTTGCGGTCAGTATGATTGCGGCGGTGGTCGTTACTCTTATAGATAAAGAGCCGAGTACTGAGGTTACCGACGTTTACGACAGAGCCGTTGCTCCTATTGAATAAAAAAGAATTGGCGAGTACCGAAAAGTACTCGCCATAGTTTTATTTTCTATTACGGCTGCTTGCCGAAGTATGCCTGGATTCCGCCGTCAACGTAGAGTATCTGACCGTTTACAAAATCAGACGCTTCGGATGCAAGGAATACGGCAGGTCCTGCAAGGTCCTCGGGGTCTCCCCATCTGCCTGCGGGAGTCTTGGTGTCGGTTATAAAGCTGTCAAAGGGATGCTTTGAGCCGTCAGCCTGCTTCTCACGAAGGGGAGCGGTCTGGGGAGTTGCGATATAGCCGGGGCCGATACCGTTACACTGAATGTTGTACTGACCGTACTCGGATGCGATATTTCTTGTGAGCATTTTAAGTCCGCCCTTAGCAGATGCGTATGCGGAAACGGTTTCACGACCGAACTCGCTCATCATAGAGCAGATGTTGATTATCTTACCGTGTCCCATCTTAATCATAGTGGGGATAACTGCCTTTGATACGATAAAGGGAGCATTGAGGTCAACATCGATAACCTGTCTGAACTCGGATGCCTTCATCTCTATCATAGGAATTCTCTTGATAATTCCTGCGTTATTTACGAGGATGTCGATATTTCCGACCTCCTTTTCGATTTTAGCTACAAGCTCGTTTACAGCGTCCTCATCGGTAACGTCGCACACGTAACCAACTGCGTCAATGCCTGCTTCCTTATAGCTTGCAAGTCCCTTGTCAACGAACTCCTGCTTCAAGTCGTTAAATACGATTTTTGCACCTGCTCTTGCCATTCCCTTGGCAATTGCAAAGCCGATGCCGTAGGATGCGCCCGTGATAAGAGCAACCTTTCCTTCAAGGCTGAAATTCTGTGTGTTAGCCATTTTTTTCTCCTTTATTTCTATTGAATTAATTATCTAAGTTCCTTAGTTTCAATATGGTCCATGTCGGTAAATTCCTGGTTTTCACCGCACATTGCCCAGATGAACGAATAGTTTTTCGTTCCTACTCCCGAATGGATAGACCAAGAGGGAGAAATAACGGCTTCCTCGTTATGCATAACTATATGCCTTGTTTCCTTGGGCTCGCCCATCATGTGAAATACTGCGTCATCGGGACCCATATCAAGATAGAGGTAAACCTCCATACGTCTGTCGTGGGTGTGGCAAGGCATAGTGTTCCAGTTTGAACCAACCTCAAGCTCTGTAAGTCCCATAGCGAGCTGGCAGGATTTCATTACCTCGGGATGTATGTACTGATTGATAACTCTCTTATTGCAGTCCTCAACCGAGCCGCAGGGCACCTTGCGCGCCTTGGTGATGTCGATTTTTGTGATAGGATACTCGGTGTGTGCGGGGCAGGAGGTCATATAGAACTTTGCAGGGCACTTAGGGTCAAGGCTCTTGAACCTGACGTCGCGGTGGCCGCGGCCTATGTATATACCGTCCCTGGGGTTCATTTCGTATTCCTCTCCGTCAACGGTGATAATACCCTTGCCTCCTATGTTGATACAGCCAAGCTCGCGGCGCTCAAGGAAATACTCAGCGGCAAGCTCACGGCCAGCCTCAAGCTTAAGCGATGCCATAACGGGCATCATACCGATAACTATAATTCTGTCGGTGTGGCTGTATACCATTCTTATATTGTCCTTTGTAAAGAGGTTCGCAATGTGAAATTCCTCTCTGAGTCTGTCGGTGGTATAATACCGTACGTCTTTTGCATTAGAAGCGTCTCTTACTTCCATTCCTTCTATCTCCTTTTTGATATATTTTCCAAAAATCTGTATTTGCGAGAGCGCCGCAAACGAAAGTGAGCCGTCCTCAAGGCGCTGTTGCTTGAAGCCTGCAAGCTTCACGAACTTCGTTTTCTTCGGCTCAAATTCAAAGGTCTGACCTTCCTTAGTTCCAAGAAGATCACAATGCACCTTCGTTCCGTCGGAAAATTCAAGGTCAGCCTCCTTCCAGTAGGTATCGTGCGGGAAATCGGCACGCAAAAACAGCGTTACCTTGTTCACCTCGACCTCTGCGCCAAATCTCACCTCAAATTCGAGATCCTCGCGAAGTCCGCCACCCCAGGAATGATATGGGTATTTACCGTGCCCCTCATTTTCCGTAACGCCGTCTATTGCATTACGCTCGAAAAAGCTGGGATTTTCACGGGTCACGAAATTCGCAACGGCGTGGGGATAATATTTATGTACGTTATGTCTGTCGTGCGGATTATAGGAAATTTCCCTCTCGCAGAATATTTCAGCCTCGGTTGGCTCGGAGCAGATTATTCTGTGACTGTCACCGCCAAACGCGTCCGGCGCGTAGCAGGCTGCGCGCTCGTTTCCAAAGGGAATGACAAATTCGAAGGTTTTATCGGGAATATGAATAATTGACTCGCCAATGTGCTCGTCGAGCTTTATTTTAACAAATTCAGCGTAGTCGGTGTCTATACGCCATTTGTCACCAATCTCGTACTCTCCGTTATATCTCTCGTCAATTTCCTCTCCGTACGCCTTGAGCTTGCACTCTCCGTTTGCGCTGAGCAATTTTAAACTAATAATAAGAATCACCTCTTTAGGAACATTCTACCACACTTGCGAAAATAAATCAACCGTTTTTTTAAAATAACAGATTCAAAATCATTGCAATATTTTATAAGATATGTTAAAATTAATGAAAAGGAGCTTATATATGAAAAAATACTCCCATTCGATACTGCGGTATTTTGTGATATATACGCTGGGTTTCGCAATTTTTCACCTTATCAGCGTCCTCGCCGGCGTTATCTACAACTTTTTATCAGAAAAATTACCGAACAGCTTTCCTGACTATAATCCCTTGACCGAAAAGGCGGCATATCTTTCCCTTGAAGCTACACTTGCTCTAATCTGCGCTGCTGTTACCGTTCTTATATTAACTGTTTTAGCAGTCAGATACGATGACGAAAGATATGAATTTATCATTTCAAAGACCGACGGGTTTTACACGCTGACCGAGGGAGGCAAAATATACGCGAGAAATTATCTTTGTTGCGACATTATCTCATCTGTTACCGTGCCTCTTCCTTTTTTTCTTATAACGCGCATAGACTTTCCCGAAAGCAGCGCCGGGATTTTAAAAATAACCGAGAATGTTTTGGAAACGGTTACGTTACCCACCGAGGCTTTTTCGGATAAGCTCGGATTTGGTTTAGGAATTGCCGTTGCCATTGCAGTTTCGCTCATCTCGCGTATTCCCGCAGGATATACGGGACTTAAAAGATGGCGCGGGCTATGGCTTTCGGATATTGACGGCTAGGAGGATATATGGTTAAGGTTATTGAAATCGCAACAGTCCTCCTGATACTCTTTTTCGTCTGCGTTTTGTGCCGTTACTTTTACAAGAGAGCCTGTGCGATAAGGAAAATAAACACACTCAAGACGGTTTCAAGCGCTAAAATCAAGAAGAACCGCTCACCCCTTGCTTCATACTTTATCCTTTCGGATAAGGCGGATTTGATAGTTGAGGTAGGAAAGCGCGTTTATTTTGCCAGATTTTTGAACGGCAAGGGCGCGCATAGATTTATGCATTTTGCTTCCCCCAAATTTTTCGTCACCTATTCAAAAATGCGCTTTTCAGTCGGAAATCTCACAGCTCTTCGCCCGAGGCGCGCTGTGACGAAATCGCCCGGTTTTCTCACCACGGGGGCGCACTCGGTGAAGATTTTGCCACCCCTTAAAATACCGGAAGAATATATTCGCATAAGTAAGGAATATGGACAGGTTCTTGAGTCTGTTTTGATTTTAAATCCTGCACCAAACGAGGTTTCTTACGTAACAGAAAACAAAACCTCAATAAAGGTTGCGTTCACAGGTGATGAAATTTACGGGCAAAAGATATTTACGGCATCAACCTTTGTTTCCTACGCAGAGAGAGTTTGGCGCGAGGACAGAATTCAAAGAAATTAAAAAATAAACATAAAAAGGATTTTTATTATGGCGAAAAGAAAGAAGAAAAACTCAAATTACGTTACCGAAAAAACGGTACGAGCTGCCGAGGAGAGAGCTCGTAGAATAAGAAATGCTGAGATAAAAAGAGTGGCTATAATCGCTGTTTGCATTTTTCTTATCGCGGCGCTTATTGCAAGCGGTATAATTGCTCTCGGAGTTACTAACGGCTGGTGGGTCAAGGATTACCACGCGGAAATTGAGATTGAAGGCTATGGAACGCTTCACCTTGAGCTTTACGGTGACGTAGCTCCAAGGACGGTCAGCAACTTCGTAAGGCTTGCAAAGAGGGGCTTTTACGACGGACTCACCTTCCATAGAATAATTGACGGATTTATGATTCAGGGCGGCGACCCTGAGGCTAACGGCCTTGGCGGAAGCAGACGAGAAATTAAGGGCGAGTTTTCAGAAAACGGCTTTGAAAACAATCTTAAGCACGAACGCGGTGTTATATCCATGGCTCGCGGAAACGACCCCGACAGTGCATCAAGCCAGTTCTTCATCGTTCAAACTACCTACCCCAGCCTTGACGGAAAATACGCGGCTTTTGGCAAGGTTACCGACGGAATGGAAATCGTTGACAAGATTTGCGCCGACGCTAAGCCGACCGATGACAACGGAACTATAAAATTCGAAGAGCAGCCCGTAATAACGAAAATTACCATTCATCCCGTACACTGAACAAAATAGAGAAATCGGACCTTGGCGAAAGCCGGTCCGATTTTTGTTAAAACAGTATTTTAGAAAGCTCGTCTACGCTCTTTAGGTAATAGTCGCAGTTTTTTCGCATGAAGGCTTCAATTTCGGGCACATCGTACGCCCAGCCTGCAGCGGCAAAGTCAACACCTGCGCCGCGAGCCATATCATAACCCGGCTTTAAGTCATCGACGACGAGTATTTCGCTAGGCGAAAGACCATATTTTTTCATCAAATCAAAGAGGGTATGGGGGCTTGGCTTTCTCTCTTCCTCGGGTAAATCCCAGGAATATATTACGTCGGGAATAGGCAGTCCGTTATGCTCGTAATCCCTCTTGATATATTTTAGAAGCGAGTGCGAATCTACGGCAATAATGCCACCCCGTGCGCGAAACTTAGTTATTATTTCGGCTATTCCCGAATATGCAGCAGGGATATGACCCTCTACGTAATTCGCCCAAAAATCTATCTCCCGACGGATTTCAGCATCATCCATTCCCAGCTCGTCGCGCAGAATAGACGTGATTCCGGGGTGAAAATTCTTTATAAGATAGGTTTCAAGGTCCCACTCAGAAAGCAGGTGTGGTCTCGTTATTTTGAGATATTCCATGAAGCAGGGGAAATGAATTTCCGCCGTACTTGCGACCGTTGTGTCATCGTGGTCTAAGACCAGGCACTTATACTTCATCAGCCAACTTTATCCTTCAAATTTAAGAATGTGACCCTTGGGGTGTGCGCCGTGCAGTCGCTGCGCTCGACAGTTAATGTTTTTCCGTGATTAAGAAGCTCCCACTCCTCTCGGCTACCGCCGTAGGATATTTCGGCAAGAGAGTCGCAGGCGGAAAATATATCGTCGTCCTCAATTTCAGCCACTGCTTTAGGAATGGCAATTCTATTAAGAGAGGTGCAGCCTGCGAATGCGTCAAAGCCTATTGCCCTGAGCCCTACAGGCAGTATCAGCGAAACCAGCGAGGTGCAGCCCTTGAACACCCGTCTGCCTATACGTGTAAGATTTTTTGGCATATCAACGGTTTTAAGAGAGCGACATCCCTCAAAAAGAGATTCGTCAAGAATCGCCATATTATCAGAGAGCTTGATAGCTTCGAGAGAAAAGCAGGAAGCAAAGGCGTTAAACTCCACGAGAATACAGCTATCCGGAATAGTGAGGTCGGTGAGGTTAAAGCAATAAGCAAAAGCTCCCGCACCTATCATAAGCACCGACTCGGAGAGCTTTATTCTGGCAAGTGAAGCGCACGCCTCAAACGCTCCCTCTCCTACTCGCTTTACGCTATCAGGGAGGAATATATCACACAGCGAAGGGCAAGACGAGAACGCCTCGTCACAAATTTCTTCAAGCCCGAAAGATAAGGTAACCTTTTTGAGATTCTTACACTCCGCAAAGGCGCACGCGCCTATTATTTTTACAGATGAGGGTATATATACCTCTTCAAGATGTTCGAAGCTGCGGAAGGTGTTTTCCGCAATTTCTTCTATTCCCTCGGGTATTTTCACTACCCTATTTTCCACCGTGTCCTCGTAGCTGCCCGAATAAACTACCTTTAGCTCTTCCTCTTTCGCAGCGTTTTTATTTTTTTCCAAATTCATTTTTGCTCCGATTGTTTATTTTAGCTTTGCCAAAGCTACGGTCAGAGATTCGCGGGTTTCAAGGTATTTTTTAAGTTTTGCGCGCTCACCGTCGATTACCGCGGCAGGCGCTTTTGCTACGAAGCCCTCGTTTGAAAGCTTCTTTTCAAGCCTTTCTATCTCTGCGTCATTCTTCTTCATTTCGGCTGTAAGCCTTGCTCTTTCCTTTTCGAAGTCTATAACCTCTGCAAGAGGAATATAAAGGCTTCCTGCATCGGTGGCAATCATAACCGCGTCGTCAGACTCGTATTTATCGGTGATTATAACCTCGGATGCGGATGCAAGCTTTTCGAGAATCTTCGAGGTTGCGCTGAAGGTCTTTTCATATTTTGTTACAACGAAGAGCTTGGCCTTCTTTGAGGGGGGGACGTTCATTTCCGCACGGCGAGCACGAACCTGTGTGATGCAGGATATGATTCTGTCAACGTCGTCCTCTTCCTTTGCATAGTCAAAAGCTTCGTTGTATACGGGATAATCCGATACCATAACCGACTCATCGGTGTGAGGAAGAGCCTGATAAATTTCCTCGGTTATAAAGGGCATATACGGATGAAGAAGCTTGAGTACGCTTGTGAGAACGTAAACAAGCACTCGCTTTGCGGTGAGCGCGGCAGCTCCCGCCTCGAATATACGGCTTTTTGCCATTTCGATATACCAGTCACAGAAAAGGTCCCATGTAAACGAGTATATTTCACCGAGAGCAACCCCAAGCTCGTAGTTTTCAATATTATCGGTTACGGTTTTTACAAGCTTATTAAGTCTTGAGAGAATCCACTTATCCTCTATCGCAAGCTCTGACTCACAGGGCAACTTAAGAAGCTGCTCGTCATCCTCGGTGAGATTCATAAGAACGAATCTTGATGCATTCCAGAGCTTATTTGCAAAGTTTCTTGCCGCTTCTATCTTCTCGTCGGAGAACCTCATATCGTTTCCGGGAGCATTGCCGGTTGCAAGAGCAAATCTCAGAGCGTCTGCTCCGTATTCCTCTATAACTTTAAGCGGGTCAATGCCGTTGCCGAGGGATTTTGACATTTTTCTTCCCTGAGCATCCCTTACAAGTCCATGGATAAACACGGTCGAGAAGGGCTTTGCGCCAAGGTGCTCAAGTCCTGAGAATATCATACGCGACACCCAGAAGGTTATTATGTCGTAGCCGGTTACAAGAGTACTTGTGGGATAATATCTTTCGAGGTCCTCGGTTTTATCCGGCCAGCCGAGAGTTGAGAACGGCCAAAGAGCCGAAGAGAACCAAGTGTCAAGCACATCCTCGTCCTGTCTTACGGGTGCGGAGCACCTCGGGCATACGGTTATATCCTCCTTTGACACCTCCATATGACCGCAGGCATCGCAATAGAAGGCGGGGATTCTGTGACCCCACCAAAGCTGACGGGATATACACCAGTCAAGGATGTTATTCATCCAGTTGAAATAGTTTTTAGAAAATCTTTCGGGAACGAATCTTATCGAGCCGTCCTTTACCGCTTCGATTGCAGGCTCAGCGAGCGGCTTCATTTTTACGAACCACTGGTCAGAGGTGAGCGGCTCAACCGTCGTTCCGCAGCGGTAGCAGGCACCGACGTTGTGGTCGTGGGGCTCGGTTTTAACGAGATATCCCTCAGCTTCAAGGTCAGCTACAAGAGCTTTACGGCAGGCGTATCTATCCATACCCTCATATTTACCTGCGTAGGAGTTCATCGTTGCGTCGTCGTTCATAACCTTTATCTGCTCAAGGTTATGTCTTTGTCCTACGAGGAAGTCGTTCGGGTCGTGCGCGGGGGTAATTTTAACGCAACCCGTGCCAAATCCTATCTCAACATAGTCATCTGCGATAACCGGAATTTCCCGTCCCACGATAGGCAATATAAGAGTTTTGCCGACAAGGTGCTTCGTATTTTCGTCCTCGGGGTTGACCGCAACAGCAGTGTCGCCAAACATTGTTTCGGGTCTTGTGGTTGCGATTTCGACGTAAGCGTCCTCTCCCTTTATGGGATATTTTATATGCCAGAAATTGCCTGGCTGGTCCTTATATTCTACCTCTGCATCCGAGAGGGCGGTAAGGCATCTTGGACACCAATTTATTATTCTGTGACCGCGGTATATAAGCCCTTTGTTATAAAGGTTTACGAAAACCTCTCGAACAGCTCTTGAGCATCCCTCGTCCATTGTGAAGCGCTCGCGGTCCCAATCGCAAGACGAGCCGAGCTTTTTGAGCTGATTGATTATTCTGCTTCCGTACTGATTTTTCCAGTCCCATACGCGTTCAAGAAACTTTTCTCTTCCAAGGTCATACCGTGTAATACCCTCGTTCACGCGAAGATTTTCCTCAACCTTTATCTGAGTTGCAATTCCCGCGTGGTCAGTTCCCGGAACCCAAAGCGCAGAGTATCCCTGCATACGCTTCGTACGCACCAGTATGTCCTGAAGCGTTTCGTCAAGGGCGTGTCCCATATGAAGCTGTCCCGTTACGTTTGGCGGGGGTATTACTATTGAAAAGGCAGGCTTTTTCTTATCGGGATTTGGCGCGAAATAATTCTTTTCGCACCAGCCGGCGTATATCCTGTCCTCAAAATCGGCGGGGTTGTAATTTTTTGCAAGTTCTTTTCTCATTTTTCTAGCCTTTCTCTAAGCGATGTAATTAACCTGAAAATAAAAAAATCCCCGAAGCCGTCTGGCTTCGGGGCGTAATTAACGCGGTACCACCCGAATTTAAGAATTCCTTAAATTCTTCTCATTCAGCCCTTTAACGCGGGCGCGTCGGAGTCTAATACGCGGTATGCGGTTCTTTCCGATTACGAGGGGCTACCTTCACACACTTTCTGCCAAGGCTTGCACCAACCGCCTCTTCTCTTAGTCAGCAAAACGCGCTACTCCTCCCCAAGATGCTAATATTTTAACATATTATATTTATTTTGTCAACTGTTTTTTATCTGTACTCATGGAAAATAAGCTTTACCTCGGTAGTCATGGTGCCGTAAGCCTCTTCAAGAAGCGCATCGACATCCACCTTATTAAGCTCTGCCATAACGTCCTCTATACGCGGATGAGTTCTCGGATGCCTTGGGGTAAAGACGGTGCAGCAATCCTCGTAGGGTAAAATAGAGGTTTCAAAGGTGCCGTAGTGGCGCGCCTGTTCCACTATTTCGTTTTTGTCAAGACCTATACAGGGGCGGAACACGGGAATATTCACGACCGAGTCAGTGACGCCGATAGCTTCAAGTGTTTGCGAGGCAACCTGTCCAAGACTTTCTCCGGTTATCAGCGCGCCGCATTTATAGGCTCTCGCGCACCGCTCGGCAAGCCGCATCATAAAGATTCGAAGAAGCACAGTAAAATACTCCTCCTTACAGTTGTCGCGCAGCTCCTCCTGGATATGTGTTAGCGAAATTACGTGCACGTGCATTTTTGAGCAGAACTGACACATTTCCTCGGCAAGCTGCATAACCTTCTCCCTTGCGCGCTCGGAGGTGTATGGGAAGGATTCAAAGTGAAGCGCCTCGATTTCCATTCCGCGCTTTGCCATCATACAGCCTGCGACGGGTGAATCTATTCCACCGGACAAAAGAAGCAGACCTCTGCCCGCCGTTCTCAATGGAAGTCCTCCGGCGCCCGGCTCCTGTCCCGCTCTGACGAACGCGTTTTCGTCACGCACCTCTACAGTTACCGTAACCTCGGGATTATGAACGTCAACCTTTATTCCGCGAACGAGCGAGAGTATGACTCCGCCTATATCACGGGATATTTCAGGTGTTTTTAGGGGAAAGGTTTTATCTGCGCGGCGCGCGTCAACTTTGAAGGTGCGCTTGCCGGAGAGCTTTTCGGGAAGGTAGCTTTTCACCGTTTCCACGATGCTTTCCATAGTTTTTTCACACACGGCTGCGCGGTTAACCGCTATTATGCCGAAAACTCGGCGCGCGGCGTTATACATTCCTTCCATATCGCACTCGTCGTTTTGCGGCACGACGTATATCGTGCTCTGACGGCAGGATATTTTAAATATTCCGTAGGGGCTTGCGCGTCGGCGCAGCTCTTTTATAAGAGAGGACTCAAAATTCTGTCTGTTTGCTCCCTTTAAGACTATTTCACCGTATTTGCAAAGTATTACTTCTCTAATCATTTTAACCTCAAAATAAAATCGTATAGCGATATTATACAGTATAACCGGAAAAAAATCAAGTGGACAGGCGCAGGGGTATGACTTCCTTTAATACTGATTTATGCAAACTGCGAATTGTAAAGTGTGCTGTAGAATCCGCCAAGGTGCAAGAGCTCCTCGTGGCTTCCCTTTTCTGTTATTTCGCCGTTTTGCACGACCAAAATAACGTCTGCGTTCTGAATAGTTGAGAGCCTGTGCGCGATAACGAAGCAGGTTCTGCCCTGCATCAACTCGCCGAGAGCCTCCTGAATTTTGATTTCGGTTCTTGAGTCTACGTTAGACGTCGCTTCATCCAAGATAAGCATCGGAGCGTCGGATAATATCGCACGTGCTATGGTTATAAGCTGCCTTTGGCCCTTTGAGATATTAAGTCCGTCGTCGGAAATAATGGTGTTATAGCCGTCGGGCAAGCTTTCTATATAAGAGTCTATTCTTGCTGCGCGGGCTGCCGCATACACCTCTTCTTCGGTGGCGTTTTCCTTACCGTAAACTATGTTTTCATAGATTGTGCCGGAAAAAAGCCAGGTGTCTTGGAGAACCATAGTATAAGCTTTTCGCAGGTCTTCCCGCTTTATTTTTTCAATGGGAATACCGTCAAGCCTAATCTCGCCCGAATTTATATCGTAAAAACGCATAAGAAGATTTATTATGGTAGTTTTTCCTGCACCCGTAGGACCAACTATTGCGACGGTTTTCCCTGCCTTGGCAGTTACCGATACTCCATCAAGAATAGTCCTTTCGGGAACGTATCCAAAGACGACGTTATCGAACTCGACAAGTCCCTTGACCGAATCAAGCGAAACGGCATCGTCGGCATCGCGAGGCTCCGGCTCCTCGTCTATAATCTTAAACACGCGCTCTGCCGCTGAAAATGCCGACTGAAACTCGTGAATGATATTAGCAAACTCGTTAATCGGGGCGGAAAACTTCCTCGAGTACTGTACAAACTGAGCAACGCCACCGAGCGTGATAAAGAAAAGAGTTCCTTCGACAATACTGCCGTTTGTAGAGAGCATATACATTATACCTCCCATCATGGCAACGAGCGAGAGCGAGACGTTACTCATAAAGTTTACTGTAGGACCAACGGTTGCGCCATAATAATCCGCTTTGTAATAGGCGTCCATAGCACTGTTATTTCTTTCACCAAATCTTTGTGAAATTACGCTCTGGCGGCCGTACACCGCTATTGAGCGAGTGCCGCTTAACATTTCCTCAGCGTATCCGTTAAGCTCACCGAGCTTTCTTGAACGCTCGCGGAAGAGCGGTCTGGTTTTCTTTAAACGAACGTTCGTCATTATAAGCGTTACGGGAACAGTAACTAAAAATATCAGTATCATAGGTTTCGATATTTGCCACATAAACAGAAGCGAACCGACTACCGTGTATATACTGGTCAAAACCTGAACGAAATCATGGGAGAGAGTGGCGTTTATAGTGTCTATATCATAGGACATACGGCTGATGATGTCACCCGTCGGATGCGTATCAAAATATCCCACGGGTAGCGTGTTAAGCTTCTCAAAGACCTGCTTGCGCATCTTTTTTACTATCCTCTGAGAAAGGAACACCATCGTGACAGCAAGGACGTATGAGGAAACTGCCGACACGGAATAGCAGAAAATCATTTTGATTACATTTTCATAAACCGTAGGAAAGTTTACGCCTGTAGGCTCTACGATAGCATCTATAGCTGCGCCGGAAAATTTCGGACCGAGAAGTGCCAGATGATTAGAAAATAGGGTCAGAATCACTGCGGGGATAAAGAGATACCATTGATTCATAACGTACTTACCTAGGCGAAAAAGAACGCTTCGCGTCCTCTTTCCGTCAAGGCGGTCTGCGGAAAGCTTATTCGGATTCTGCGACACGGGACCCATTTGAAAACCCTGCTTACTCAATTATAGCACCTCCCATCTGAGAATCACTTATTTCCTTATATTCGAGAGATGTGGAAAGAAGCTCCTCATGTGTGCCGCAGGCTATGACCTCGCCCCCATCAATAACGAGTATCAGGCTACATGACATAACAGAGCTTACACGCTGAGCAACGGTTATAACCGTGGTGTCATGGAGTTCCGTCTTAAGTGCGGCACGAAGATTTGCATCGGTTTTATAGTCGAGCGCCGAGGATGAGTCGTCTAGTATAAGTATTTCGGGGCGCGCCGCTATTGCTCTTGCAATCAAAAGGCGCTGCCTCTGTCCGCCTGACAGATTTTTACCGCCCGGAGCGAGCACGTGAGAATAACCGTCGGGAATTTCTGATATAAAGGGGTGCGCTTGGGATATTTTTGCGGCACGTATTACGTCCTCGTCGGATATATCTCTTCCGAATTTAATGTTTTCTCTTATTGTGTCGGAGAACAAAAAGTCGTTTTGCAACGCTACGCCAAAAAATCCCGCAAGCTCATCCTTTGTGTATGATGTAACGGGTTTACCGTTTATTGAAATTTTTCCGCTGTCTGCCTCATAGAACCTCATAAGCAGCTTTATTAGAGTTGACTTTCCGCTTCCCGTTGCTCCGATAATTCCGAGACTCTCGCCTTTTTGTAAATTAAAGCTTACATTCTTGAGGTTTTCTTTTTTACCGTGATAGGAGAAGCATACGTTTTCAAAGCATACGTGCGCCGATTTTTCTTCACATATTCCAACATCTTCTGTCACGAAGAACTCATCAGGGGAATTTATAACCTCGGTTATTCTTCTTGAGGATGCCGCGAATTTAGTATACATAACGAATATTCGGGATATTGCCATAAGAGCCATCGTTATCTGCGTAAAATACTGCATAAAGGCAATTACCGTTGTAGCCGAGGATAGACCCCTTGAAACGCGGGTGGCGCAAAGGGCAAGCGTTGCGCAAATTCCAAGATTCATAAGAAGCGTCATAAATGGGCCCGGGATACCCATTATTACCCCAACGCGACGTTCGTCACCTGAGAGCTCTTCGTTTTTCCTCTCGAATCTTTTGTTTTCATATTCGTTTTTAGAAAGCGCCTTTATAACTCTTATTCCCTGCGTGCCCTCTCTTACGACTCGCACCATACCGTCGATTGAATTTTGCACCTTTTCATACATCGGAATACCGCTTTTTCTAATTAGGAAGGTTATAACGAATATAAACGGCAGGGTGGCTATCATTACAAGCGACAGGGTTGCGTCCATTACCAAGGCTATTGAAATACCGCCCACCAGAAGTATCGGGGCTCTGACACCCATTCTTTGTATTATATTTATAAAGCTGTGAACGTTGTATGTATCGGACGTAATTCGCGATTCAAGCGAGGCAACTGTAAATTTATCGGTTTGTCTTGCCGAGAGATAAAGAGTTTTTTCAAACAGCTCACTTCGTATATTCCTTGCTATGTCGGTTGATACCCTGGCCGCCTTTCTGTTGGCAATGATATTCATAACACAAGCCACAACGGCAAAGACTATCATAAGCGCGCCGTAAAAAATTATATCCCCGAGCGTCCCCGTGGCAATAACGCTATCAAGCATATATGCAAGCATCATAGGCAGAAGAAGCTCTACTACCGTTGCAAAAAACTTGATTAAAAATCCAAAAGTCATCTGCCATCGGTAAGGCTTTACATAATAAAAAATTCCTTTCATAGCGTGTTCTCCTTGGGGTACTCAAAAAATTGGCTAATAAATCTTATGGCTTTCCTTTCACCCGCAACTGCCGGTATTGTAACTATTCTAACACAGTTTTCGTCTTTGGTCAACAAAAAGCTGTCCAAAAATTAAATTGGACAGCCTTTTTATCATTTATTTTTCTTGCCGCCGTTCTTAAGCAGCGTCATTTTGATATTCCACAGCTTTTCGGACAGGTCAACGTAGTATCTGTGCGGATTTTCAAATCTTTTGACCTCATCCCAAAGGGTTTCTATTTCAGCTCTGCAATACTGCTGAATTTCTGATATTGTAGGGGTCTTATATACGCACTCTCCGCCCTTAAAAATGGGAACAAGAAGCTCGCGGAGCGTATAATTTGTGAACTCCTTTTTCTTCCAGGTTTCAACCGGGTCGAAAATTTCAAGCAGCTTCGTTTCGTCTATTACCTCGTCGTAAACGCACAGAAGGTCCGCCGACGCCTTTCCCGTTTCGTTGTCATAGATTCTGTATATCTTCTTGAAGTGGGGGTTGGTGATTTTTTCCGGGTTCTCGGAGATTTTGATTTTAGGAATTATCTCTCCGCCATCTTCCTTTGCAACGAGCTTATAAACTCCACCGAATACAGGCTGGGATTTCGCGGTTATAAGGCGCTCGCCCACACCGAAGGAATCGATTTGCGCTCCCTGCCTGATAATATCCCGAATGATATTCTCATCAAGAGAGTTTGAAACGACTATTTTGCACTCGGCAAGTCCTGCTTCATCAAGCATTTTTCTTGCCTTCTTTGAAAGATAGGTGATATCACCGGAATCAAGCCTTATACCGCATTTTGTTATACCACGCGGAATAAGCACCTCTTTAAAGGCGCGGATTGCGTTTGGAACGCCGCTTTTGAGAACGTCGTAGGTATCGACAAGAAGGGTTGCGTTATTCGGGTACATTTTACAATAGGAAACGAACGCCTCGTATTCCGAATCGAACATCTGCACCCATGAATGCGCCATGGTTCCTGTTGCGGGAATTGCGTAATCTCTGTCGGAGATGGTACACGCGGTAGCTGCGCATCCGCCGATATATGCGGCTCTTGCTCCAAGTATTGCACCGTCAGCGCCCTGCGCTCTGCGGGAGCCGAATTCCGCCACGGGTCTGCCCTCTGCCGCCCTCACAACCCTATTTGCCTTGGTTGCAATAAGCGACTGATGGTTAAGACTCAAGAGGATAAAGGTTTCTATAAACTGCGCCTCTATCGACGGCGCTCTTACCGTCATTATGGGTTCTCCGGGGAAAATGGGAGTTCCCTCCGGGACAGCATAGATATCGCCTGTGAAGCGGAAGGTTTTAAGGTAATTAAGAAATCTCTCGGAAAATATATTTTTCTCACGGAGAAAGTCTATATCCTCCTCGGTAAATTTAAGTGTTTTGATGTAATCTATAACCTGTTCAAGTCCTGCGGCGATGGCAAATCCTCCGCCGTCGGGAACCTTGCGAAAAAATACGTCGAAATATGCAATCTCATCACCCTTACCAAGCTCAAAGTAGCCGTTCGCCATAGTGAGCTCGTAAAAGTCGCAAAGCAATGTGTTATTAAGATTAGACATTTTAATCTCCTTACAAAAATCAAAGGTCAAGCGCCATATCTCCGTCCTTAATCCAGCCGAATTTCCTCATTACCTCGGAAAAGAGGAGTGAGAGTGCGGCGGGAAGGACTATACATACTACAATAACACCTATAATTGACGTAGCGTTGAAGCCCATTTCGGTAAACACGCCTATCGGACCGACAAATCCGCAGGTTCCCATGCCGGCGCTGACACCTATACATTCAAGCTTGAAAAGGCAGGTTGAAATCGGGCCGGTAATTGCAGAAGCCAGCGTTGCCGGAATCCATATCAGCGGATTTTTTACGATATTGCCCATTTGGAGCATCGAGGTTCCAATTCCCTGAGCTACTACCCCGCCCCATTTGTTTTCACGGAAAGAGGCTACGGCAAATCCAACCATCTGCGCGCAGCAGCCCGCAACGCACGCGCCGCCTGCAAGAAGAAAGCCTTCGCTGGTTCCGTTAAGCACTGCAACCTCCAGTGCGGATGACGAGAAAATCATAGCGCAGATTGCAGCACTTGAAATTGGGAGCGTTAAAATTATTCCCATAACTACCGAAACTATTGCTCCCATAATGAAAGGAAGATAAGTCGTCGCCGAAGCGATAAACACACCGAGGTAATACATTATGTACGCTACCAGCGGCGCGAGAAGCCAGCTTGCAAAAAATCCTATAAGAAGTGTGACTACAGGGGTGACAAGTATATCCACCTTGGTTTTTTTAGACACGAGCTTTCCAAACTCGCAGGCTATGACTACGGCAAAAAATGCACCTGCAGGGCCGGCTGCATAGAAAACTCCGCCCATTCCGTCAGGCTTTGCCGTTGCCGCCCAGGAAAGAATAGCTCCGCCGTCTATAACCGCGCCCATAGCATTTGCCATAGCGCCGACTGCCGCACAGGAGTAAATTACAAGTGGGTGTCCACCGAGCTTATGAGCTATTGCCACTCCAATTGCCATTCCGGTTGCTGCCTTTGCATAATTTGCAACGGTTGCCAAAAATACAAGTCCCGTATAGGTAGCAAGAGTACCGAAAATAGTTCCTATAAGAAGCGATGCAAAAAGTCCAAGAGCCATAGCTCCCATTGCATCTACGAAATAAAATTTTGGTGACAGCGAAATCCCGCTTTTGTCAAGAATTTCCCGGAATTTACTTTTTTCTCTTTTTAGTGATTGCGTGTTTTCCACTTTAGTGTCCTTTCATCGCGCTCGGTTAGTTTTGCTCCTTATATACCGATACGCTAAAATATTTTTTAGCAAAGCGTTGCCGCCCCACCTCATTGAAGCCAAGAATTGTTATTTTAGGTTGCGCTCTCTGTCTATGTAGCTTTGAAGTATTATTTCAGCCGAGAGAGTGTCGATAGCGGATTTGCGCTTTTTCCCAAAGGTACCGCTTCCGTCAAGAAAACGGTAAGCTGCCATAGTGCTCATTCGCTCGTCGCAAAAATCAATCGGTATACTTGTAAGCTCAGAAAGAACATCAACGAACGCGCGCACTGTTTCCACCCTTGCGCCCTCAGTGCCGTCCATATTCTTCGGCAGGCCGACGATTATTTTTTTACAGCCTCGCGCCTCCGCCTCTTTTGCGACACGGATAGCAGTGCTTCTCATTCCACCCTCGCTGATAGTCGCAATTCCGCTCGCCAGAACACCAGATATATCGCACTCTGCAATTCCCGTGCGAACGTCACCGTAATCAACGCCGAGATATTTTCCGTGGTTTATATCCATAACCCATCCTCAAAGTTTGTTGTTATATATTATATATTTGCTGAGTTCAATTGTCAAGAAAAATTTTAGACAATCTTTACTCTGTATTATACCCTTTTGTAAACAAATATGACAAAATCCGCCTCTGTTCTAAGACACTGAAGTGATAAAACCCGTTTTTTATCATCTGCTGGCGTTCTGTAAGCATAGGGAGTCATCATAAAAAGCGCTTGTATATCCGCTTGACTGTTTAAGTCGAGATTATAAGATATACGCTCGGTGCGTATAAGCTCAAACCCGTCAAGATGCGTGTCGGCAAGCCTGTTTTTGTAAGGATTTTTATATGCGGCTTGCTTAAGCCCGAAAAGATGCTCCTCACCCGGAACGGCAAGGATAAATATTCCGCCCGGCTTCAGCGTTCTGTATACTTCATCCTGCGCAAGCGGAGAGAACATATTGACCGCAAGGTCGAAGCTCTTGTCCGCAGTCGGCATTTTATAAGCGCTTGCTACCGCAAGCTCAAGACTTTTATTTCTTCTCGCAGCGTATTTGACGGCATCCTTTGATATATCAAATGCCGAAACCTTTGCGCCCACATTCGAAATCTCCCGTCCTATAACGTCGGTGTAGTATCCCTCTCCGCAGCCTATATCGAGCGCACGTGTGCCCGAAATATACAGTCTTGCAAGCTCAGAAACCTTTTTTGCGAGAGGAAAATACGCTCCCGTGTCAAGAAAAGCGCGTCTGGCTTCAACCATTTCACGATTATCACCGTGCGTGCCGCCCGATGAGTTGAGCAAAAAATTAAAGTATCCCGCCTTGGCTCTGTCGTAAGCATGTCCGAGAGAACACCTTGCAACACCGCGCTCAAGGGTTAGAGCGCCGCGGCATTTAGGACAAACGAAATTCATAATTTCCCTTTCAATTTATGTATTGCATCGGCAATTAACGATAACCCTATCATACGGCGCTTATATAACCGGATGCTGATGTTATACAAGACAAATGTGCTGATTAGGAGAAATTGCGTGAGACGAGGCAAACCGAGCGCGAAGCCCGATACCGTGCGATTAATGTTGATTAGTAGAAATTGCCGTAGACGAGGCGTAAGGGCGCGAAAATCCCGACGGCATAGTTACCTATGTCGAGGGATTTGAGTCGACCGACAACGAAGTATACGACAATTTATACAATCAACATCGCGTCACCGAAGGAGAAAAAACGATACCTCTCGCGAACAGCTTCCTCATATGCGCTCATAATAAGCTCTTTGCCGCCGAGCGCGCTGACGAGCATTATTAGGGTGCTTTCGGGAAGGTGAAAGTTTGTTATCAGTGCATCCATTGCTTTGAATTTATATCCAGGATAGATAAAAATCGCCGTTTCGCCCTTTACGGCGCTGACACGTCCGTCATCAGAGGCTACGCTTTCAAGCACGCGGCATGAGGTTGTTCCAACCGCTATTATTCTTCCACCCTTAGCTCGACGCGAGTTAATTTCTTCTGCTACAGAGTCGGGCAGATAGAAAAATTCGCTATGCATAAGATGCTCTTCTATTTTATCAACCTTAACAGGTCTGAACGTACCGAGTCCCACGTGGAGAGTTACCTCGCCGTAGCCAACCCCCTTAGCCTTGATTTTTTCTATCAGCTGCTCGGTGAAGTGAAGCCCTGCCGTAGGCGCGGCGGCAGAGCCCTCCTCCTTAGCGTATACCGTCTGATAATCCGCCTTCTTTTCAAGCTTTTTGGTGATATATGGCGGCAAGGGCATATTTCCAACGGCGTCAAGCACCTCGTATATGCTTTTATATTTTTCTCTGTCGTATTCAAATCGAACTATTCTGTTTCCGCCGTCCACAATATCGGTTACGGTTGCGGAAAGCAGACCTCCAAAATCAAAGTCCGCTCCGACCTTAGCTCTTTTTCCCGGACGCACGAGGGTTTCCCATTCACCCGAATCAAGCATTCTGAGAAGCAAAAGCTCCATATCTGCGCCCGTTTTCTTTGTCTTCCCGAGAAGACGTGCAGGGATAACCTTTGAGGAATTCACGACTAGCATATCCTCTGGGTTAAGGTAATCAATTATATCGGAAAAAAGCTTATGCTCTATTTTCCCCGTTTTGCTGTCGACCACCATAAGCCGACACTTATCACGCACAGCGCTCGGCTCTTGCGCTATAAGCTCCTCGGGAAGCTCGTAATAAAAATCCTCTGTCGTCAGATGCGTGCTTATTCTTTGATTTTGAATTTTTTGATTTAATTCCTTCATTATATGGATTCAAACCGTGCCAAATTCGGCATTCCTTCATAAAATAATAACGTGTATACTATTATACACCAACTCTGAATATTTTTCAACAAATTTTTCTTTGGTACTAAACACATGGGAAAGAAATTAATTTTTAGCGGCGTTGCGACGGCGCTCGTCACGCCAATGATACGAGGAAATATTGATTTTTCTGCGCTAGATAAAATAATAGAAATTCAGATTTCGGGTGGGGTTTCAGCGCTCGTTATCGGTGGAACGACGGGTGAGGCAGCAACGCTTTCGGACGAGGAAAGATACGAGCTTTACTCCTATGTAAAGCAAAGGCTTGGAGGTCGTGTCAAATTAATTCTCGGCACGGGCACGAACGATACAGCCCTTGCGGTTCGCCACACAAAAGCCGCCGAGCGCATCGGCTGCGACGGAGCGCTCGTAGTTACCCCGTACTACAACAAGGGAACATATCGGGGAGTGGTTGAGCATTACAAAAAAATCGCTTCCGCGGCTGACATCCCCATCATACTCTATAACGTTCCGACGAGGACGGGGGTAAATCTTACCCTCTCACAGCTTGAAGAGCTTTCGCAAATTGAAAACATAGTTGGAATAAAAGAAGCCTCAGATTCGGTCGACAGACTCACGGAGCTATCTAAATTCGGCGATGAGCTTCATCTTTACGCGGGAAACGACTCGCAGATATACGCAACTCTGGCGCTTGGGGGACGCGGGGTAGTTTCGGTCATCTCAAACCTTTTCCCGAAAAGAATAAGCGATATTTGCACTTCTTATTTTAATGGAGAAAGCAGGGCGGCCTTAGACGAGCAGCTCTTGCTTCTTGATTTCATAAAGCTGATGTTCAAGGAAACGAATCCCTCCCCTATAAAATATGCAATGAGCCTTATGGGACTGTGCGCGGAGGATGTAAGATTGCCTCTTATGCCTCCCACAGCGGCAGTTAAGGATGAGATTAAAAACCTCGTTCAAACTCTTTGAAATAAAAAAGGCGCTTTAGTGCAAGACTCCTACCGTCTTAAGCTCTAAAACGCCTGTTTTTTATATGAGCTTTATCATATTTGAATCGGCAATTTCTATATATGCGTTTCCGTCTACCCGGGAAACGAGAGAGGAAAAGAAAGACGTAACAGGAAACTCTGTGAAATAGTGACCCGCTTCAACGAGATTTATTCCCATATCCGAGGCTTCCTCCATAACGTTATAGCTGAGCCTTCCCGAAAGATAAGTGTCAGCTCCTGCCGCTATGGCGTCTTTGACATAATCCTTTCCGTCACCGCCGACGAGCGCTACTCTTTTCACGGTATTGTAAGCATCGGCAATGCGCACTCCGTCTGCTCCAAGCTGCATTTTCACAATGTCGGCAAACTCGTCAAGCTCTCTTTCTTCCGGAAGATTTCCCACTCTGCCGAGTCCGTCCTCACCGAATGGCAAAACGTCAACAAGCCCTACCGCCTTTGCAAGAAGGTCGTTTACCCCGCCCTCTACCTTATCGGCTCTTGTGTGAAAGGAGAAAACCGACACGTTATTTGAAATCAGCTTAATCAACTTGCGTGATACGTGATTTTCCTCGGTCAAGCGCGAAAGCGGCTTAAATATCAGGGGATGGTGAGATATTATCAAATCAAAATTGCGGCTTATGGCATAATCGACTACCTCCTCGGTAACGTCGAGAGTAATAAGCACGTTATTTACCTCGGATGAATAATCCGCCGAGCACATTATTCCGTCGTTATCCCATTCGCAAGAGAGATTTTCCGGTATGCTCTCACAGAGCTTGTCGTATAGCTTTTTAACAGTCACGGCACTCAGTCCTTTCATTATATTCTTTGAGAACGCGAGCTTCGTAGGAATCGCGCTCGCCAACAGCCGCTTTGCCGGCGGCGGCCCTTGTAAGCGCGCTGAGCTTTACGCGCAGATATCCCTCCTCCGCAGCAGATAAATTCACACGTGCTGTGGCAAGCGAGCCAAGCTCGGCTTCAAGGTCGGTTATATCACGAGATAAGCCGTCGTACTCTGCGGCAAGGCATAGGTAGAATTTTCCTGCGTCCTCCGAATAACCCTCGCTCACAACGGAAAAGCCGTTTTGGGAAAGATATCTACGCAGATACGCCTGCCTAGACATAGGCTGAAGGATAAGGCGCAGATTTTTATTTTTGAGATGAGGGGAGCTATCTATTATTTCGGCAATAAGCTCGCCACCCATTCCGCACACGGCGTAGTCGGTAATGCCCATATCGGATAGACCGCAAGCACCGTCGGTCAAAACAAAGGTTATTTTATCCGCAAAACCAAGTTCCTTGGCGTTGCGCTCTGCATTTTCAAGAGGTCCTGCGTTTATATCGGCGCATACTGCGCGCGCTATTTTTCCCTCACCAAGCAAAAATAATGGCAGGTATGCGTGGTCCGTGCCTATATCAGCCAAATACGCATCCTGCCTTACGAATTCCGATGCGGAAATAAGCCGTTTACCTATACGGTTTTTCACTTTTTCGCAAGAAACTCGTTAATTTTGTTTACGAGAGCGTCTGCATCCGTTCCGTGCACGTTGCAGGCATCCTCAATGGATTCGCCTCTCGAATGGGGGCAACCAAGGCAATGCATACCTATTTCAAAGAAGAACTGTGCCGTTTCAACGTTGAAATCAAGAACGTCGCCTATAAGTGTTTCTTTAGTTACTTTCATTTTCGCGCCTTTCAAATAAATATTTACCTATTAAGTATACCACACAACAGAAAAAAAATCAAGAGTATTTTTCAGCCAAGGAATACGTTTTTTAGGCAGTAAAAATTTAAATTTTCTCGGTTTTGCTATTTACAAGAGTGCGTTTTTGTGGTAGAATATGATGAATATATATGACTTTTAGTAGGAAAGGTGCATTTTATAATGATAGTTGCGCTTGAAGAAGCAAAAAGAAAGCTTGGCGAGCTTCACGGTGTTATCGAAGAGCTTGGAAATCAGCTTAGAATAGATGAAGCGAAGGAACGGGCGGCTGACCTTGAGCGAGAGACGATGGTGCAGGATTTTTGGAACGATGCCGAAAAATCCTCAAAAAAGCTCCAGGAAATAAAGCAGTTAAAAACCAAGGTTGAAAGCTACGAGGAGCTTTGCTCAAAGCTTGAGGACACCTACACTCTTTGCGAGATGGCGATAGAAGCAAACGATGAGGATTCTGTCGAAGAGGTAATCTCGGAGACCGCGTATATTGAAACCGAAGCCGAGAAAAAGAGAATTGAGGTTTTGCTTTCCGGACCTTACGATAAAAATAACGCTATACTCTCCTTCCACCCCGGAGCAGGCGGAACCGAGGCGCAGGACTGGGCCTCTATGCTTTACAGACTTTACACGCGCTGGGGTGAGAAGCACGGCTTCAACGTTAAGCTCATAGATTGGCTTGACGGAGACGAGGCAGGCATAAAATCCGCAACTATAATGGTTGAGGGTATAAACGCTTACGGATATCTGAAAAGCGAAAACGGAGTACACCGCCTTGTCAGAATATCACCCTTTGACTCGTCGGGCCGCAGACACACATCGTTTTCTTCGGTTGAGGTAATGCCGGAATTTGATGATGACGATTCTATCGTAATAAGAGATGAGGATATTGAGGTAACGGCACACCGTTCAAGCGGTGCGGGAGGTCAGCACATTAATAAGACTGACTCCGCGATACGCATAGTGCACAAGCCTACGGGAATCGTCGTTGGATGTCAGACCGAAAGAAGCCAGCTTCAGAACAAAGAGACGGCAATGAAAATGCTCAAGTCGAAACTTATGGAAATTAAGATGCGTGAGAAGCTTGACAGAATCGAGGACATTCAGGGCAACAAGGCAAACATCGAGTGGGGTAGTCAGATACGCAGCTACGTATTTATGCCATACACTCTTGCGAAGGACACCCGAACCGGATACGAGGACGGAAACATCGACGCTGTTATGGACGGTGAAATCGACGGCTTCATAAACGCGTATCTCAAGCAGCTTTCCAAGGAAGAAAATAAAAACTAAAACGCAAGGAGAACGATATGGAAAAAAATGGATTTTTGAGAAAATTTAAGCTTCTACGCCTTTCCCTTTTCGCATTTTTAACCGTAGCTCTGGCTGTAACGCTTACAGCGTGCGGTGGCGGCGGTGACACCTGCAAGGACGGGCATAAGCTCGTTGTTTTTGAGGGTTCCCTGTTTGAACCCGATTCAGAAAAAGCGCAAACAGACTTCCCAGACCTCTACAAGACCTATCAAGAGGGCGGCATTGAAGCCGTTTACGAAAAGTATCACTACGTACAGTGTGAAAACTGTGATTACGAGGGCGTTGCTCTTCACGACCACAAGCTATCAGACCACGCAGAAAAGGACAACGAGTCTCACCAACTCGTATGCGAATGCGGTGAATCTGTATATGAGAAGCACCAGACGGGCGTTGCAACCTGCAAGTGCGGTTACGAGATACCGCAGTACGAGGTAAGGTATCTATACAAGAACCAAGACGGTGTTCACGAGTACAGCGTTACGCTTTTAGCTACGGCGGTTGGCGACATTGTTATTCCCGAGCACTATGAGGAGGGTGTAATTACAGGGGTTTACGCTCCGGACAATACGGATATATCCGGAATCACTTCTATTACCCTGCCCGAATCGGTTGAGGGCTTAAGTATAACCGCCAGCAACCTTACCAAGATAGTCTGCAAGGGCGGAACAGACCTTGTTAATCTCGACACCCCCGCGCTTAAAGAGCTTGACGCGCCGATGGCAACCTTCGGCTACTACAAGGGAACTTCGCTTAAGAACCTTGAGAAGCTGGTCGTAGGCACCTTCGGTGATTTTGGCGATTACAGAAACGTTACCGAATTCCCCGAAGCGCTTGAAGCGACGGTAAACAATCACTATAACCAAAGCGGTTACATAAACTGCCCTTTCTTCGTTAAGACGCTTAATATTACCGAGAACGTGACCTTTATTAAAAAGCTTCGCGCCAGCATGACCGATAGGGAAATGGAGCTCGATAAATTAGAGGTTATAAACGCGCCCGGACTCGTTGAGCTTACCGAGCAAGACACCTTCTACTATGCGAAAAAGCTTTCGACTATAAACGCGCCCAAGCTCGAGGTAGTAAGCGATTTCGCATTCAGAGACCTTACAAATCTTAAGAGCGTTAATTTCCCCGCGCTTACTCATATAGGATATAGAGCGTTTGCCTCTTGCTCGCTTGAGAGCTTTACGGTTCCCAACACGGTGGCTGCCATGGGCGCTCGTGCGCTTGCCGACAACAAAAATCTAAAAACGCTCTATTACAACGCGCCGAGCGTTGAACACGCTACGAACGACACCTACTACGAATATATGCTCTCAATCATAGATGGCTGCGGTGAGAATGCCGAGGGCGGTATAACGGTAACGATAGGCAAGGACGTCAGGACCATACCGCAGGGCTTGTGCGCAGACTGCGATTATATAAGCTCAGTAGTATTTGAAGTGGGCGGCACTCCTGAAAAAATAGGCAACTGTGCGTTTAAGGACGTAGCGACTCTGACCTCGATTACCCTTCCCTCAAGCGTTACCGACATTGGAGCCTACGCCTTTGAAAACTGCACACAGCTCAAGACGGTTACTCTCCCGACAGGTCTTAAAACCATAGGCGAAGGCGCGTTTGTATTATGCACTGCGATTGAATCCTTATCTATTCCCGACAGCGTAACAACGATTGAACGCGGTGCGTTTAACTACTGCACGAAGCTTACCAGCCTCGACGTGAGCCTTAACGTTTACGTTCCGCTTGACGCGATTGACAATTGTCCCATTACATTATTTGAAAAGATAAACGGACTTATTTACTTCAATCAGACGCTTCTCGGCGCAGACGTGGGTACAACCGAGCTTGATATAAGAGAGGGAACGACCCGCTTTGCCACCTACTCCACTTCCGCCTGGGATTTTGCATCCCTGTCGTCCGTTGCCGATGCGGTTAATACGATTCGAGTTCCGTCAACTATGAACAATCAACCGTTCGGAATATTTGACAATTTGACAACGGTAATATTTAAAGAGGGCGTTACGGCGATACCCGACGACGCATTTAAAGGGCTGCTCAAGCTTGAAAACGTAACGCTTCCCACAACGCTTGAAACCATAGGAAATTCTGCCTTCCGCGAAACTGCGATATCGTCTATAAGCATTCCGGACAGTGTAACCGAAATAGGCGCTTATGCGTTTGACAACTGCGATTCTCTTGAAGCAATCACCCTTCCCGCAGGTCTTGAGAGTATGGGCGAAGGCGCGCTAGGTGACTGTGCTAACCTTGCGACCATTACCTTAAACAACGACTTTGAGCTTACCTATGAAATGGTAGCAGGCTCAACAAAATACAAGGGCAGCGCTTACCTCAACGGCTACTACATAGGCAAGGTGCTTGTCGGCGTGGTTGACCCAACAAAATTCCTTTACATCAAGGACGGAACGACTACGATTAGCGATGGCGTATTTGACGGTCTTGCCGAAATCAAGTACGTTTACGTTCCCGACACCGTTACCGAGTACGAAAGCGGTGTGTTTGCGGATTGTACTAATCTGACGCTTGTTGTTCAGGCTTCCTCCTTCTCGGGACACGGACTTACCGGCTATAACCGCGTAAGATGGAACAAAGAGGTCACCGAGGACGGATTTGAGTATATCGAGTCGGGCAACGGAATAACCATTTCAAAATACTTTGGCGATAACTCCGTAATTGAAATTCCCGCACAAATAAACGGCAAGAGCATAGCCGCTGTCGGAGCAGGTAACACAACGACAGCAGAAGCGATTGTTGATAGCGCGAAGCTCACCGTAACCAAGATTACAATGCCTGACACGGTAGGCAACATCGCTCCCTTGGCGTTCCTCGATATGAGCGACCTTGAGGAGGTTAATATTCCCGCCTCGGTTGTCGGAATAGGAATAAACGCTTTCGCGGGCTGTACCTCGCTTACGACGGTTAATATTGACGTCTTTACAGTACCGGAAGCTGCTGAAATGGGATTAACCGTCACAGAGGAAGACCTTAAATTTACCGCTTACGAGGTTGGTCAGTACGGCGTAATCGTTAAGGAAACCCTTGCTTACGATGACTCCGCATTTATAACCAAGCTCACCAACACCTACGCTGAGTGCTATTGGTTCAGATACGGAAATCCTTTTGGACAATAATAAAGCATAATGAAAAGCCCCGATTTTTCGGGGCTTCTTTATTTGAGATTGGATATTATATTTTTCAGGACTTCCGTATCTATTTTTTTCTTGTTACCCTTTATTGTCAGAGTGAGATTTTTGGGGGTGAAAATTTCACACGCTGCCCCTCTTACCTCTTCAGGAGTAACCGAAGCATACGCGCCCTTGCGCTCGTCAAGCGAGGCGTATCCAAGATTCATTATGTGATTATCATACGC
>JAZORD010000008.1:0-8796 GCA_045656445.1 Eubacteriales bacterium | reverse complement strand
ATCGCGTAATACTTGTGTATAGTTTGCGGAAGCGCCCAAACACCAAACGAGGTAAGAGCGATAAGAGACAGGAGAGAAACCGTGCTTCCGTAAAGTCCGGTGCTCTCTGCATTGAAGGTGAACCAATTCAGGTTGGGGTCGCTTACAATTTTCGAAATATCCCAATTGACTTGCTCGGAATTCATAAAGCAGAATACCATGCAAACAACGCCGATAAGCATAATGATTCCCTGGATGAAATCCGAAAGAGCCGTAGCAAAATATCCGCCGAAGAAAAGGTAAACTGCGGTGAGCGCTGCAAGAGCAGTCATAACTATCCAGCCGGGAATACCGAATACAATTTCAAAAAGGCTGCTGAGACCGCTGTATACCGACGCGGAATAAGGGATTAAAAATATAAATATAATGACCGCAGAAGCGAGCTTCAGGTTCTTGCTTCCGTAGCGCTTTTCAAAGAATTCGGGCATTGTCTTTGCCGAAAGCCTTTGAGTCATATTCTTGGTTCTCTTGGCTAAAATAAGCCACGCAAAGAGAGTTCCTATAATGGCGTTGCCAATACCAATCCAAACAGAAGCAAGACCGAACGTGCGTCCGAACTGACCTGCGTATCCTATAAATATTACCGCTGAAAAATATGTAGTTCCGTATGCAAAGGCGGTCATCCAGCCGTTGAGTCCGCGCTTTCCCGCGAGAAGAAAATCGTTGACTGTTCCTGAGCGGTTTTTTGTATAAAACGCTATGCCAACCATTGACAGAGCGTACAGAGCTAAAATTATGTAATCTATTACCATACAGTGTCCTTTTACTTACTTTAATTGAGTAAAGTGTATTAAATATAAAAAATTATATCATACATTACGGTTAATGTCAACATTCTGTAAGGATTTTTGATGTATTTTCTTGAATTTTTTCGAAATAAACACAAAGAAAAGAGGAAGAGCATCGTTCTCTTCCTCCCGCGTGGATTCTTTCAATTAGGGACTTCTTGAGCTACATAACTATTTCGTAGAGCTCTAACAGCTCGTCCTCGATTTCGGATTTTCTTTTGTCTATCTCCGCGGCTCTTACGTAGTCTGTGGCAGCCGAGCCGAAAAGCTCCGCATCAAGTCTTTCGGTTTCCTCCTCAAGCTCCTTTATACGAACGGTTGCGCGCTCCTTTTTCTTTTCCTCGGCGCGCCTTTGCGCATTCTCCCTCTTTTTTTGCTCGTAATCCTGCTTCGAATCGGAAATTTTTGACACGGGTGTTGCTTTTTCCAAGTCTTTTTTGCGTATCTCACGAAGGCGAAGGTATTCATCAAAGGCATTATCGTAATCCTCAAGCACGCAATCCAGCATGCCGCCGTCGCGGTCCGGGTCAAGCTCTATTATTCGCGTCGCTATGCGGTTTATAAAATATCTGTCGTGGGAAACTGCAATTATCGTTCCCTCAAACGCAAGCAGAGCGTTTTCAAGCGCGTCGCACGAGCCTATATCAAGATGGTTGGTCGGCTCGTCCATAATCAGAAGATTAACCTTTTTGAGTATAAGCTTTGCAAGCGTAAGTCTTGCTCTCTCACCACCCGAAAGGGTTGAGATTTGCTTGTCTATATCCTCAGCGCCGAAAAGGAAAAGCGCAAGCGCCCCTCTCAGCTCAACGTCCTTTTTGTCGGGATATTCGTCGCGCATCTCTTCAAAAACCGTCTTGTTCAGTGAAAGACCTCTGTTTTCCTGGTCATAATAGCCTATCTTTATATTATATCCGAGAGTAACGCTTCCCTTGTCGGGCGTAAGAAGGGAATTTATCAGCTTCATAAGCGTGGATTTTCCGCATCCGTTCGGACCGAGGAACATAACCCTCTCGTATCTGCGCACGAGGAATGAAAGGTCGCGTATAAGTGTCTTTTCTCCATAAGAAAAGGAGAGGTTTTTTGCTTCCACAACGTCGTTTGCGCTTTGCTCCTCAAGCGAAAAGCTAAGACGGATGTCCTTTGGCGCCTTCGGTGCAAGCTTGATTTTTTCCATTCTCGCAAGCTGCTTTTCCTTTGAGCGAATGGTAACGAAATTGTGCTCTCTGTTACATCTGCGCTGAAATTCTATGTTTGCCTGTATCCTGGCGATTTCCTTTTGCTGCTCTTTGTAACGCTTTTCAAGAGCCGCGCACTCATCCTCCTGCTGCTTTTTGCAAACGGAATACGAGCCGTTATAAAGCTTTGCGCGCCCGTGTTGTATATGCAGCGTCTTGTTTGTCGTTCTGTCAAGAAAATATCTGTCGTGGGATATAATTAAAACGGTTTTTTTATAGCCTGCAAGAAAACTTTCAAGCCACGCAAGCGCGTCTATGTCGAGGTGGTTAGTAGGCTCGTCAAGCATAAGTATATCCGGCTCTGTCGCAAGCAGGCGCGCAAGAGCAAGCCGTGTATGCTGCCCGCCTGAAAGAGTGCTTATCTTTCGATTTATAAGCTCCTCTTCAAACCCAAGGCGCAAAAGCATAGAACGGCATCTTTGCCTGAATTCAAGACCGCCGCAGTCGGCGTATCTTTTGTTAAGCTCGCCAAGCTGAGATATGAGCCTTACCGATTCCTCAGTGTCGGTGCATTCCGCAATCAATCTCTCAAGGCGGCTGATGCTTTCTTCCATATTAATTAGATGAGAAAACGCGGTGTACATATATTCAATGCAGGAGGCATCTCTCGGCAGCGCTGTCAGGTCGGGGTTTTGCTCAAGGATGCCCACCGTATGTCCCTTTTGTATATATACGGCGCCGGAGTCAGCTGAATACTCACCGCTTATCAAACGAAAAAGCGAGGTCTTTCCCGCTCCGTTGACGCCTATTATTCCAACTCTTTCGCCGTCGTTTACCGCGAATGAAATATCCTTCAATATAACTTCGGCGCCAAACGAGAGAGAAAGGCTGCTTGCAGACAATGCTATCATTCTTTATCTCCAAAATGTAAGATAAATATATTCTATCACAAACGAAAGAGAAAATCAACTGTTACAAATCTGCATAATTATGCATAATATTCGTTGCATAAACGGAAAACGAAACTCCAAAACCATTGAATTCCATTGCAAAATAGAAATGTTTTAAATCTATATAGAGATATAATTATATGATGTTTGTACAAGTTGCACAAAAAGCGGTGCTGTTTTTTATAAAGCGAATAAAAATGCACCAAAAATGAATTTTATTGCAAAAAACTATTGACTTTATGCAAAATGAGGTGTATAATCAATGCATCAATGAATTTTTGGAGGCAAAAATGGATAAGAAATCAATTAAGAAGGTTGTTCTTGCTTATTCGGGAGGACTTGATACTTCTATTATAATTCCATGGCTTAAGGAAAATTACAACAACTGTGAGGTTGTTGCAGTGTCTGGTAACGTCGGTCAGGCGGATGAGCTTGAGGGACTTGAGGAGAAGGCTCTTAAAACAGGCGCATCTAAGCTTTACGTGCTTGACCTTACCGATGAATATGTAAACGATTATATCATTCCCTGCGTAAAGGCGGGAGCTATTTACGAGGATTATCTTCTTGGTACAAGTCACGCGCGTCCTTGCATTGCAAAGGGGCTTGTTGAGATAGCACTAAAGGAAGGGGCTGACGCAATTTGCCATGGATGCACCGGTAAGGGTAATGACCAGGTTCGTTTTGAGCTTGCCATTAAGGCATTCGCGCCTGATATGCCCATAATCGCTCCTTGGCGCGAGTGGGATATCAAATCTCGCGAGGAGGAAATCGAGTATGCCGAGGCGCATAACGTTCCTCTTAAGATAAACCGCGAGACCAACTATTCAAAGGATAAGAACCTCTGGCACCTCTCGCACGAGGGACTTGACCTTGAGGATGCGGGCAACGAGCCGCTTTACGATAAAGAAGGCTTTCTTGAGATGGGCATCTCTCCGATGAAGGCGCCCGACACTCCCACTTATATAACTCTTGATTTTGAAAAGGGTGTTCCCGTAGCGCTTAACGGTGAGAAGATGAGCGCAAAGAACATCATTCTCGCTCTTAACAAGCTTGGAGGAGAGAACGGTATCGGACTTCTTGATATCGTTGAAAACCGTCTTGTAGGAATGAAGTGCCGCGGTGTTTACGAGACCCCCGGCGGAACAATTCTCTATGAGGCTCACAAGTACCTTGAGACAATAACCCTTGACAAAATGACCTCTCACAAGAAGGCTGAGCTTGCAATCACGTATGCTGAGCTTGTTTACAACGGTCAGTGGTTCACTCCTCTCCGCGAGGCTCTTGCCGCATTCGTTGACAAGACTCAGGAAACGGTTACGGGTAAGGTTAAGCTTAAGCTTTACAAGGGCAACGTAATCAAGGCGGGCGTTTGGAGTGACTATTCGCTCTATTCAGAGGAAATTGCCACCTTCGGCGAGGATAACGTATATAACCAGGCTGACTCCGCAGGCTTTATTAACCTCTTCGGTCTTCCCATCAAGGTGCAGGCGCAGGTTAAGGCTAAGCTTGCAGGCAAATAATTTCTGAGGTTTGATTTATGGAAAAGATGTGGGCAGGAAGGACGGATGGCGCGCTTTCTAAGATAGCCGACGACTTCAACTCCTCGATTCATATAGACGCAAGAATGTATAAAGAGGATATAATGGGCTCGATAGCGCACTGTACGATGCTCTCCGAGTGCGGTATCCTCTCAAACGAAGATGCCGATAAGATAATAAGCGCTCTCACCGATATCTGCGAGGATATCACAACCGGTGCGCTTCCCATCGCTGAGGGTGCCGAGGACGTACATATGTTCGTTGAATCGGTGCTCACCGAAAGGATAGGTGATGTCGGTAAGCGGCTTCACACCTCCCGCAGCCGAAACGACCAGGTCGCAACCGACACACGCCTTTATATGAGAGCAAAGTGTGAAAGAATAGATGAGCTGCTTGTAGAGCTTATCGATGCTATCGTTTTCGTTGCAGAGGAGCATAAATACGATATTATGCCGGGATATACCCACCTGCAAAGAGCGCAACCGATAGTATTCGCGCATCATCTCTTAGCCTATGCTGAAATGTTCAAGAGGGACCTTTCCCGCCTTGACGGTGCAGTGGCGAGAATGAACGTTTCTCCCCTCGGCTCTCTTGCTCTTGCGGGCACAACCTATCCGATTTCCCGTGAGCGAACGGCAGAGCTGCTCGGCTTCTCGAGCTACACCGCAAACAGCATTGACGGTGTCTCTGACAGAGATTTTGCGGCAGAGCTTCTCTCGGTATATTCAATAATAATGATGCATCTTTCAAGGTTTTCAGAGGAAATAATACTCTGGTCCAGCTGGGAATTTTCCTTCATAGAGCTTGACGATGCCTACACTACCGGCTCGTCGATAATGCCGCAGAAGAAGAATTCGGATATGGCGGAGCTTGTCCGAGGAAAGACCGGCAGAGTATACGGTGACCTTATAGGTATGCTCACTATGCTCAAGGGCTTGCCGCTTGCATATAACAAGGATATGCAGGAGGATAAGGAGTCGCTCTTTGACGGAGCAGACACCGTTATAGCTTGCCTTGAGGTTTTCGCTCCAATGGTGCGAACGATGAAGGTAAAAAGCGAGAATATGTATGCAGCAGCGCAGCGCGGATTTATCAACGCCACCGACCTTGCGGATTATCTTACGAAGCACGGTATGCCGTTCAGAACAGCATACAAAATTACGGGCACGATAGTTTCCGACTGCATAAAGTCCCACCGCGTGCTCGAGGATCTCTCGCTTGACGAGTATAAAACATATTCCGATTTGTTTTCTGAGGATCTCTATGAGGAAATCTCCCTTAAGACCTGTGTAGCCAAGAGAACCTCGGCAGGCTCTACCGGATACGATTCGGTTGAAATACAAATTAAAAACACAAAACAATTTTTAGAAGAAAGAAAGGAAAAATTAAAATGAAAAAGATTATTTCTCTTGTAATGTGCGCAGCTCTTCTCTTTACCTGCGCATTCGCACTCACCTCTTGCGGTGCTAAGGGTAAGACCCTCGCTGAAGTTAAAGAAGCAGGCAAGCTTGTTGTAGCAACAAGCCCGGATTTCCCTCCCTTTGAGAATCTCGAAGGTGAAGAGGTTGTAGGTATTGAGGTTGAAATCATGCAGAAGGTTTGCGATAAGCTCGGTGTCGAGTTTGAAATTGCTCAGATTAACTTTGATGCTGTACTTTCAGGTGTTCAGTCCGGTAAATACGATTGCGGTATGTCCGGCATCTCCGTAACCCCGAAGCGTGAAAAGAGCGTTCTCTTTACAGATGCTTACTGCCTTGCGGCACAATGCATCGTAGTAAAGGCTGACAGCGCCATCGCTTCTAAGGCAGACCTTGAGGGCAAGACCATCGCTGTTCAGACAGGAACAACCGCAGCTGAATTCTGCCAGGGTGAAGGATATGACCTTAAGCAGTACGAGGCTAACCAGGATGCTAAGCTCGGTCTCACACAGGGCAAGGTTGATGCGTGGGTAGTTGATGACCTTACTGCTGCTGAGCTTTGCAAGGGTGACGACACCGTTAAAATTCTTAGCGAGCACATGACAACCGAGCCCTATGCATTCGCATTCGCTTTCGGCTCTGAGGACCTCGTAGAAGAAATCAACAAGATTCTTGCTGACCTTATGGCTGACGGTACTATAGCGGCACTTTTTGAAAAGTACGACGCTCCTTACACAGCGCCCGCCGCGAAATAAAATCAGATTTAAGCAAAAGGGGTGCCCCTAGCGAGCACCCCCGAGCTTTTCTTTTTGAAAGGATATTTTATGTCTTGGTTTGAACGTTTGTACGAGACCTTTATAGTTGATGACTGGTATAAAACCATTTTTAAGGGTCTTGGCAATACTTTATTAATTACACTCGCGGCTCTTCTTATCGGTGTCATTATAGGTGCTGTTATTGCTGTGCTTAAATACTATGCCGAGGGCAACCCGAAGCTTCGTGTAGTCAATTGGATTTGCGACGCTTACACCACTGTTATAAGGGGTATACCCGTTACCGTCCTGTTAATGATATTCTACTTCATAATCTTCGTTATGGACGATAATGGTGTTATGACTGCTATAATCGCATTCGGCGTAAATTCCGGTGCGTATATGGCAGAACTTATTCGAAGCGGAATAAATGCGGTTGATAAGGGTCAGATGGAGGCCGCCCGCTCACTCGGAATGTCAAAATGGCAGGCAATGCGTACGATAATTTTTCCTCAGGCGATAAAGAATATTCTTCCCGCAATAGGTAACGAATGTATAGCGCTTCTTAAAGAAACGTCGGTTGCAGGATACGTTACGGTCGTTGACCTTACCCGCGCGCTCAACCTTATACGTACCAACACGGGCGACGCAATAAACCCGCTTATTTTGCTCGCGCTTATGTATCTTGCGATGGTTATGATAATGACCAAGCTTTTATCAATTCTTGAAAAGAGGTTAAGAAAGAGTGAAAAGCGTTAACGGTAATGAAATTATAATAAAGGTGCGCGAGCTTAAAAAAAGCTTTGAGGATAAAGAGGTTCTTAAGGGGATAGACGTCGATATCAACCGCGGTGACGTTTTGTGTGTTATAGGCGCATCCGGCTCTGGTAAGTCTACTTTTCTGCGTTGCCTTAACCTGCTTGAATCTCCCACGGCGGGCAGCATCGTTTTTAACGGCGTTGACCTTATGGAAAAGGGAATTGACATTAATCTTCACCGTCAGAAGATGGGTATGGTTTTCCAGCAGTTTAATCTGTTCCCACACCTTACAATACTTAAAAATATGACGATAGCGCCTATGATGCTCAAAGGTATCTCAAAGGAGCAAGCGGAAAAGAAAGCAATGGAGCTTCTCGCGCGTGTCGGTCTTGCTGACAGAGCTAACGATTACCCCGACAGACTTTCCGGCGGTCAGAAGCAGAGAGTTGCTATCGTAAGAGCTCTTTGCATGGAGCCTGAGGTAATGCTCTTTGACGAGCCGACATCGGCGCTTGATCCGGAGATGGTAGGCGAGGTGCTTGACGTTATGAAGGAGCTTGCAAGCACGGGTATGACGATGATAGTCGTCACTCACGAGATGGGCTTTGCCCGCGAGGTTGCAAATCGCGTAATGTTCCTTGATGACGGAGTCGTAGCCGAGATGGGCACACCTGCCGAGTTGTTTGATACGCCCAAGTGCGTGCGCCTGCAGAGCTTCCTTTCCAAAGTGCTTTAATAAAGGAGACAGTTTTTATGAATTTACGTGGCAGAGATTTTCTCAAGCTCCTCGACTATACCCCCGAGGAGATAGAATATCTTATAGAGCTCTCCGCTGAGCTTAAGGCAAAGAAAAAGGCGGGAATCCCGCACAAGCTTTGTGAGGGAAAGAACGTTGTGCTTCTTTTCGAAAAAGACAGCACACGTACGCGCTGCGCTTTTGAGGTAGCGTCCTTTGACCTCGGTATGAACTGTACCTATCTCGGACCTACGGGCTCGCAGATGGGCAAAAAGGAGAGCATTGCCGACACCGCGAGAGTTCTTGCCTCTATGTATGACGGCATCGAATACCGCGGCTTCGGTCAGAAAATTGTCGAGGAGCTTGCGGAGTATTCCAAGGTTCCCGTATGGAACGGACTCACAAACGAGTTCCACCCCACGCAGATACTCGCCGACCTGCTTACCATAAAGGAGCACTTTGGCAGACTCAAGGGTATTAATTTTGTATATATGGGCGATGCCCGCTACAATATGGGCAACTCCCTTATGGTAGGATGCGCAAAGATGGGACTCAATTTCACAGCTTGCGCGCCCGAAAAGTATTTTCCCGACAAGGCGCTTATCGAAGAGTGCCGCAAGGTAGCAGAGGCGAGCGGTGCA
>JAZORD010000007.1:0-13509 GCA_045656445.1 Eubacteriales bacterium | reverse complement strand
TGAGAACCATTCCTTCCTTCAGGTCGGACATATCGAGGATATCGTCACGGAAGTCCTGCTCGGGCGCTTCGTCACGAACGTCGCGTCCGGGCTTTTCAAGCTCGCCGATAATATCGTTTAAGGTCGGTACTCCGATGCCGAGCTCCTCGCAGAGCTTTTTATCGCCGTATTCCTTGACCGACGCGCGGAGCTCTCTCATCTTTCCGTTCCTTATGTCGTCGGTGCTGTATCCGAACGTCGTGATGAGCTTTCTTGCAGCATCGTAGGACTCGGGGTGAACTCCCGTGCAGTCAAAGACCTCGTCAGCTCCGGGAATACGCAAAAATCCCGCGCACTGAGTGAACGCCTTTTCGCCAATCTTGGGAACCTTAAGTATTTGCTTTCTCGATTTAAATTCACCGTTTGCTTCTCTGTAAGCTACGATATTTTTAGCAGCCGAGAGGTTTATGCCCGACACGTAGGAAAGAAGTGAGTAGGATGCCGTATTGATATCCACACCGACGCCGTTTACGCAGTCCTCTACAACTCCGCCGAGAGCCTCGGTGAGCCTTGCCTGCTTCATATCGTGCTGGTACTGACCGACACCGATAGCCTTAGGCTCAATTTTAACCAGCTCCGCAAGGGGGTCCTGTAAGCGTCTTGCTATGGAAATCGCGCTTCTTTGCATTACGTCAAAATCCGGAAACTCCTCGGTTGCGAGCTTTGATGCGGAATATACCGAAGCTCCCGCCTCGGAAACTATCGTGTACTTAACGCCCTTGGGGCATGCGGGGTCACGGATTACGCGCTCAGCGATAAACTTTTCAGACTCGCGGGATGCGGTTCCGTTTCCTATTGAAATTACGTCTACCTTATTTTTGACGATAAGACGCAAAACTATTGATTTTGATTTTTCAAGGTCGTCCTCGTTCACTCTGTCTTTAGAGCGGAAGGGATAAATAACGGCGGTATCCATTACCTTGCCGGTTTTATCTACAACGGCAAGCTTACAGCCGTGACCGTAGCCGGGGTCGTAACCAAGGACCGTCTTTCCCTTGATGGGAGATACGAGAAGTAGGTTTCTGAGGTTTTCCGCGAACACCTTGAGTGCGCCCTCGGAAGCATCGTCGAAGAGCGAGGTTCTTACTTCTCTTTCTATTGCGGGGAAAAGAAGACGGTCATAGGCATCCTCAAGGGTTGCCATTATATAAGGAAGAGCCTCAGAATTTTTGTTGGTTACTACCTTAGAAGTAAGCTGAGCAATTCCGTCCTCCTTGGAAAGCGTTACGCTCACCTTGAGGAAGTCCTCCTTTTCACCTCTGTTTATAGCAAGAACCCTATGTCCCTTCAGCCTGCTTATAGGCTCTGAGAAGTCATAGTAATTTTCATAAACCGAGCTCTCCTCGGTTGTGCCCTTCGTGGTTACTGAGCCATATCGCATTGTGAATTCGCGGAGAAGCTTTCTTATCTCTGCGCTGTTTGACACATCCTCGGCGATAATATCAGAAGCTCCTTGCAGGGCGGCTGCCGCATCGGGCACCTCCTTACCCTCTTCCTCGGATATAAATTCATTTGCATAGTCTGCGATAGAAACCTCGTATGCATCGCGCTGCTCGAGTATATAGTTAGCAAGCGGTTCAAGTCCCTTTGCTCTTGCAATAGATGCGCGCGTGGTTCTCTTAGGCTTGAAGGGACGGTATATATCCTCAAGCTCAACGAGGGTTGTTGCATTGTTTAGCGCAAAGGTAATTTCGGGCGTGAGCTTTTCCTGCGCTTCGATAAGAGAGGATATTTCGGCACGGCGCTCCTCAAGCTTGCGAAGATACTGAAGCCTGTCGTTAAGATCGCGAAGAGTTGCATCATCAAGGCTTCCCGTAACCTCCTTACGATATCTTGATATAAAGGGAATGGTATTACCGTCGTCGATAAGCTCAACGGTATTTTTCACCTGCTCCTCTTTAATGTTAAATTCTTTTGCCAGGGTCTTTAAAATGTCCATTTTTATCTCCAAAAAATTATTTTGCTTTTTCTAAAAGTAGGTTTATTTCATCCTCGGTAAGATAGCGCCACACTCCGCGGGAGAGTCTTCTATCAAGCGGTATTCCCGCAAAGCTTATGCGCTCAAGACGCGTGACCTTATTTCCAAACGAGGCTATCATACGCTTAATTTGATGATATTTACCCTCGGTGAGAGTTATTACACCTCCAAGCCTATCAGGTCGGCATATAAGGTTTGCGCTTTTACACTCATATCCGTCAGCAAGAGTTATTCCCGCCCTGAAGCTGTCCTCAGCGTGATTTGGCAGAGGGGCGGCGCAATCGAAGCTATATTCCTTTTTGACGTGGCGCTTCGGGGAAAGAAGCGTGTGAGCTAGCTGACCGTTATCCGTTAGTATCATCATACCTACGGTATCTCTGTCGAGTCTTCCGACAGGAAAGAGTCCGCGACGCTTAAGCTCTTCGGATAAAAGCTCGGTTACGACCGGAAGCCTTGAATCCTCAGTTGCGCTGACGTATCCCTCGGGCTTATTGAGCATTACGTATACGAAGCGGCGATATTCAACCGTCTTACCCATAAAGGTAATTTTTTGCGAGGTTGGGTCGATATGTCGCGAAGCATCCCTCTCCGGCACTCCGTCAACTAAGAGAAGCCCCCGCTTTGCAGCGAGCGAGGTCTCCTTGCGCGAGGCAAGTCCCACGTCCGATATGAATTTATCTATACGCATACTTTACCGCCTTTCAAATAGATATTTTATCACAAAAGTAGGCTTTTGTAAATAGTAAACATATAAAAATATATAAATCTTTTACATTTTGCCAAGATTTTTCCCGCTTGACTTTTCTTTGCGCGTATGTTATAATTCTTAAAAAACCGAGGTGCATTATGGATATAAGACAAGAATCGCTCAAAAAGCACTACGAGTGGGACGGCAAAATAGAGGTCGTATCCCGTGTTAAAATAAACTCAAGAGAGGACCTTTCGCTCGCATATACTCCGGGCGTTGCAGAGCCCTGCCTTGCTATACGCGATGACGTAAACAAGTCCTGGGAGCTGACACGAAGAAACAATCTCGTTGCGGTCATAACCGACGGCACGGCGGTTCTCGGTCTAGGTGATATAGGACCTGAGGCAGGAATGCCCGTTATGGAAGGAAAGTGCGCTCTTTTCAAGGAGTTTGCAGACGTTGACGCATTTCCCATCTGCATAAAGAGCAAGGACGTTGAAGAAATAGTACGCACCGTATACCTTATCTCAGGCTCATTTGGCGGTATAAATCTTGAAGATATATCGGCACCCCGCTGCTTTGAGATAGAAAGACGCCTCAAGGAGATATGCGACATTCCGGTTTTCCACGACGACCAGCACGGCACGGCAATAGTTGTTGCCGCTGCGCTCATAAACGCGCTTAAGGTTGTTAATAAGAAAATCGGTGAGGTTAAGGTAGTTATTAACGGCGCGGGCAGCGCAGGAACGGCTATCGGAAAGCACCTTATGAATCTGGGTGTCAAAAATCTCATTATGGTTGACCGCTTCGGCATAATCTGCCGCGGCGACGAGTCGCTCTCTGATGCCCACAGAGAAATTTCTCTTGTTACTAACAAGGAGTGTATAAAGGGCACGCTTGCCGATGCTATGGCGGGGGCTGACGTTTTCGTTGGCGTAAGCGCTCCCGGAGTCGTAAACTGTGATATGGTAAAATCCATGGCGAAGGATGCTATAGTATTTCCTATGGCAAACCCCACGCCCGAGATTATGCCCGACCTTGCGAAAGCTGCCGGAGCGAGAATTGTCGGCACGGGTAGGTCGGATTTTGCAAATCAAATAAACAACGTGCTCGCTTTCCCCGGCATATTCAAAGGCGCGCTTGCCTGCCGCGCGACCTGCATAAACGAGGAAATGAAGGTAGCAACCTCATACGCCTTGGCGAACTTCATTCCCGAGAGTGAGCTTTCGGAGGAAAATATAATCCCCTCTGCGCTTGATAAAAAGGTTGCCGACGCGGTTGCCGCGGCAGTAATCGAAGCTGCGAAAAAAACCGGCGTTGCGAGAACGTGATGCAATTTTAAAGCATATATAAACAATATAATCATCACATAAATGAATAAAGACACGAGTAAGCTCAAAAAGCTTGCCCGTGTCTTTTTTATTTCTTTCGCCTTTCCTTTTTACGGTGCTCGATAAATTCGTTGATTTTTAGTTTTACCACGAGTTTGCTACGTATTCTTTCATAAAGATTATCCACCTCTGGAAACGGAATGCGAAAGCCGCCGACCTGCTCGCGAAACCAGCGGTTCATTCGTATTCTGTGCCTTCTTGTAGTCGTAGCTTCAATATCCTTGATTTGCTCCTCTTCCTCGCGCATTTTCATTTCTATCGCTTCCGCTAACGCGCGCTTGAAATACTCCCTATTTTCGCTTGTCTTATCTGCAAACAAATTCTCTTCCTTTGCATTTTCAATATTTTGCTCTGTTTGACTGTAGTTGTCCATTTTGCCCCCACGTTAAATTGTTCGTTTGCTTTTCGACATTTACAGAATGTCATATTGTGTATTCTAACACAATATAATAGATTTGTCAATCACTGAATGTCAAACGAGGTGTAATATGTTCAAAAATAAAAACGACGGTAAAAACAATCTGTGCGGTGATAACATCCGCAAGTTAAGATTATCTTATCCCACAAAGCTCTCACAAAGAGGTCTTGCAGATAAAATGCAGCTTATTGGCATAGACGTAGATAAAAATGCCATACAAAGAATAGAGTGTGGAAAAAGGTTTGTTACCGATATTGAGTTAAAGGCTTTTGCTGAAATATTCGAAATTAGCCTTGACAAGCTTATATGAGTATAACCTAAGTACTGTTACGGTATAGTCTCATCCTAGCTTCATAGTCATGAATAGTAATCGCACTCGTCGCAACAACACTCAAAGCCTTGCTTTCCGTTACCAAGACAAACGGTAGGCTCTCCGGGCATGATTTCTACGCCGGTAATATCTATCACCCTTTTAGAAATATCTTTACTCATACATTCACATCATCAACATATAAAAAGTGCGCTCCAAAAGGAACGCACCGAAAAAATGCTTCCCCCTCAATTGTTGTCACACGAATTGCTCCCCAATAACGGAATGAGAAAAGAGAGAAAACACTTTTTACCAAAGTATTTTCCCGTTTTGGAGATAAAAATATTCAATTCGTGTGACGAGTACATTCTATCATATTTCTGTTGATTTGTCAATAAAGCTTGAGAATTCGACAAAAATATTATTGCTTTGATGTCTTTAATTAAGTCAGTAATTGTCAAAATAAAAGGAGAGAGGACTTCAAAATTCTCTGTCCTTTTTCTGTTATGCTAACAATAAAAAACGGTCTGCTCGCATTTTTGCTGCAGACCGTTTTTTCTTACGCACCGCCAGCCTTCAGCCTTTCCTTATTATACTGAAGCATATAGAGTCCGTAATATTTGCCTTGCTTCTCAAGGAGCTCGAAGTGGTTACCTTGCTCTACTATTTCGCCCCTTGAGAGAACTATTATATTATCGGCATGCTGTATGGTTGAAAGCCGGTGGGCTACAATCAGCATTGTGCCGATGTTTTTCATTTTTTCAAGAGAATCCTGAATTAGAAGTTCGGTTTCGGTATCGATATTCGCTGTCGCTTCATCAAGAATCATTACCGACGGCTTGTGTGCAAGAGTTCTTGCAAATGAGAGAAGCTGGCGCTGACCCGCGGAGAAGTTATTTCCACGCTCTCTGACCTCCTCGTCAAGCCCTGCGGAAAGCTTGTTTATAAAGTGGCTTGCGTTGACGTAGTCGCAGGTTTTTCTTACTTCTTCGTCGGTTATACTTTCGTCGCGAAGAATAATGTTCGAGCGCACCGTTCCTGAGAACAGGAAAACATCCTGGAGCATTTGCCCGAAGTGGCGGCGGAGCGATGAAATTTTTATATTCCTTATATTTATTCCGTCTATGAGTATTTCGCCCTTTTGTATGTCATAGTTGCGGCATATAAGAGAAAGAATTGTGGTTTTTCCTGATCCGGTTGAGCCAACGAATGCAACCGTTTCATTTGCGTTTACCTTAAAGGAAACGTCCTTCAAGACCCATTCGCCCTCCACGTAAGAAAACCAGACGTTTTTAAACTCAATCTCGCCCCTGACGCTATCAAGCTCTATTGCATCGGGTGAATCTACTATTTCGGGCGTCATATCCATAACGGTGAATATTTTTTCAGCCGAAGCAAACGCAGCCTGCATTCTGTTAAACTGCTCGGCAAGGTTTTGTATTGGAGTGAAAAATTTCTGGATATACATATAAAAAGCTACTATCGTTCCTGCGGTTATTGTCTGACCGAGGAAGCTTTTATCCTCTATCACGCCAACTGCGCCAAGGTAAAAAAGACACATAACCGAGGTTATATAGAGCATATATACGGCAGGACGGAAGGTTCCAAATACGAATATCTGCTTTTGCTTGGCTCTGCCAAGCTCGTCGTTCTTCTCCGAAAACTCCTGCATCTTTCGCTCTTCCCTATTAAATATCTGGGTTATCTTCATACCCGATAGGTTTTCGGAAAGGTAGGTATTTATATCGGTCGTTCTGTCCTTCACCATTCTGTATGCGCGTCTTAAAAATTTCCTGAAAATAAAGGTGAAAAGAACTACGAGGGGGACAAAGCAGAGCACCATCAGCGTCAGCTCGTAGTTTAAAAAGAGCATTGCTACGAGCACTGCTATTATGAGAAAACAGTTTTTGACGAAATTAACAAGCACGCTCGTAAACATCGTTGAAATTGCGTTAGTGTCGTTGGTGACCCTCGTGACGAGCTTTCCAACAGGCTCGTGATTAAGCTGGTTGTGCGAAAGGCTTTCAATGTGAACGAATACGTCCTCACGTATCCTCGAGAGCATCTTCTGACCCACGACCTGCAAAATTATTGCCTGAATGTACGTGCACACGATGGAAACAATAAGCACTCCCGCATACACTCCCACCACAATAAAGAGCCTTGACAGTTCAAAGTCATCCTTTATCATCTCCTCAATTTTCTTTATGAGAAGCGGTGAGATTATGTCGTGGGCTACCGAAATAAACATTATAAGTATGGCTATGATAAACTGCGGAATATAGGGCTTTACATATTTGCCCATTCTGCGAATTATCTCGCTATCCTTCATATTTCGGTCGAAGCCTATGGCTTCTTTTTTATTTTTCATTGTAGCGTAGGCTATGATGAAAATAAGAGTAAGAGTTCCTATTATAGCGCCTGCCATAAGGAAAGGAAAATATCTTGGCATCATTCACCCTCCCCCGCTTCAAGCCTTTGAAGCTCTACTGTCGTTCTGTAATCAGGGCATCTTTGGCAGAGCTCCTCGTGATTGCCCACGTCTACTATATGCCCGTCGTCAATGAAAATTATTTTGTCCATCTTTTCAACTGTGGATATTCTGTGAGCTATGAGAATCGTGGTTTTGCCGAATCTGTTTTTTCTTAGGTTTTCTATTATTACCCGCTCGGTCTTTGTGTCAACTGCGGAAACCGAATCGTCGAGAATAAGTATAGACGCGTCCTTCATCAGAGCGCGCGCTATTGATATGCGCTGCTTCTGACCGCCGGAAACCGTGACACCGCGCTCACCGAGAACGGTAGCGTACCCTTCCTTAAACTCCGATATATTGCCGTGTACGTCCGAGAGCTTCGCCGCGCGTACTACGTCCTCGCTGCTTCCGCTGTCGGTGGCGAAGGATATGTTATTTTCTATTGTATCTGAGAAAAGAAAATTATCCTGAGGTACGTATGCCGAGTATTTGCGGACTGTTTTTATTGGTATTTCGTTTACGTCGTGTCCGTCTACAAAAAGCGTTCCGGAAGGGACGTTATAGGTTCTCAAAATAAGGTCAACTATTGTGGTTTTTCCCGAGCCGGTTCTTCCTATAAGACCGACGTTTTCCCCGCGGTTTATTTTGAAGGAAACGTCCTTCAGCGCGTCGTAGTCTGCGCCGGGATAGCGGAAGGTTAGGTTTTTAAACTCTATATCTCCGCCGATAAAGTCCACATCCTTAACGTCCGGGGCGTCAACGACATCGGGCTTTGCGTCGAGAAGCTCCGAGATACGCTTCATCGAAGCCTTTCCTCTTGAGGACATTTCGATAAGATTGGATATAGCCATAACCGGCCATACGACCGTAGTGAAGTAGCTGATAAACTCTATAAGCTCGCCCGCGGTAAAGCTGCCGCCATAGACAAGATATCCGCCGTAGCCTAAAATTACGCAGATTACCGTTTCCACAAAGAGCATTACGCTTATATGTAAAAGTGTCGATATTTTAGTGAAGTCTACGTTTGCTTTTTCGTTTTCACGGCTGAGCTTTTTGAATGCCCAAAGCTCGCGGAATTCCTTGACAAACGCCTTAACTACTGCAATTCCCGAAAAGCTCTCCTGGGAAAAATCCGAGAGCTTGGAAAACGCCTCTTGTCTGCTTTCCCATTTTTTCATCATAAATTTACCGACTACGGTGGAAACGATGAAAAGAAATACCATAGGTATAAGTGAGAAAAGCAGAAGCAATGCATCCATTTTTGCCATTTTATATACGGCAAATCCGCCGAGAAGCAGAGCGTCGAAGAGCATTAGAACTCCATCACCGAAGCACTCGTTTACGGTTTCAATGTCGTTTGTGAAAAGCGACATCATATTTCCGACCTTGTTCGTCTGATAATACTGCTGAGATAAGCCCTTGCAATGATTAAACATTTCGCGTCTGAGGTCGGTTTCAACCCTTATTGCCGATCCAAAAAAGCAGATACGCCACAGAAAGCGTCCTGCAATCATTGCAAGTATTATGACAACGAAGGGGCGGCATATCTTTTCAAGAACGAAATCAACGTTGAACTCCTGCTTTACGCCGTCAATCACAACGAAGCCGTTATTTGCTCCGTCTATTACCATTTTATAAATCTCGGGAATCTCAAGCTGAAAATAGTCAACGAGAAAAAGCGCGAAAATTCCGAGCAAAAGTATCGGGGAATATTTCAGGTAGTAACGGTTTATATATTTACCGAATATCAAGGATTTTCTCCTTTTACAAATTTGTCATTAAAAGGCGGGAGATGAGCTCCCGCCTTAGCTGTCGTAAAAATTATTTCTGAACGAGGTGGATAGCAAATCCGCAAATTTCGTCCTTGAAATATACGAACTTCGGCTTTCCGCTCTTCTCGTCATACGTTACGGTAGACTCCTCAAACTCAAAGCCCATTCTCTTGAAATAAGCCATAGCTCTGTCTACGAAATTGGTTCTGATAGCAATGTGTCCGCATCTGCCGGGGCCCTTACTCTGCATAAACTCAAACGCCTCTCCCGCAAATATGGACTTTGAGGTCTGGCGAAGGGGCATACCGAACATAAGCTCAAAGAGCTTAGCGCCCTTTTCTGCTTCCTCTGCATTCTCGTTATTTATGCCCATATGCACGAATTCAAGACCGAGCATGGTTTTTACGGCATTTCTTGTAAGGGCGGTGATTTCGTCCCACTTTTTCTCCTTTACAAGCTCGTCCTTTACCATAAACGAGCCGCCGCAAGCTATAATCTTGTTGAACTTGAGGTAGTCAAGAAGATTGTTTGCGTTTATGCCGCCGGTAGGCATAAATGTGAGCTGGCCGTAGGGAGCAGCCATAGACTTAAGCATATTAAGTCCGCCTGCAGCTTCAGCAGGGAAAAACTTAACAGTAGTGAGCCCAAGCTCAAGCGCAGCCTCAACATCCGAGGGGTTGGAGCAACCGGGAAGCATCGGAACACCCTTAGAAAGCGCATAAGCGGTTACCTTGGGATTAAGACCGGGAGATACGAGGAATTTCGAGCCTGCAGCGATTGCAGCGTCAACCTGCTCTGTAGTAAGAACAGTTCCTGCGCCAACGAGCATCTCAGGATAAGCCTCTGTGATATTTTTGATAGCTTCAGCAGCAGCGGCGGTTCTGAAGGTAATCTCGGCTGCGGGAAGTCCTCCGTCAATAAGCGCTTTTGCAAGCGGCACAGCGTCAGACGCATTTTCAATTTTAATTACCGGGATAAGACCGATAGAATAGAGCTCTTTAATCATATTGTTGTCCATTTCAGTACAACTCCTTTATTTTTAGTTCAATTAATTATACTATAAGCTGCCCCTATCAACAATTGCAAAAGTTGCTCAAGGAATTGCAAATATTGATGTAATTGTCAATGCCACTTTATTACTCTTGACATATCGGGGGCTTTTGAGGTATAATTATTCTAATAAATTAGAATTGAGGCCTTCCTATGAGTGATAAAACGGCTATGCATACAGTAGAGGTATATACGGCTGACAGATATCTTTTTCAAAAAATACGTCTTATTTTGCAAGAGAGCGCAAGCGTTACACTCGGAGATTGCGGTGCTCCGGACCCGATACGGATAGTAGACATTGACACTGCTGGCCGGTTTCCCGACGGAAATTTTATAAGCATGAGCCGCACACAAAAGGACGCTGATATTGCTATACCCTTTTCGATTGATTTACTACACAGGCTTCTTTCGGAAGCGAAGGAAGATACGCCGCTTTCTCTTTCTCCGGGGGAACGCTCCGTCTATTTGCGCGGAGAAAAAATTCGACTGACAGAGGTGGAATATAACCTTATGTCAGCGCTTTATCAAGCGGGCGGAGAATATACGGGGCGCGAGGAACTGATGCGTTTGGTTTGGGACACGTACACCGACCCCGGCATTCTTAATGTTTATATACACTATCTAAGAGAAAAGCTTGAGGTATGCGGAGAGAAGATTATTCTTTCCTCACGCAAATGCGGATACAAAATAAGCGAAAAATATATTGGCGGAGGAAAAACCGGAAATGCTTAGAATAATTGAAGGCGGATTCTACTCCACGGCATACCTTGAGGTAAAAAAGGAAATATCCGAGCTTGTGGGAATTGGAAAAAAAGTTTTTCTGATAGTTCCGGAGCAGCAGGCACTCATAGCCGAAAAGGAGATGGCAGACACACTTTTTGACTCGGCGTCCCTCACCTTTGAGGTGACGAATTTCACAAGACTTGCAAACACGGTTTACCGCAAGCTCGGCGGTCTTGCAGGACAGTATGCCGACAGCGGAAAGGAAGCGCTCGTTATGTGGATGACGCTTGCCGAGCTGGCACCGGTTTTGAGTATGACGGGCGGTCACAGGGAGATAAGCTCAGCCCTCGTTGAAAAGGCATTGCGAGCCGTCAATGAAATGAAGGGGCTTTCTGTAATGCCGGACGAGCTTGCGGCGCTCTCAGAAAACAGCGCGGTCAAAAATAACAAACGGCTGGCAGATAAGCTTCGGGATATATCAAGGATAATGACCCTTTATAACAGTCTGCTCACGAAGAGGTACACGAGTGTAAGGGACGAGTGCGAGAGGCTTGCTGAAAAGCTCACCGAGCATCCCCACTTCTTTTCCGACGCGCACTTTTTCGTAAGCGGCTTCACCTCGTTCACACAGCCACAGTACAAAGTGCTGGGTGCGCTTATGGAAAGCTCCGGTCTGACCGTTCATCTTACGCTGCCCGAAAAAAGCGAGCGCGGCTTTGAATTCAAGGAAATCGAAGAAACTGAGAGACATCTTATAAAGACTGCTAACAAAGCAAACGAAAAGATTACGCTTGTAAGACAAAACGACCTCAGAGAAAACGCCGATACCTCTTTAGAGCGCATCTGTGCAGGATTGTGGAAGAGTCGCCCTAATATTGACAATGATTGTTTACAAAACCTCGGAGAAAATCTACGGATTTTTGAGGCTTCAGACCCATATGAAGAATGCGATTTCATTGCAGGAGATATAAAGCGGCGAGTTATGGGCGGCGCGTCGTGGCGGGATTTTGCCATAATAGCCCGCGACTCACAAAAATACACAGGCATTTTAGACTCTTCGCTTGACGCGGCCGGCGTTCCGCATTTCATTTCAAAGAAAAAAAGCATTTCCTCGTACGAGGCTATAAAGCTGATTTACACGGCCTTTGGCGTTTTTGAATCCTCCTTTGCAAGAGAGGACGTAATTTCCTATGCAAAATGTCGACTGTGCGGAATAAACCAGGAAGCGTGTGACGAATTTGAGCTTTACACTGAAAAGTGGCAAATAGACCGTGAGGGATTTACGAACGGAATTTTCTGGAATATGAGCCCCGACGGATATTCCTTTAAAAAATCCGAGGAGCAAAAAAAGGCTCTTCTCAGAATAAACGAAACGAGAGAGCTTATAATATCACCGCTTCTAAAATTCTGCGACACCCTTGCTTCAGTCACCACCGTCCGCGAGCACGCTGTAGCCCTTGTTTCCTTTCTTGTTGACTTATCTTTGCAGGAAAAGCTGCGCTCGCGGTCATCTGAGCTTCTCCTTTACGGAGAAACAGACGCCTCTGCCGAAAATGACAGGCTTTGGGATATAATATGCTCATCCCTTGATTCTCTTGTAGAAGTAATGGGTGACTTAAAATGTACGGCAAGGGCCTTTCTAGGACAGCTTAAGGTAATACTTTCCGAGGCGGACGTTGGTAAAATCCCTGCCTTTTACGACGAGGTTACGGTGGGATGCGCGGATATGATACGCCTTTCCGACAAAAAGCATATTTATCTTATGGGCGTGAACGCGGGCGAATTTCCCGCGCCTGTGGCGTCAAGCTCTTACTTTACCGAGCGTGATAAAATAACGCTTGCAGAAGCCGGGCTTTTGGGAAGCTCTGATAACGAAACCCTCTATGCGCGCGAGCTTTTCTTTTTCTCCCGCGCCTTTGCCGCGGCAAGCGAGAGCGTTACACTCCTTTATTCGCAAAGGGACACGGACCTTAAGAAAACCGCCCGTGCGGATGTTATTATGGCAATTTTGGATATGACCGGCGAAGCTTTGAGGTCGGTTAAAATCTCGGACATTTCACCGCTTGAAAAAATCTATTCTCCTACTGCGGCGATGGACGTTATGAATCTGCCAACGGTAAGCGCGGCGCTTGCCGAAAGCGGCTACGCACGCCAAATACAGATAGCCTCAAAGGATATTGAGGCGCTTGACGCCTCACTTGAAGAAGAAACCGTAGAGCTTATGTATCCCGGCGATATGGCGCTTACACAAACCAGAATAGACACCTACGTCGGCTGTCCCTTAGCGTATTACCTGAGATTTAATCTGAATCTTTCCGAAAATGGCAGAGCTGAATTTGATGCAAGAAACATAGGTACTTTTATACACGCTATACTTGAGAATTTCTTCACCGAGCTAAAGGAACGGGGTGAAGCGATAGGCGAGCTTAGCAAAGAAACAAGAGCCGACATGGTAAATCGAGCCGCGAAGAAATACCTTGGCGATATCTCAAGCCATGATAACGCGCCCTCAAGGAGAAGCGAAATTTTACTCGACAGGCTCTCGCGCTCGGCTATGCCTATTGTTGACGGACTGTGCGACGAGATGAAAAACTGCTCGTTTATCCCAAGATTTTTTGAGCTACGGATAGGCAGCGAGGATGAAAATTTGCCACGCCCCGCCACCTT
>JAZORD010000006.1:0-36409 GCA_045656445.1 Eubacteriales bacterium | reverse complement strand
CGCCCTCTTTCTCAGTAAGAACGTAAACCTGACCTACGAACTTGGTGTGGGGCTGAACAGAACCGGGCTTGCAAAGAACCTGGCCTCTCTCGATCTCGTTCTTCTGAACGCCACGGAGAAGAAGACCAACGTTGTCACCAGCCTCAGCATAGTCCATGAGCTTGTGGAACATCTCGATACCGGTTACAACGGTAGAAGAGGACTCGTCCTTGAGACCTACGATCTCAACGGTGTCAGCCATCTTGATGGTACCACGCTCTACACGACCGGTAGCAACGGTACCACGACCGGAAATGGAGAATACGTCCTCGACAGGCATAAGGAAGGGAAGGTCAGCCTTTCTGTCGGGAGTAGGAATGTACTCGTCAACAGCTGCCATAAGCTCCTTGATGCAAGCGAACTCGGGAGCATCAAGACCATTGGAAGAAGTAAGAGCCTCACGAGCAGAACCACGGATAACGGGAATGTCATCGCCGGGGAAATCGTACTCGGAAAGGAGGTCACGGATCTCCATCTCAACGAGGTCAAGAAGTTCAGGGTCGTCAACGATGTCGCACTTGTTCATGAATACAACGAGTGCAGGAACGCCAACCTGACGAGCAAGAAGAACGTGCTCTCTGGTCTGTGCAAGAGGGCCGTCAGTACCTGCAACAACGAGGATTGCGCCGTCCATCTGAGCAGCACCGGTGATCATGTTCTTAACGTAGTCAGCGTGGCCGGGGCAGTCAACGTGAGCGTAGTGACGGTTGTCAGTTTCGTACTCAACGTGTCTGGAGTTGATTGTGATACCACGAGCTCTTTCCTCGGGGCAGTTGTCGATCTGGCTGTAATCAAGGAACTCAGATCCGTTTGCAAGGGAAAGAGTCTTGGTTATAGCAGCTGTAAGAGTGGTCTTACCGTGGTCAACGTGACCGATTGTACCGATATTAACATGGGGTTTAGTTCTTTCGAATTTTGCCTTTGCCATTTTAAATATCCTCCTAATAAAATATAATTATTTTTTGTTTTTTGTATCTAAACGACCTGGCAAGTCGGTTTAGAGTGATATAGTCGAACGCGCGTTAAAATTATTTCGAAGCGCGATTCTTGATAATCTCTTCTTGGATGTTCTTCGGAACGTCCTGGAATCCGTCGGGCTCCATTACGTATACCGCACGACCTTGAGAACGAGATCTCAGAGCGGTTGCATAACCGAACATCTGAGCAAGAGGCACGTGAGCGTAAATTCTAGATACGCCAGGAGCAATCTGCTCCATAGAATCCATCTGTCCGCGGCGAGAGTTGATATCACCGATGATATCACCCATATAGTCCTCGGGGGTAGTTACGGAAACCTTCATAATAGGCTCTGTAAGAACGGGGTCAGCGCGTCTCATAGCTTCCTTGAATGCCATAGAACCTGCAATCTTGAATGCCATTTCAGAGGAGTCAACCTCGTGATAAGAACCGTCGTAAAGAGTAACCTTAACGTCAACAACGTTGTAGCCTGCGAGAACACCTGCCTGCATTGCGCCCTGAATACCTGCATCAACAGCGGGGATATATTCCTTGGGAATAGCACCGCCCGTTACTGAGTTGATGAACTCGTAGCCCTTACCGGTTTCGTTAGGCTCAATAGTAATCTTAACGTGACCGTACTGACCCTTACCGCCGGACTGACGTGCATACTTGGTATCCTGGTCAACCTTCTTACGAATGGTTTCCTTGGAGGCAACCTGAGGTGCGCCGATGTTTGCTTCAACCTTAAACTCACGAAGAAGTCTGTCAACGATGATTTCAAGGTGCAATTCACCCATACCTGCGATGATGGTTTGACCGGTCTCATCGTCGGTGTAGGTTCTGAACGTGGGATCCTCCTCTGCAAGCTTTGCAAGAGCGATACCCATCTTCTCCTGACCCGCCTTTGTCTTAGGCTCGATAGCCTGACGGATAACGGGCTCGGGGAATACCATGGACTCAAGAATGATAGGATGCTTCTCATCACAGAAGGTATCACCTGTGGTGGTGTTCTTTACGCCAACGACAGCTGCGATATCACCTGCGTAACAAACGTCGATATCAGCTCTCTCGTTTGCGTGCATCTGAAGAATACGTCCAAATCTTTCATCAGAATCCTTGGTGGAGTTGTAAACGGCCGTTCCCTTCTGAACCGCACCGGAATATACGCGGAAGAAGCAAAGCTTTCCAACGAACGGGTCGGTCATAATCTTGAAGGCAAGAGCGGAGAAGGGCTCATCGTCACTTGCGTGACGGCAATCCTCGGCACCGGTCTCGGGGTTAACACCCTTAATAGCCTCAATGTCAGTGGGAGCAGGCATATACTCGACAATATTATCAAGAAGCTTCTGAACTCCCTTGTTTTTATAAGAAGTACCACAGCAAACGGGGATTATGTCGTTTGCGATAGTAGCTTTACGAAGAGCCGCCTTGAGTTCCTCTACGGAAATCTCCTCTTCCATAATATAGCGGTCCATGAGTTCCTCATCAGTCTCACATATAGACTCAACCATATTTCTGCGATACTCTTCTGCAAGCTCCTTCATATCCTCGGGTATTTCTTCAACTCTCATGTCTTTACCAAGGTCGTCGTAATATACGTCAGCCTTCATATCCATGAGGTCGATAATTCCGCGGAAGGAGCTCTCTGCGCCAATAGGAAGCTGCACGGGAACTGCGTTCGCGCGAAGCCTGTCCTTAATCATTTTAACGACGCGGAAGAAATCCGCACCCATAATGTCCATCTTATTGATGTAACACATTCTGGGAACCTTATACTCATTAGCCTGGTTCCAAACCGTTTCTGTCTGGGGTTCAACACCGCCCTTTGCACAAAGAACAGTTACTGAGCCGTCGAGAACGCGAAGCGATCTCTGAACCTCAACTGTAAAGTCAACGTGACCGGGAGTATCTATAATGTTAATACGGTACTTGTTATCCTTAACAGTAGCATCGTCAGCATTCTGATACTCAGTGGGAACCCAATAGCAAGTAGTAGCTGCCGAGGTAATGGTTATACCTCTTTCCTGCTCCTGAGCCATCCAGTCCATCGTTGCGCCACCGTCGTGGGTTTCACCCATACGGTGAGTTTTACCGGTATAAAAAAGGATTCTTTCGGTTGTAGTCGTCTTACCGGCATCTATGTGCGCCATTATGCCGATATTTCTTGTATGTTCAAGCGAAAACTCTCTTGGCATTGAAAAATCTCCTTTTTATATCGATTAAAATCTGTAGTGAGCAAACGCCTTGTTTGCTTCTGCCATCTTGTGCGTGTCTTCCTTCTTTTTGAAAGCTCCGCCCATTCCTGCCTTGGCGTCCATGATCTCAGCAGCGAGTCTTTCAGCCATGGTCTTTTCACCGCGAGCTCTGGAATAGTTAATTATCCAACGAAGTCCTAATGTCTGTCTGCGCTCTGCGCGAACCTCCATAGGTACCTGATAGTTGGAGCCGCCTACACGACGAGCCTTAACCTCGAGCACGGGCATTACGTTTTCAAGAGCAGCAACGAACACGTCAAGCGCATTCTCTCCACTCTTAGCCTCGATCATTGCGAATGCATCGTAAACGATCTTCTGAGCAACGCCTTTCTTTCCGTCGTACATTATGTTATTCACAAGCTTAGTTACAAGCTTGGAGTTGTAGAGCGGATCCGGCAATACATCTCTCTTGGAAATTTGACCTCTTCTAGGCACTGTACTTCCCTCCTTCATTAAATTATGATATCATAGGTACTCGAATTTTAAATTCGTTAGTGCTCGTTTTGCGATTTATATAAAGAAAATCTATACCATCACAGCACGTGAGCACAGTTCTGTCCGAAAATGTACCTTATTATTTCTTCGGACGTTTTGCTCCGTACTTGGAGCGACCCTGCTTACGGTTTGCAACGCCCTGAGCATCAAGCGTTCCGCGGATTACGTGGTAACGTACACCGGGCAAGTCACGAACACGTCCGCCGCGAATAAGAACAACCGAGTGCTCCTGAAGGTTGTGACCGATACCGGGAATGTACGAAGTTGCTTCCATTCCGTTGGTAAGTCTTACTCTGGCAATCTTACGAAGAGCCGAGTTAGGCTTCTTGGGTGTTACGGTTGTAACCTTGGTGCAAACGCCTCTCTTTTGCGGCGAGCTAAGGTCTGTCTGCTTGTTCTTAAGGGAGTTAAGACCCTTTTGAAGAACAGGAGCCTTGGACTTATAAGTCTTGTCCTGACGACCTTTCTTTACGAGCTGGTTAAAGGTTGGCATGATTTTCCTCCTTCTTTATATATTTACTAATCGTCAAAAGGGCATAGTTACCCCATTAACCGACAGTAAACCTATTTTATCACTTTGCAATATTTTTGTCAATAGTTTTAACAAAAAATTTTAACGTTTTTTGTGCGATTTTTTCCTGTTTTAAGCGTTATTAATACAAAAAACGACGCTCACACATCTCGTTGCGAGCGCCGCCTTGGTTTTTATGCTATTTTTTTGAGAAAAATCCCTTGAAAAACGAAAATATTCTTCCCTTTTCAGACTCGGACTCAGTCTTCTGTTCTACATCTCCGTGCTTAGAGAAATCAACGCTCTTGCCCTTTTGACAGCGCTTCTTATACTGCGCGTAATCATAACACCGTACATTTGTAACAAACTCGCGCACGTCCCCGTCCGTTATATCGGAAAGAGCATCCGCACCCCAGCCGAGCGACTCTGCGTACTCGGAAAAAATCTGATTCCAAAAGATCTCCTTTGAGTCACTCAGAAGGAGATTGAAAATCTTATAGCAACGACTCGCCGAGAGATTGAGATAAGAAACCGATAGAGGCGCGTACATACCGTGCTGCATAAGAAATTCCTTTATCTTAAGGTATACGAGAGGTATCTGCGAATAATACCTTTTGAACATTTTCGCTCTTGCTTGCTCGGAGTGTATTCTGTGGTGCATAAGGACCTCAAAAACTTTGCCTACCCTTTGTGCAAGTGACATTGCGGTAACCACAAAATAAACGTCCTCGTACATTTTGACGTCCGTAAGAAACACAAGCTTTTTTTCTTCAAGAAAGGTTCTGCGAAAAAGCTTATTCCACGGGGAAGAGACCGTAGAAGAAAGTATGAAATCGGGGTGCTCGCTCTTCGACGTTACGACGCCGGGAGTAAATATATTCGAATTATCCGCCGGGGAAGCCGGCTCGAATTTTGCCCTGCGGGTATTATATATATCGTATCTTGAAATGGCTATATCAAGATTGTCCTTTTTTGCCAAAACGTATAGCTTTTCAAGAAACGTCGGCTCAAGAAAATCGTCGGCATCAAGGAAGGCAACATACTCGCCGCGAGCCCTTTGCATACCATTGTTGCGCGCGCGGGCAGGCCCTGCATTTGTTTCCGTAACTATCCTTATGCGATCATCACGCCCTTGATATTCCTTTAGTATTTCAAGAGAGTGGTCGGTAGAACCGTCGTCAACGCATATTATCTCAAGCTCGGCGAGGGTTTGATCAAGCACGCTGTCAAGAGCCGGGCGCAGATAATCATAGGCATTGTATATCGGTACTACGACCGACACCTTTATATCAGCATCGTTATTCATAATAAAATCATCCTAATTTCAGTTTGATTTTTATTTATATTATATTATATCAATATAATAACATTATTGCAATCAAAAGTCAACAAAAAAAGTTTTTACCGTCAAAAATCACTTTTAAATCTATATTTGTCGAGAAAAAGAAAGAGCGCAGACATAAATTCTCATGTCTACGCCCTTAATTGTTTAGTTTTTATTCGGCAATATACACCGTTTCGTTTTCCTCTACGGCTGCCACGGTTTCTTCGTCGGGATAGAATTCATCCTCAATGATAGCCTCGGGTTCTTTCCCGGAATCCTCAATTTCAACCGCGCGATATCTGCCAAGGCCGGTACCTGCGGGAATAAGCTTACCGATAATAACGTTTTCCTTAAGTCCGAGAAGGTGGTCCTTCTTGCCCTTCGTAGCCGCCTCGGTAAGAACCTTTGTGGTTTCCTGGAAGGATGCAGCGGAAAGGAATGACTCGGTCATAAGAGATGCCTTTGTAATACCGAGAAGCATAGGCACAGCCTCTGCCTTGCGGAGCGAAAGCTCGCCTGCTGCAATTCTCGCATCAATCTTCTCATTCTCCTCACGAAGCTCAAGAACGTCAACTGTCGTTCCTGCGAGAAGCTCGGTGTCACCAGCGTCTTCAACTGTAACCTTGCGAGTCATCTGACGTGTTATACACTCAACGTGCTTGTCGTTGATTTCAACGTCCTCGCCTCGATAAACCTTCTGCACCTCACGAATGATGTAGTCGTAAACCGCATCAATACCGCTCATATGAAGAACGTCTGCGGGATTAAGGAAGCCCTCAGTAATCTGCTGGCCGCGAACGACAGCCTGACCGTCCTCGATGCAAAGACGCATACCGAAAGGAATTTCGTATACGACCTCATCGCTTGTAGGCTCAACGGGGTTCTGAATAATAACCTTGGAAAGCTTCTTATCCGACTGTATGCGTGCAGTTCCCGTAAACTCGGTAACTATCGCGGTCTTTTTAGGTCTGCGAGCCTCAAATAGCTCCTCAACTCTTGGAAGACCCTGAGTAATATCCGAACCAGCGACACCACCTGTGTGGAAGGTTCTCATCGTAAGCTGAGTACCGGGCTCACCGATAGACTGTGCAGCAATAACTCCAACAGCCTCGCCTATGCTTACGGGAATGCCGTGAGCAAGGTCAGCGCCGTAGCAATGCACACACACGCCACGTTTTGCAAGACAACGAAGAATAGTACGAACCTCAACCTGCTTTATACCTGCATCAACGATAGCGTTAGCCATCTCCTCGTCAATCATAGTGTTGGCAGGAACTATAAGCTCACCGGTTTCTTCATTTACAACATCGTTTACCGTATATCTGCCGACAAGGCGGTCAAAGAGTTTTTCAACAACGTTGGAGCCGGAAACTATATCAGAAACGACGATACCCGATGTTGCGCCACAGTCCTCCTCGCGAACTATAACATCCTGCGAAACGTCAACAAGACGTCTTGTCAGATAACCGGAGTCTGCGGTACGCAGAGCCGTATCCGAAAGGGATTTACGCGAGCCCTTTGCGCCCATAAAGTACTCGAGCATCGTAAGACCTTCGCGGAAGTTTGATTTAATGGGAATCTCGATAGTCTTACCGTTAGTAGCAAACATAAGTCCGCGCATTCCGGCAAGCTGTCGCATCTGCTTCATAGAGCCGCGGGCTCCCGACGTACAAATCATGTTAAGAGAATTGTAATCGTCAAGGTTATCTATAAGAGCCTTGGTTACAGCATCTGTGGTTTTATCCCAAACGTCGATAACCTGCTTATATCTTTCGTCGTCCGAAAGCTCACCCCAGTTATAAAGCTCGGTAATCTCGTCAACCTGTCTTGCAGCGTCTGCAAGAAGCTCCTTTTTCTTCGGAGGTATTGTCATATCGTAAACCGAGATAGAAAGAGAGGATTTCGTAGAATATTTATAGCCCATAGATTTGATTGCGTCAAGAACCTCTGCCGCCTCTGCAAATCCGTGGTATTTGATGGTACGGTCAACTATTTCCTTAAGCTTTTTGCTCGTCGTTGCAAAGGCAACCTCAAGTCCAAACGGATCCTTTGTACGATCAACGTATCCAAGGTCCTGAGGGATTCTTGAGTTGAATATAAGTCTTCCGTAGGTTGCGTCTACGAGAGCGCTCTTTTCCTCGCCGTCAATGGTCTTCGTAACACGCACCTTTATAGCGGCGTGCATACCGAGCTGCTTATTTTCATAAGCCATCTCAACCTCATTGAAATCGCGGAAAATTTTACCCTCGCCGATTTCACCGGGATGCTCAATTGTAAGATAATACGAACCAAGAACCATATCCTGAGAGGGAACAGTAACAGCCTTACCGGAAACCGGCTTCAAAAGGTTGTTTGCCGAGAGCATAAGGAATCTTGCCTCAGCCTGAGCCTCATTGGAAAGAGGAACGTGAACGGGCATCTGGTCACCGTCAAAGTCCGCATTAAACGCGGGACAAACGAGGGGGTGAAGCTTGATAGCTCTTCCCTCAACCAGCACGGGCTCAAACGCCTGAATGGAAAGGCGGTGAAGCGTAGGTGCTCTGTTAAGCAGCACGGGGTGCTCCTTGATAACGTATTCAAGAGCGTCCCAAACCTCAGGAGCAACCTTTTCGACCTTTTTCTTAGCGTCCTTTATAGAATTGGCCTTCTGAGTTTCGATAAGTCTTTTCATAACGAAAGGACGGAACAGCTCAAGAGCCATCTCCTTAGGAAGACCGCACTGATATATTTTGAGCTCAGGACCTACGACAATAACCGAACGGCCCGAGTAGTCAACGCGCTTACCGAGAAGGTTCTGACGGAATCTTCCCTGCTTACCGCGTAGCATTTCGGAAAGAGATTTAAGGGGTCTGTTGGAAGCGCCTGTAATCGGCTTTCCGCGACGTCCGTTATCAATAAGGGCGTCAACGAACTCCTGAAGCATTCTCTTTTCATTTCTTATGATGATGTCGGGAGCGTTCATCTGAATGAAGCGCTTCAGACGGTCATTTCTGTTAATAACACGTCTGTAAAGATCGTTTAGATCAGACGTAGCAAATCTTCCGCCGTCAAGCTGTACCATAGGACGTATATCAGCGGGAAGAACGGGTATCGTGTCAAGAATCATCCACTCAGGACGGTTACCCGACTTTCTGAATGCCTCAACTACCTCAAGCCTTTTTATGAGCTTTGCCTTCTTCTGTGCAGAGGCGTCAACAAGCTTTTCGCGAAGCTCTAAGGAGAGCTTATCGAGGTCAAGCTCGACTAAAAGCTCACGAACAGCCTCAGCACCCATTCCTGCCTTGAAATCATCCTCATACTTCTCTCTTGCGCTCTTGTATTCAGCGTCGGTGAGAAGCTGCTTTTTTTCAAGAGGGGTGTTACCGGGATCGATAACTATATATCTTGCAAAATAGAGAACTCTTTCAAGAAGCTTTGGAGATATGTCAAGAAGTATAGACATTCTTGAGGGTATCGCTCTGAAATACCAGATATGAGAAACGGGAGCTGCAAGCTCGATATTTCCCATACGCTCGCGACGAACCTTTTTAGTGGTGACCTCAACTCCGCACTTCTCACAAACCTTGCCCTTGAAACGAACTCTCTTATACTTTCCGCAAAGGCATTCCCAGTCCTTTGAAGGACCAAAGATTCTCTCGCAGAAAAGACCGTCCCTCTCGGCTCTCTGAGTACGGTAATTTATCGTTTCAGCCTTGGTTACCTCACCGTGTGACCACGAACGAATCATTTCGGATGAGGCAAGACCTATCTTGATAGAATCAAACGCATTTCTTTCCATTTATTTTTATCGGCAATCCCGCGCGATGCGGGATTTGCCATTCCCTTCTGTAAAAATTATTCCTCGCTGACGTCGAAGCCGTCGTTATCAACGTCCCCGTCATAGACGTACTCTTCCTCAAATTCACCGTCTTCCTCTGACGAAAAATCATCGTCTGAGAAGCTGTCATCCCCGTCGCTTTCGTTTGCAGCGTCCTGAGCATTTGCAACGTCATCAAGACTTGCATATACAGGAGCGTCATCCTCAAACACGTCGGAGAGCTCTATTTCATCTCCGTTTTCATCAAGGACCTTAATATTAAGGCAAAGAGCCTGAAGCTCTTTTACAAGAACCTTGAAGGATTCGGGGATACCGGGAGTAGGAATATTCTGACCCTTGAGGATTGCCTCGAAGGTCTTTGTACGTCCCGTCATATCATCGGACTTGACCGTAAGTATTTCCTGAAGAGTATACGCTGCACCATAAGCCTCAAGAGCCCAAACCTCCATCTCTCCGAAACGCTGTCCGCCGAACTGAGCCTTACCTCCAAGAGGCTGCTGAGTTACGATGGAGTACGGACCTATGGAACGCGCGTGTATCTTATCATCTACAAGGTGGTGGAGCTTAAGGTAATACATTATACCTACGGTTACGGGGTTGTCGAAGGGCTCGCCCGTACGTCCGTCGTAAAGAGTTACCTTACCGTCGATAACCTTGAGAGATTCGGTTTCCATAAGAGAGCGAAGAGCCTCATCGTTATCTACAATCTCCTGCTCTATTCTCTGAAGATCGAGCTTTCCGTCCTCACGGATAACCTCCTTGAATACTGCCTTACCGCGTACGCTTTCACCGGGACGGATGTCACGGGTGTAGTTTGCTCTGCGGAGCATTTCAAGAATGTCGGTTTCCTTTGCACCGTCGAATACCGGTGTCATTATCTTTATACCGAGCTTTTTACAAGCGATACCGAGGTGAACCTCAAGCACCTGACCGATATTCATACGTGAAGGAACGCCGAGGGGGTTAAGAACTATATCAAGTGGAGTTCCGTCTGCAAGGAACGGCATATCCTCGGGGGGAAGAATCCTTGAAACAACGCCCTTGTTTCCGTGACGGCCTGCCATCTTATCTCCAACGGAGATTTTTCTCTTCTGAGCCACGTAAACGTGAACTACCTTATTTATGCCGGGAGCAAGGTCGTCAGAATTATTTCGGTCGTAAATCTTTACGTCTACTACTACTCCGTATTCACCGTGGCGCATCTTGAGGGAAGAATCCTTCACCTCACGCGCCTTTTCACCGAATATTGCGCGAAGAAGTCTTTCCTCGGGGGTAAGCTCGGTTTCACCCTTTGGTGTTACCTTACCTACGAGAATGTCTCCTGCGCGCACCTCAGTTCCGATTCTTACGATACCGTCGTTATCAAGGTTTTTGAGCATATCCTCGGATACATTGGGTATCTCGCGGGTAATTTCCTGAGTACCAAGTTTTGTATCACGGGCTTCTATTGTATATTCGTCAATGTGAATTGAAGTGTAAACGTCGTTACGAACAAGGTTTTCGTTGAGAAGCACGGCGTCCTCGTAGTTGTAACCCTCCCAAGTCATAAATCCTATAAGAGCGTTCTTACCGAGTGAAATTTCGCCGTTTGATGTAGCGGGACCGTCCGCAATTACCTGTCCTGCCTCAACGCGCTCGTTTTCTTCTACTATCGGTCTGTGGCTTACGCAGGTAGACTGGTTGGAGCGCTTGTACTTTATGAGATGGTAAACGTCCTTGCGTCCTGAGTCAGTGAGAATAACTATCTCAGAGCCGGATACGCGCTCTACGATACCGCCCTCGTTTGCAAGCAGCACGGCACCGGAATCGACAGCAGCCTTGTATTCCATACCGGTGGCGACGATAGCAGAGTCTGTAACCATAAGCGGAACTGCCTGCTTCTGCATGTTCGAACCCATAAGCGCACGGGTGTTGTCGTCGTTTTCAAGGAAAGGAATACATCCTGCGGCAACAGATACCGCCATCTGAGGACAAGCGTCCATAAGGTCAACCTCGGTAGGCTCAACCTCAATGAACTCGGTGTTATATCTTGCTATAACCTTCTTGTTTATAAAGTAGCCGTTTTCGTCAAGATGCTCGTTCGCCTGAGCTACTACGTTATTATCCTCTTCGTCTGCTGTGAGGTAAAGCACCTCGTCGGTAACTCTTCCGGTCTTCTTGTCAACCACTCTGTAAGGAGCTTTAAGGAATCCGTAATCACTTATCTTAGCATAGGAAGCAAGATAGGAAATAAGACCGATGTTAGGACCTTCGGGAGTTTCTACAGGGCAAATTCTTCCATAGTGAGTATAATGAACGTCACGAACCTCAAAGGAAGCTCTGTCTCTCGAAAGACCGCCGGGGCCAAGAGCCGAAAGACGTCTTTTATGAGTAAGCTCCGCCAGGGGATTGTTTTGGTCCATAAACTGAGAAAGGGGAGATGAGCCAAAGAACTCGCGAATAGCCGTAGCTACGGGGCGAGTATTTATAACCGTTTCGGGTCTGAGGTCGTCATTATCGTGAACCGACATCCTCTCCTTAACGATTTTGTCCATTCTGGACATACCGATTCTCATCTGATTCTGAAGAAGCTCACCTACGCATCTCAAGCGGCGGTTTCCAAGATGGTCGATATCGTCAGTAGTACCTATACCGTGAGTAAGGTTGAAAAGGTAGTTTACGGATGCGAAAATATCCTCTTTCGTCACGTGCTTAGGCGAAAGCTCGGCAATATTTTCCTTTACCTTCTGCTTGATAAATTCCACCTTAGCATCTGCCGAAAGTCCCTCTGCATCGGCTGCTTCGATTATATCCATAAGAGCCGAGAATCTTACCTTCTCGCCTGCCTTCACACCTGAATCGGACAGGTCATAGCCAAGAATAAGCTCGGGACGCACGGTGTTGTTTCCAAACACCTTGACCTCCTTGCCAGCCTCGGTTTTAACAAACACCTCGTTAATAAGGTTATCCTCGATAAGCATAGCAAGCTCACGGGTTATTACAGCGCCCTCCTCTGCTACCATCTCACCGGTCAAAGGGTTGATAGCGGGAGCCGCGAGGGTCAGACCCTCGATTCTTTTGGCAACGGAAAGCTTCTTATTATATTTATATCTGCCGACAGGGGCAAGGTCATATCTTTTGGGGTCGAAGAAAAGGTTGTTCACAAGAAGCTCTGCGCTTTCAACGAGCGGGGGCTCACCGGGACGCAGTCTTTTGTATATTTCCTTAAGCGCTTCGTCACGGTACGAAGTGCCGTTCTCCTGCGCCAAGGACACAGTTTCATCCTTCTGCATCGTTGCAATAAGCGCATCCTCCTCGCCAAACATCTTGAGGAGAGCCTCGTTTGAATCGTCGCCTACGGGGCAAAGAGCGCGAACGAGAACGCTTATCGGAATTTTGCGGGTTTTATCTATTTTTACGTGGAAAACGCCGAAGGCATCGGTTTCATACTCAAGCCACGCGCCTCTGTATGGGATTACCGTAGCGGTGAAGTTATGCTTACCCTGCTTGTCAACCTCGTCCCCGTAGTATATTCCGGGGGAACGGACAAGCTGCGATACTATAACGCGCTCAGCACCGTTTATAACAAAGGTTCCGTTGTCGGTCATGAGCGGGAAATCGCACATATAGACCTGAGCGGTTTTAAGTTCACCTGTCGCCTTGTTTATAAGACGTACACCCACCTTCATATGAGCGTCGTAAGTAACAGTCCTGTTCTTACACTCCTCAACCGAATATCTGGGGGTGGGGTCAATAGTGTAGTCGGTGAATTCGATAGAAAGATTACCGGTATAATCAACTATCGGCGAAACGTCGCGAAGAACCTCGTTAAGTCCCTCTCTTAGAAACCATTCGTACGAGTCCCTCTGCACCTCAATAAGATTTGGCATTTCAGTAGCAGCTTCAATTTTCGAGAAACTCATTCTCACGTTAGTGCCAAGCTTCTGGGGTTTTAGCATAAATGAATCACTCCATTCCTGATAATTTACAAATACATCCCGATTTTCAGCCACAAAAGATTTTGTGGCAAAAATCACAAAAACCCTTTTATTTTTGTCGTTTTTTTGTGCATTGCGACGGGATCATCCTTAAAAAAAGGCAGAAATCCCCTTATAATAAAAGCGATTATAGTGCAGTATAATATTATAGCAACAAAAAATCAAATTGTCAATAGTATTTATGAAAAATTTGTATTTTTTTTGGAAATTTGTGGAGAGCGGCCCAAGGCGGATATTTTATCGACAAAAATCCTCTTATAACGCTAAGAAAGCTCGATTTTTTCCCGCGCTGTGATATTACGAATATGAAAAACGGAGGCGATGTGTTTTCAGCACGCCGTCTCCGTCATACAGTGCATAAGTTCGGGGAGAATCAAGATTGAAACCTATGGTTTTCCTCATTTTTATTTGAGTTTTTATTCAATCCGTCTACATAGGATTTAAGCCTGGAAAGCCCGTCAATTACGTTGGCTCTTTGAGTCGCGAGATTTATCCTTATAAAGCCCTCGCCACCCCTGCCGTACTCTACGCCGTCAGAAATGTAAAGCCCGGTTTTCTCTCGCAGGTCCTTTGCAAATTTTTCAGAGTCGTCGGTATAAAATGACACGTCTACCCACAAAAGATAAGTAGCATCAGAGGGCACTGCGTAAATATGCGGCATGCTTTGCTTTATAAATTCAACCGCGTATTTTTTGTTTTCATAAACGTATTGATTAAGGGCATCTAGCCACTCTCCGCCGCGACGGTAAGCAGCTATATTAGCATCTACCGCGAAAGCATTTGGCTCTCCCACCTCGTCGGTATTTATCCCTCTCCATATTTTATGTCTGAGTGTGGGGTTCTTAGCTATAAGACAGGCAGATTGAAGTCCTGCAAGGTTGAACGCTTTAGATGCGGCGACGCATGTGACCGAAACATCTCGGCAGGTGTCACTTACCGAAGCGAACGGAACATAGTTCTTTCCGGGAGTTGTTAGCAGGCAATGTATTTCATCTGATATTACCGTAACACCGTGCTTTTTACAGAGCTCTCCAACCCTCAAAAGAGTTTCCCTGTCCCATATCTTTCCTATGGGGTTATGAGGATTGCAAAGTATCATAAGTCTTGTTTGCGGGTCTGAGAGCTTCTTTTCAAGGTCCAAAAAATCCATACGGTACTCGCCGCCCTCATATAAGAGCTCGTTTGCAATCACGTTTCTTCCGTTATTCAATATTGAATTATAGAAGATATTATAAACGGGCGGCTGTATAAGAACGTTTTCGGCAGGTGTCGTAAGCTTGCGAACCATAGAGGATATGGCGGCGACCACACCGGTTGAAAATACCATCCACGAGGACTCGGGGCGAAATCCGTAGCGCTGACACCAAAAATCCGAAACACTTTCAAAATACTCATCGGGAAGGATTGAGTAGCCGTATATACCGCGTTCAGCAATCCTTACTACAGCCTCTTTAACTGCGGGAGCCGTTTCAAAATCCATATCGGCAACCCACATAGGAAGCTCGCCGTTGGATACGTCCCATTTTAGCGAACCGGTATTTCTTCTTTGGGTGGGCTTATCAAAATCATATTTCATAGGGGTTACCCTTTCATTTTTCGGTTACTATTTCTGTCTTTTCGGGGTCTATCTGTGTCGGCTCAAGTATAATCTCGCGTATAGCCTTTGCTCGTATTTTGCCCATCGCGGGATTTTTCACGCTGTCGATTTCGGTTGTCACCTCGGCATCCACCGAGGAAAACTCAAATGCAAGGTCGGTATTAAGGAGCTTGCAGTTTACAAGCTTCACCCCGTCCATATAGCACATTCCTTGGTTAGACTCTATAGTACAGTTGACAAATGTGACGTTTTTGGAATTCCATCCGAGATATTCTCCTATTATAACCGAGTCTGTGACCGTTACGTTTTCACAGTTCCAGAACGCATCCTTAGATATGAGCCTTGAATTTTTTATCTCTATGTTTTTCCCGCCGTCAAAGGCGTAGTTTCCATCAACGGTGAGCTTGTCCGCGCTCACGTTTTCGCTACCCATTCCGAAATAATCGCCCGCCACAGTAACATTTTCGAGAGTCACGTCGGAGCAGTTCCAGAGTGTTTCCTTGGCGTTTGAAAGGGTGGTATTAGAAAGATATATATGCGATGCGCGGCGAAAGGTTTTCGGAGCTTGTATAACGCAATCCTTCATTGATATATTTTTTGTATACCAGATGCCCGAGCGAGCCATTTCCAGAAGAATGCATCCGGATGCTCTCACATCCGAACAATACCAAAGCGGATATTTCCATTTAAAAATACAGCCGAAAAGCTCTATATTACTGCTCTCTTTAAGCGGAGATTCACCGTCCGCAAAGGTGGAGTCGTATATTTCGAGCTCCTTTGAATTAAATAAGGCGCGTTCGCCTGTAAAGAGTCCTTGTTTTAAATTCTTCATAAAAATCTCCTTGTCAAAGAAGTACTTCAAAAAATCGGAGCGCGTGCGAAAAAAAGCTGAGGTTCCGCAGCAAAATTTGCTATTGCTCCTTAAGTCGCCGCTTTATTTTACCTGTGCCAAGACGCATCTAATTAAACTCTATTTTTTGACACTCAAGTCCTGCCACAACGTAATGCGCCAAAAGCTCTACACCTGAGGCGGCAAAAAACTCATAAAGTATTCTCGTTCCCGATTTATCATCGTCCGACGGGGCAGCATGCCCTCCGGGATGATTGTGAGCAATTATTACGGATTGTGCTCCGTGCCTCTTGGTTATCTCAAGAAGCCTTCTCGGAAGAACGTTCGAGGTATTTACAGTTCCCTCGCCCGCCCTATCACAAGAAACAACCTTACCATCCTTTATTGAAAGGATATATACCGTTTCCACAGAAAGTCCGAAAAGAAGGGATATAAGATACTCCTCTATCTCTTCCGAGGTGTGTTTTTTGCCGAATTTAAAGGTATCGCATCTTCTTCTTGAAACAAGGGCACTAACCAGTCTTATGTAAAGAGAAGTTGCCATATCTCCGCCGAGCGCATCCGAAACAGCGAGCATATCCGCTTCTGCGACACCGATTAAAGAGCCGAATTTTTCAATAAGCTTATCTGAAGCTTTCTCGGCGCTCTTATTGACGTGTCCGAGTATTCTTGTAAGAATATTGTCATTCATACCTTAAGGCCTTACTGTTTAAAAATTTTTCAAGCTCGCGATGCTGGGAAAACGCGGTGGAAAGATTAGTCATAAATCCGACATAGCTTTTTCCCGAAACGATATAATGCTCAAGCAGGGGTATTCCAACAGAAGAAAGCGCCTCTGATATCATCGTATTTGTGGCAAAATCGCCTCTCGTTGGGAAAAGAGGGCCGTAGGGGTGGTTGTGTGCAATTATAGCAACCGAAGCATTGGCGGCAATTGCCGCGTCTACAAACGGCTTTGCTTTTATCCCTGCCGATTCATAATCCACGTCGTAAAGTCGGCAATAATCGAGAAGCTCCATTTTGCTGTTAAGAAGCATCATAACTACGGAAGCCGTATTTGAGCCATCAAAGTATTCGACAAAAAACTCTCCCGCTTCTGTGTAATCTCCAAAGGAACGTAGGGTCCGCTTTTCTTCGTCGGCAGCTCCTCTTTTCATAGAGATTTTTCCTATATCGACAAGCATATCGGCGACCCTCGGCCCAACGCCCGTAACCGACATAAGCTCCTCGCGGCTTGCAGATAAAACACCGTCGACAGTACTGAAGCGCAAAATTAGGTTTTTGGCTATTTCATTCGTGTTTTTGTATGGAATAATGTGAAAGAGCAGCATTTCAAGCAGCTCGTGAGTATGAAAAACGTCCCTGCCGTACTGCACAAATTTTTCACGCATCCGTTCTCTGTGACCCGCGTGAAGCACTTTCTTTTTGTCAAGCATATAGCATCCTTAATCTAAGCAGCTTTTTCTGTCTTTGGAAAGGTCTTCGGAAATCTGGGGACAAAATCCCTCAGGCTTCGTTAACTCCACCATGTTAATCGGTATTCCCTGTGAAGAAAAATTAGTTTCATATTCCGACATGACGTTGTCGGATGCCCTCTCGGACGCGTGCAAATCCCGCGTTACAAAATCCGGCGTAATTCCCATAGCGGAAATTTCCTCAAGAGAAAAATCAAAGAGCCCGACGTTGTCCGTCTTAAATGTTATTTTCCCGCCGTCCTTCAGAATGTTGAAATAAACCGAAAGGTATCTTCTGTGCGTAAGGCGGCGCTTCGCGTACCCCTTTTTAGACCACGGGTCAGAGAAATTGAGGAATATTCTGTCTACCGTGCCCTCGGCAAAAATTGAGGTTAGATTATCTGCCGTGTCAACTATAAATCTGAGATTTTCAAGCGGTGGGTCGGCTTGCTTTGCTTTTTCGGCGGCAAGGACGACGCAGTCCGAGATTTTCTCCATCGCAAAGTATGCCACATTACTATGCTTTTGCGCCATCTGACTGGCAAAGCCGCCCTTTCCGGCGCCTATCTCAAGAAAGACCTCCGCTCCCGACATTGAAAGCATTGCAGCAGGGTCGGCCATGGGCTCGCTTATATTACCGAGAAGAAGCTTTTTGCAAGCTAAAAGCCTTGCTTCTCCGTTTTTCTTTTTACGCATTCTCATTTCGTTTATCTTCCTTGTTCATTATCGTCGGTGGTTTATTCGTCGTCGTTTCCCTTGTTAAATTCAGCAAGCTCAAGACCGGGGTTGTCCTCAAGTACCCATCTTATCGACCATTCGCTCGTGAAGATGAGAAGGTTATTTCCGCGATAATCCTGAACCCATTTCGTGTCGTGGGAAAGTTTGAGGGTTTTTGGGTCAAGGCCCTCATTAGTAATCCATCTTATCTGCTGATAATTCATATTCGTTCTGCGAAGGTCACACCCGTACTCGTTTTTAAGTCTGTACTCAAGTACCTCAAACTGAAGCACACCGACAACGCCGACTATAACTCTTTCAAGACCCGAATTGGGCTCGAAGAATATCTGTATCGCACCCTCTTGTGCTATCTGATTCATTCCCTTCGCAAATTGCTTGCGCTTCATTGAATCAACCTGCTCAACCAAAGCAAAGTGCTCAGGAGCAAATGTCGGGATTCCCTCAAACTTGATTTTCGTTCCCTTTTCGCAAACGGTATCCCCGATAGCAAATATTCCGGGGTCAAAAACTCCTATAATGTCGCCCGCGTATGCCTCGTCTATAACCTCGCGCTCCGACGCCATCATCTGCTGCGGCTGAGAAAGCCTGAAGACCTTGTTGCCCTGCACGTGATAATAATCCTTACCTCGCTCAAATTTGCCCGAGCAGATTCTCATAAAGGCTATCCTGTCACGGTGCGCCTTATTCATATTTGCCTGTATCTTAAAGACGAATGCCGTGAAATTATCGTCAAACGGGTCTACCGTGACGCCCTCGGCAACTCGAGGAAGCGGTGATGTAGTCATTTTCAGAAAGTGCACGAGGAAGGGCTCTATTCCGAAATTGTTCAGAGCGGAGCCGAAGAATACCGGCGAGAGCTTTCCGTGTCTTACTGCGTCAAGGTCAAAATCAAATGAAGCCCCGTCAAGAAGCTCAACCTGCTCACAAAGCTCCACTCTCATATTTTCTCCGATAAGCTCGTCGAGCTTTTCTGTATCTGTTATCTCGCAGTCGATACCGCGTATTCTGTCGCGTCCTCTATGGGAATCGTCAAACGAGAGAATTGAGCGAGCCTCTCTATCGTAAACGCCCTTGAACTTCTGACCGCAGCCAATGGGCCAGTTCATAGGATAGGTTCCTATACCAAACTCCCTTTCAAGCTCGTCAAGAAGGTCAAACGGGTCGCGCGCCTCGCGGTCCATCTTGTTTATGAAGGTGAAAATAGGAATATCCCTCATCGCGCACACCTTGAAAAGCTTACGAGTCTGCGGCTCTATACCCTTTGCGGCGTCTATAACCATCACGGCGCTGTCTGCTGCCATCAAGGTGCGGTAAGTATCCTCTGAGAAATCCTGGTGACCGGGCGTGTCAAGAATATTTATACAGTATCCGTCGTATTCAAACTGCAAAACAGACGAGGTTATAGAAATACCCCTTTGCTTTTCAAGGTCCATCCAGTCGGAAACAGCGTGCTTGTCCGTCTGCTTACCCTTAACCGAGCCCGCCGTTTGAATTGCGCCGCCGTAAAGCAAAAACTTTTCGGTAAGCGTGGTTTTTCCCGCGTCGGGGTGAGAAATTATAGCGAAGGTTCGTCTTCTTTCGATTTCTTTTTTTAAGTTAGCCATAAGAATCCTTAATCATATTAAAAAATAAAAAAATTTTAAGAGGCTTTAGCTTGAAGCCTCTTAAAATTTTAACACAAAGGCGTGCATTTTGTCAACATATTACTTTAACAATATGCTCAATAAAATTCCTCGTATATGCCGCCTGTAATAAATTCTCTTATCAAAGAGTCCTGCGGCACGAGATCCTCTTCCACCGGCTCTGCCAGACTGATAGCGGAAAGTACAGTTTTTGCGTAATCGCTGCGCTCTGCAAGTCCGGGTGAAATCAGCCGCTTTGCATAAGGCATCATAACTCCAAGCTCAAATGCGTGAAAGGTATCAAACTGCAAGTCTGCGTATTCTCTGTATGGGTAAAGATATTTGTCCTCTCCCAAAAGAACGCTTTCCCACATCTTAAGAGTCCTTTCCGCGCTTGCCCCGCGGTAAATGCTATCTCTTATCGTTCGTCTTAGAAATCTTATCTTTCTGCCTGAGATAATTTGCTCACCGTTATAAGTTATATTCGTTGAAACGCTTATAAATATACGGAATATCTTCTCCTTTGGCAAATGCTCGCAAATTCTTGGATTGAGCGCGTGCAAGCCCTCTATAATAACACACCCGTGTGAAATTTTCGGATAATGGGAAATCGAATCTCTCGCTCCCTTTTTGAAATCGTATCTTGGCACGGAAAACTCACGCCCCTCGGCGATATTTATGAGAGTTTCTTCAAGCTCGTCTATATCAAGAGCGTCCACTGATTCGTAATCTCTCTCTCCGCTCTCAAGCCTTGGATAGCTTGGGTCGGTGGCGTTGCGATAAAAATTATCAAGAGAGAGAACGAAGCTTTGAAGTCCCAGCTTCCTTATATTATCGGCAAGAAGATTAGCCGTCGTAGTTTTCCCTGAGCCCGAAGGACCGGCAAGAAGAACTATTCTTACTTTGTCATTTCTTGCTACACGGGTAGCTACCTCAAGTGTAAAATTTTTGTATTTTTCCTCTGCGGCTTTAACTAGCCGACGAGGGTCAGCTTTAGCAACCAAATTAATTTCGGATATATCTATTTGCGCCATAATCCACCCTTTGAATTAGTAGCCGCTTATCGGCAGCTCTTCGTTATCTTTTCCTTTTTCGACCGAACGCACAGTGACATAGTAGCTCATATTTTCGTTGACCTTCACAAGCACACGGTCACCGACGAACCGTCCCATAAGCGCTCTTCCGAGCGGAGATTCTTTGCTCACGTAACCGAGAAGAGCGTTCTGCCTGAGCGTCGTCACTATCTGTATTCTCTTTTCCGCTCCCGCCTTTTCGTTGTAAATTTCAACCGTGTCAAAAAGTCCAATGCTTCCTTCTTTATTTTCTACTTCAATAATTTTTGCTGTTCTTATCATATTTTTGAGATAGCGTATTCTTCCCTCATTTTTACGCTTTTCTCTTTTCGCCTCTTTATACTCGGCGTTTTCGGAAAGGTCACCAAATTCGCGCGTCCTTTTCATCTCCGCAAGAAGCTCCGGTCCGAGCACTGACTCGCGATAGAGAATTTCCTCTTCCATTTTCTTAATGTCAATTTCGGTAAGCTCGTCGTACACTGAAACGTCCTCTTTTAATGATTGTTTTTATTTAACAAGAAATATGAGAATATAGGATATGGAAATTATAAACCCTAAAAAAGCGCCGGATATAACCTGAAGGGGCGTGTGTCCCACGAGAACCTTTAGGTTTTCCGTTCTTATCTCGGCATTTTTGTCAAGAAAAGCCTTATTTATAGTTGAAGCTAGCTCCTTTATTGATGCCGCCTGTTTTCCCGCTTCTCTGCGGACGCCGACAGCGTCACGCATAACGACTATCGCAAATATCATAGACACTGCAAAAAGCGCACTGCCAAAGCCCTGCGACCACCCACACATAACCATAAGCGAAATTACTGTTGCGGAATGAGCGCTCGGCATACCTCCGTCGCTGATTATTCGCTTCATATCAAGCTTTTTTTCGATTATTAAATAGGTAAAGGTTTTGAAAACCTGTGACAGCGCCCACGCAATAATCGGAACGATAAGCGTGTGATTTGAAATTATATCCCTTAAAATTTCCATTGGCAACTCCAAACTATAATTCATTATATATATTTTACCAATTATTTGTGAATATTTCAAGTATTTCATATTTACCGAACAAAATAATATGAGCAGAACCGTGGTTTGTGCACCACAAGCTCTGCTCTTTTTGTTGTTATTTGAAATCATTAACATTTTTTCCGGAAATGCCGCACCCCGTGCAGCTTTTACAGCTTCCCGAGCAGGAAGAGCTATCCGGACAGCCGATGCATTTTTTTCCCGATTTTTTAGCCTTAATTATATATGCCAATGCTCCGCCGACAATCAAAATTATCAACGCTATAGCTATTATTTTTCCTCCCATAGTCACACCCTTAAACGTTTGCCTTAGCCTTTATGGCGTCTTTGCAAACTTGCTCCTTGTTCAACTGATTTTGTCTTTTTAGGATAAGCACCGTGAGAATTGATGCAAAAGCAAGAACTATCACCCAACCGAGAATAATTATCCATACAGAGCCAAGATTTTTCGCGCCGGTGAAGAGGGTACCAAAGAAGTATACGAGAAATCCAACAGAATATCCGACTCCAAGCTGAAGTCCCAGTCCTGCAAAGAGCCACTTCTTGCTCTTTATCTCAGCATTCATAGCACCGATTGCTGCAAAGCAAGGGGGCGTAAAAAGATTAAACATAAGGAACGCGAGAGCCGCTGCTGCGAGCATAGGATTTCCCGAGCCCTGACCTAAAGCCATTGCAACCTCGGAAGCTCCGCCTTCAAGGACAAGCTCATCTGGGTTGATAAGATTCGTGATTCCAAAACAAACGGCGAGCGTGGCTACTACGTTCTCTTTTGCTATAAAGCCAGTGATGGACGCTGCAGCAAGTTGCCACGAAACGTAGCCGACTATCGGAGCAAACAGATACGCAAAAGGTGTTGCTATCGTTGCGAGAATTGATTTATTAGGGTCATCTACAACCCTGAAATCCCAGCCAAAATTCTGCATTACATGAACCACGAAATTGCAAACGAGAATAATCGTTCCCGCCTTTACTATGTAAGCCCATCCGCGCCGACACATAGATTTAAATGCGCCCAAAACACTTGGAACTTTATATTCCGGAAGCTCCATTACGAAAAACGTCCTTTTTCCTACGGTACCCGTAATGAGATTAACGAGCATAGCTCCCACAAGAATTATGAGTATAGCAACGAAATACATCATAGCGCCCACCCACGGACTGTCACCAAAGAAAACTCCCGCAAATAGAGCTATAACCGGTAGCTTTGCTCCGCAAGGCATAAAGGGCGCGAGCATTACCGTGGCTCTTCTTTCTCTTTCGTTACGTATAGTGCGCGACGCCATGACACCGGGAACAGCGCAGCCCACGCCGATTATAAAGGGAATTACCGATTTGCCCGAAAGACCGACCTTCTTGAATATCGGGTCAAGAACTATTGTAGCGCGAGCCATATATCCGCAGTCTTCAAGGAGAGCGATTAGGAAATACATAACCATAACGAGAGGTAAAAATCCAACGATAGCTATAAATCCTCCGATTATACCATCTACAAGAATAGACGACCATATACTGTCCGAATTAATAGCATTTGCGACAGCCTCCTGGCCTGCTTCAAGCCAACCGCAGATAAGATCGGCAATCCATACCGCAGGGCCTGACTGAGATATCCAAAATACAGCAAACATAACTACTGCGAAGATGGGAATACCTGCCCATTTATTTGTAAGAACAGCGTCAACCTTATCCTGAAAATTCTTCTGCTTCGTCAAGACCGTTCTGGTCTCTACCTTCTTTACTATGCCGTTTACATAATCATATCTCTTTTTATCCGCTTCGACAACGGCTTCCTTATTAGAAAGGTCCACAATTCCCGCGCGGTACGGCGTGCACTGAATCCTGCCAGCTGAGCCTATCGCCTTTTCAACTACCAAAGAGAGACCCTTTGAGGATGTCGAAACGGTTTCTATAACCGGACAGCCGAGGAGCGAGGAAAGCCTCGCGGCATCTATCTTGTTCTCTTTTTTCTTGTTTATATCGGTTTTATTGAGAGCGACGACTACGGGAATACCAAGCTCAAGAAGCTGGGTTGTAAAAAACAAGCTTCGGCTGAGATTGGTAGCATCAACGATGTTTATTATCGCATCCGGCTTTTCCTGCTTTATGTAGGTGCTGGTAATGCTCTCCTCCGAGGTAAAAGGAGACATCGAATAAGCACCTGGCAAGTCGACCGCTATTACTCCCTCTTTACCTGCCGTATACTTCTTTTTAATAGTATGCTCCTTCTTTTCAACCGTCACGCCTGCCCAGTTACCAACCGTTTCACTTCTTCCGGTGAGGGCGTTATACATAGTCGTTTTTCCACTGTTGGGGTTACCCGTCAGCGCAATTCGCATTTTTATTCCTCCAAATGAAATAATTAAGAACACAAAGTTAGCGACTGCTAACTCATTTTGAAAAAATAATTCGCCTATGGCGGATTATTTCTTCTAAAACTTATTCAACAGATATAGCCTCGGCAAGAGCTACGTCAAAGTTATATCTGCCATCCTTTACAGAAACGGTCATTCCGCTTTTTCGATGAGCTATAACGGTGATAGGTTCGCCGCTGTAACAGCCAAGAGAAAACAGAAAAGAGTTAAGCTCCTCGTCATTTGTGTTTATTTCCTTGATTATGTATTCTTTGCCTTCCTCAGCTTCACGCAGATTCATAACCGACTCCTTTTGAAGTTCAGTTAGCGGTTGCTAACTTCAAAAGTATTATACAGCACCAGCCTTGAAAAGTCAAGAGGTTTTCTAAATTTTTTTGTGTTTTTCCAGCGGTTATTTTTTCAACTTGATTTTTAGCGTTTTATGTGATATACTCATTACAGTGGTTTATAAAATGCAGGAAGGGTACGCTTATGAATTTACAGGAATCCGGCGAGATGTATCTTGAGAGCATATACGTGCTCTGCAAGAAAAAGAAAAACGTCCGTTCAATTGACATTGTCGAACATATGAGCTTTTCAAAGCCCAGCGTGAGCCGTGCCATCGGCCTGTTGAAAAACGGCGGGTATGTGACTGTTGATAGCGACGGCTTTATTTCGCTTACTGAGGTTGGACTTGAGGTCGCAGAAAAAATATACGAGCGACACAGCATCATCTCCGCATTATTGATAAAGCTTGGCGTAAATGAAGAAATTGCTACCGCTGACGCATGCAAAATTGAGCACGTAATAAGCGACGAATCCTTTAAGGCTATCAAAAAAGCCATGCTATAATAACTGTAAAAATGTCTAATAATAGGGCGGCTCAAATTGAGCCGCCCTATTATTATTTAAAATCCGAAATAACTTTTTGCATTTTCGTAGCAGATTCCCTTGACTATTTTTTCAAGAGCCTTATAGTCCGCGGGATATTCACCGTCCTCTACCCATTTTCCTATGAGATTGCAGAGTATTCTTCTGAAATACTCGTGACGGGGATAGGATACGAAGCTACGGCTATCGGTTAACATACCTACGAATCTTGACAGCATGCCGAGGTTAGCTAGAGCCTGCATTTGCGCCTCCATACCGTCGCGCTGGTCGTTAAACCACCATCCTGAGCCAAACTGTATCTTTCCGGGAGTCGGACCCTTCTGGAAGTTGCCGAGCATCGTGCCGAGCACGTAATTATCCTTGGGGTTGAGCGTATAAAGGATAGTTTTGGGCAGACAGTCGTTAAACTCAAGGCTATTCATAAATGCCGAAAGCGCTTCAGCTATGCAAAGGTCGTTTATTGAGTCAAAGCCTGTATCCGCGCCGAGTCTATCATACATTTTTCTGTTATTGTTACGAAGCGCGCCTATGTGAAGCTGCATAGTCCAGCCGAGTCTTGTGTATTCCTCAGCACAAACTCTGAGGATTCCGCACTTGAAGGAATCTATTTCCTCCTTTGTAAGCTCCTCTCCAGCCATTTTTTTATTAAAGGCTGACACGGGATCGCCCTCTCCGTAAGGAACGTACTCAAGAGCGTGGTCGGAAAGACGGCATCCATGCTCATTGAAATAAGCAATTCTTGCTTTCATCCAAGAGGTGAGCTCTTCGTAGCTCTTAACACCTATTGCCTCAATATAAGGGATAAATGTTTCTTTATTTATCTCCACAGCCTTATCGGGACGGAAGGTAGGAAGTATCTTCGTCGGGAAATCTCTTAGTTTTTCGTGATACTCAAGCGTGTCCGCAGGGTCATCGGTAGTACAAACTACCTCTACGTTTGAGCGCTTTATAAGCTCCTGTGCCCTAAACTCATCCTTTGCAAGACACTCGTTGCACTTATTCCAGATATCCTCACAGGTTTCCTCCGTGAGAGTTTCTGATATACCGAAATATCTCTTTAACTCAAGGTGCGTCCAGTGATAGAGGGGGTTGCCTATCAGAAGAGGCATAGTGCGGGCAAAAGCCTTGAATTTTTCATAATCGTCACCGTCGCCGGTTATAAGCTCCTCATCTATTCCGTTAGTACGCATCTGGCGCCACTTATAGTGGTCGCCTCCAAGGAAAAGGTCGAAAGCGTTTTTGAACTGATAGTTTTCTGAAATCATTTTAGGGTTAAGATGGCAATGGTAATCTATAATGGGAAGGTCCTTTACCATAGCGTAAAGCTTTCTTGCCGTCTTTGTCTTTAACATAAAGTTATCGTTAATAAAGCTCATAGTGTTACTCCATCCTTAAATATTGAAATTTCGCGGTATCCGTTGATTTCGTTTTTAGTTTCCTTGCCTTCGGCAACCTCAACTATGTAATCAAAGAATTCCTTCGTCAGAGAGTTTCCTGAAAGAGTAGGCGAAGAGTCGAAATCTATCCAACCGCTCTTTCTTCTAGCAAGGTCGGCGTTGGTTGCGACCTTTACCGTAGGAACTGCAGATCCTACAGGCGTTCCTCTTCCGGTTGTGAAGAGTATGATATGCACGCCTGCCGCCATAAGATTAGTTATAGCCACGATATCATTTCCGGGACCGTTCAAGAGTGAAAGACCGTTTTTGCTTACTCTATCTCCGTAATCAAGCACATCGACAACCTTGGAAAGACCTCCCTTCTGAACACAGCCGAGTGACTTTTCCTCTAAGGTGGTTATGCCTCCCTTTTTGTTTCCGGGAGATGGATTTTCGTATATCACCTGATTATGACGGGTGTAATAATCCTTAAAATTATTTATGAGTGAAACGGTTTTGTCAAAAACCTCACGGCTTTCACATCTCTGCATAAGAAGATGCTCTGCGCCGAACATTTCGGGAACCTCGGTAAGAACGCAACTGCCGCCCATAGCTATAAGCTTATCCGAAAGTCTTCCGACAAGCGGGTTTGCAGTAATTCCGCTGTAACCGTCACTTCCGCCGCATTTAAGGCCAAGCTTCAGTTTTGAGATAGGAACGTCCACCCGTGTAAATCTTTGTGCGTATTCTTTAAGCTCTTCAACTATTTTTACGCCCTCTTCAACGTCATCCTCAATATCCTGAGTGTTCAAAAATCTAACGCGCTCAGGGTCATACTCGCCAAGCACCTTTTTGAAAACTTCAATATTATTGTTTTCACAGCCAAGCCCAAGAACCAAAACCGCAGCGGCATTCGGGTGATTTACCATACCGCAAAGAATCTTTTGTGTTACCGTCTGGTCGTCGCCAAGCTGGGAGCATCCGAAGGGGTGCGGAAAATGCTTCGCGCCGGTGCGCTCTGCAATTTTTTCAGCCACCTTATTTACGCAGCCCACGGTATTTACAATCCATATCTCATTTCTTACGCCGACCTCACCGTTTTTACGCACGTATGCCTTAAAGGTGGGACATTCCTCTCTTGGAATGTCATAAAAGACCGGTTCGTATGAATAGGTAAGATTACCCGAAAGATTCGTTTTCAGGTTGTGCGAGTGGACGTGCTCGCCCTTTTTGATATCCTCAGTAGCATGACCTATCGGATTTCCGTATTTAATTATATTCTCACCTTTTTTTATGTCGCGAAGGGCATACTTATGACCGTCCTCAAGGTTTATATCCACATTATCAAGCTTATTTATTAACATATTTTTCAACCTCGGGCGTAAGATAGGAGATATCCTCTCCCCAAAGCGCTTCGTTTGCAAGTATTTCCGATACGCCGTGTGTACGCATAAATTCGGTCACGTCGGCGTCATCGTTAGTCATATCGGTCTTATAAAAATCTATAAGCTTTGCAAATGCAAAAAGCAGAGTTTCGGGCATTTTGCCATATCTTTTAATGTACTCAAGAAGCGAAGGTAAAACCCTTACCTTGAACTTGCTAACAGAGTTAAGTGCGATAGCGCTGAGATAATGCTTTATGTAGGGATTTTCAAAACGCTCGATGACGCTTTTTGCATATTCTATAAGCTCCTCCTTAGGAAGATCAAGCGTCGGAATTATCTCGTCAAAAACGCACTTTCTTATATGCTCACGCATAACCTTATCGTCGACACAGCTCTTAACGGTGTCAAATCCCGAAAGAAGAGCATACGGAACAAGCGAGGTATGCGCGCCGTTAAGAATACGAACCTTTCTCGTTCTGTACATCTCGAGCTTATCCTTAGTGACGATAACGTTTAGTCCCGCCGCCGAGAAAGGAAGCTCAGCCTCTATATCACAATCGGTTTCTATAACCCAAAGATGAAAATACTCCGAGGTGTTTACCATGTTATCCTCATATCCAAGCTCAAGGTTTTCTCCCCTGGGATAACCTGTGTTTATACGGTCAACAAGAGTGTTTGTGAAAACATTCTCGCGTTCAACCCAAGCGCAGAATTTTTCTCCTAGACCCCAAAGCTTAGCATAGTCAAGGACGCACTTTTTAAGATTATCTCCGTTTCTGTCTATAAGCTCGCATGGCAGGAAAATAAAGCCGGGGAGTCCCAATTCAAAACGGCGCTTCAGAAGAAGCGTTAACTTTGCGGGGAATGTTTTTGGGGGCGCGTCGGTAATTTTGTCATCGGCGGAGAAAACTATTCCCGCCTCCGTCGTATTTGAAACCACGAAACGAAAATCGGGGTTTTCCGCGAGCTCAAGATACGCATTAAAATCATCGTAAGGCTTAACGCAACGGGAAATAGAGTTCACGAGAGTCTTATCAACGCCCTCGACTCCTCTGATTACGTGAGTATAGCAACAATTCTGCGCGCTGAGCATATCGCACATACCCTCAGCTATCGGCTGAACGACTACGACGTTTCCGGAGAACGAGCCGTTATCGTTCATTTTCTGAACCATCCAATCAACGAATCCGCGCAAAAAGCCTCCCTCTCCGAACTGTATTATTCTTTCGGGACGCACAACCTTTTCAAATTTCATAAAAAGAACTCTCCTATGTATTATTTTATATTATAATTTTACATTATACATATATTCTATATCAAATTTCTACCTTTTACCTTAAGTTGATTGATAGGTTTTATCATTAATTCTTTGTTTTTTTGATATTTTGCTTAATCCGCAATTTTTGATATGCTACGTATATGAAAAAAGCAGGAACGACATAAGCGCTCCTGCTTTCAGTATATGTATTAGATATCGTAATCCTTAAGGTATTCTTTCGTATTGTCAATCATCTCGTCAAAGAGCTTCTTTGCATCATCAATATTGATTCTCGTAAGGGGGTCGTTGACAAACGCCTTGAACGCGGGAGCGAGCTTCTTTGTTTTTGCTGCCTCGGCAACGAGAAGCTGATTGTCCACGTTTCTTGCAACGAGAGCGTACACACCCTGAGGAACAGGTCCTGCAAATACGGGCTTTACGCTATCCGCATTAAACACTGCGTTGGTTTCAACGACAGCGCCGAGAGGAAGATTGGAAATCTGACCTACGTTAGGCAGGTTTACGTTCGTTACTAGGTCAACAAGACCAAGGATGGCGCGCATCTGAAGGACGCCCTCCTCTCCGGTATTCTCTATCTGAAGCGCCTCTTCTCCGGTGCGAAGCTTTTCAGAGCGCTCAAGCCTTGCCGCGAGCTTTTGCTTTCTCCACGAAACAGGGGTCAAAGCAAATCCCCAATCATAAACCTGCTCGGGATTCTGAAGATACCAGTCGCCCTCGCAAAATTCCGCAAGATGACGGTCGCCTGCCGCAGCCACTGCACCGTAGCGCTTAAAGAGGTCGAATTTAACCAGTTGGTGACATCTGAAAACCTTGTTCATCCAGTTTGAGTCCTTTTCAGCAATACCGTCCTTGTATTTTTCCACGTATTCTGCATATACGGGCATAACGTCTATATCACGGTACTTGGCAGAAGTAAGCCAAGTAAAATGGTTTACTCCCACGACGTTTACGCGAACTTCTGAACGGTCAGCAGGCTTTACTCCGCGAAGCTCTTCAAGAGCGTCGCACATAAGCTTCTGCGTGCTGAACACCTCGTGGCAGCATCCAAATGCCTTAATTTCAGGGAAAGCGTCGTACATAGCCTTAACGCAAAGCGCCATGGGGTTTGTGTAGTTTATAACCCAAGCGTCAGGACAAAACTCCTTAACCGCAAGAGCTATCTCTTCCATCATAGGCATAGTACGAAGAGCTCTTATTATACCGCCGGGGCCGGCAGTGTCGCCCACGGGCTGATAGATTCCGTATTTTTCCGGAGTATGAACGTCGCTGTCCATTTCGTCAAAGGTGCCGGGAAGTATAGAAACTACGACAAATTTTGCACCGGTAAGCGCCTCGCCGATGGTCTTTACCGCCTTATAATTCCATTTGGTTTTTGCACCCTCAACTTCGTTGTATTTGTTGCCTATTATTTCGTTGTGGCACGCAGCCTCGTAATCTATATCGTAAAGATATACATCACCGCTTATATCCGGTGCTGTTACGAGATCGCTCATAAGTCCCCACGCCCAGCCGCGAGAACCGCCGCCAACATAAGCTATTTTGATTCCTTCAACCTTATTTCCTATGTATTTCATTCAAAGAACCTTCCTCTTTTAATTTTTATACTATAATTTTACATCAAAAAAAATGAAATTACCTTAGTTTCTTTGATTATTTTAGGGAAAATTCTTGATTTTTTTGATATAAAGTGCTATACTTGAGTTATCAAACTAGCGGAGTGAGCTATGACCGATAATACAAAAACAATCGATGCCACCTATTATTTTGACAAGGCTGAAAATAAAACGCACAGTCAATGCACGCGCCACTATCACGGAGCATTTGAAATTTACTATCTCAAGGACGGACATTGCAATTACTTTATAGACAACCGCTCCTATGAGATAAAGATTGGTGACGTGGTTTTGATTCCCGAGGGGGTTATACACAAGACCAACTACACACAGCAGCCCCATACGAGAGCGCTTATTAACTGTTCCTCCGACTATATTCCAAAAAGCGTTTTAGACATAATTCCCTCTATGACCTACATATACCGAAACCCTCATATAACCTTTGAAATTGAATCGCTTCTCGAAAAAATCGGCGAGGAATACGAAAAGGACGATGCTTTCAGAAATGAGGCGCTTAAATGCCTGACCTTTGAGCTTTTCTTTCTTCTTGCCAGGAATACAAGCAAACGCACGGCTGTTAATGCGAGCAGTATTTTCATTGAGGAAACCGTTAAGCACATACAGAAAAACTATATGAACGAGATAACGCTGTCGGATATGTCAAAAAGACATGCCGTAAGCGCTGAGCATCTTTCAAGAACCTTTAAGAAGGAAACCGGCTTTGGTTTTTCAGAATTTCTCACTCTCGTAAGACTGCAAAAGGCTGAGTATATGCTGAAAAACGAGCCCGGCAAAACCATCTGTGAAATAGCCTACGCCTGCGGCTTCAACGACTCAAATTACTTCTCGGACAAATTCAAAAAATACTACGGATTTTCACCGTCAAAGGCGAAGAAAAAGCTCTTGCATATTCTTTAAATAAAAACTGTGAAGACAAAATTATAAGCGGCAGAATCGTTTTTTCTGCCGCTATTTTCATTTTTGCAAAATACCGAAGTTTAGCACTCTTTCCAGGTTTGCAAATCGGCGTTTGCTGATAGTTTCATCCACCCCATCTACTCTTATCAGTGCCACGGATATATCGTTTACGTTAGTACCCGTCGGACCTGTAATAATTAGACTGCCAATAGCCTTTAAAGCGTGATAGGAGTCGTTATTTTCAAGAGCCGAAAGTGGCTTTGCTCCTACAGCCTCCATTTTTACAAAGCTATCTCCGTCGACAAATCCACCGGCGGCATCAGTTGGACCGTCAGTACCGTCAGAGGCTACCGAAAACACCACAACATTGCGCTTTCCGGATATAAGCGCTGATGCTGAGAGCGCAATCTCCTGATTTCTTCCGCCAAGACCGTCACCTCTCAGCTTTACCACGGTTTCTCCGCCCACAATAAATGCAAGAGGGGTATGCGTGCCACATTTTTCACAACAGATTTTTGCCAGACGCAAACCTACCTCACGCGCATCGCCGCGCTCCTCGGCAGTTAAAATCTCGGTTTTATATCCAAGACTCTCTGCTGTTTTCTTGGCGGCATTGCAAAGCTGTAGGACGCTTCCGCCTATAAAATGCTCGGCGTTGGATACACTTTTAGGAGTTTCTCGACAAAGAGCACCTTTTACACCTACGGACTGCTCAATACCGTATTTTTCCAGAATACTTTTCGCGTCATAAGCCGTGCTCTCATCCGGCGCTGCCGGACCTGAGGCGATAGTATCTATTCTGTTTCCTATAACGTCAGATAAAACCACCGCAAAAATCTTTGCAGGGTATACGTGCTCGGCAAATCTTCCGCCCTTTACCTTTGATACATGCTTGCGTACCGCATTTATCTCATTTATATCCGCGCCCGAAGCGAGAAGAGCTTCGGTAAGCTTTGCAAGCTCAGGAAGTGAGCACAAGGGACTCTCGAAAAGCGAGGAACCACCTCCCGATACAAGAAAAAGCACGGTGTCGCACTCTGATAGTGACGAGGTAATTTCAAGCACGCGCTCGGTTGCTCGTATTCCTGCTTCGTCGGGAATCGGATGCGCCGCCTCGTATATCTCGATGCCGTCTATTGTCCCCTCGCTGTGTCCGTATTTAGTTATAACGATTCCCTTATCTATTCTGTCACCCAGAATATCAGCGGCGCAGCTTGCCATTCTGTAAGCCGCCTTTCCTATTGCCACGAGAATCAGCCTGCCTTCAGGAAGCGTAAGCCTTTCAATACCATCTCTGACTACCGAGTCAGGCAATGCGGCTTTTATGGCACTTTTATAGATTTTTTCAGCATCTGTCCTCATTACAACGCCCTTCTGATAATCATAAGGCTGTCTTTATTTCCAAGACAGCCCATAACTCTTTATTTTATCTTTTCCACCTTTATGGTGTTGGTATTTCCGGGAGTACCGTTTATCTGACCGCCCGTCAGAACTACGTTATCACCGGATTTAAGTGAAAACATTTTTGCCGCAGTTCTGAGAGCCTGATAGAACACAACCTCAATTGAATTATATTCCTCGCTCATAGCCGGAGTTACTCCCCAACTTAAATTTAGCTTTCGCCACGCTCTCTCATCGGTTGTCATGCCGATTATATCACACGGTGCGCGAAAACGGCTAACCATTCGAGCTGTTCTTCCGCTTTTCGAGTTAACCACGATGCATTTTGCGCCAACGTCTATCGCCATAGAACAGGTCGCGTGGGAAACCGCATCAAGATTGTTTCTAATTCTGTACTCGGTCGTTGTGAACCACGTCTTGTAATCTATTCTCTGCTCCGTAAACTCCGCTATCTCCGCCATATTCTTGACAGCCGCCACGGGATATTTACCCGCTGCAGTTTCTCCGGAGAGCATAAGAGCCGACGAGCCGTCATAAACGGCGTTAGCAACGTCGGAAATCTCCGCACGAGTTGGGCGTGGGTTGGTTATCATTGACTCAAGCATCTCAGTTGCTGTGATTACTCTCTTGCCGAGAAGGCGACACTTCTTTATGAGGAATTTTTGTACTGCCGGCACCTCAACAAAGGGAATTTCAACGCCAAGGTCGCCTCTGGCGACCATAATGCCGTCAGCTATATCGCATATTTCGTCTATGTTGTTGACGCCTGCGCGATTTTCTATCTTGGCTATTATATCAATATCTTCACCGCCGTTTTCGTTAAGAAAGGTTCTTACGGATGCAATATCGGATTTTGTCGAAACGAAAGATGCCGCAACAAAATCAACCTGATTTTCTATGCCGAAAAGGAGATCTGCCTTATCCTGCTCTGAAAGATATTCCTGCGTGAATACCTTATTAGGAAAATGCATACTTTTTCTGTCTGACAGCTCACCGCCCGCAATAACCTTACAAACCGCATTGCTTTCACAAAGCTCCTCAACCTCGAAAATAACGAGTCCGTTGTTTACGAGAATTCTGTCGCCGACGTTCAATTCGTCAATAAGGTTTTCATAGGTTACGGATACGCGGGTGTTGTCACCGACAACTTCATCGGTAGTGAAAACGAATCTGTCACCCTCGCGCAAAAATATTTTTTTGTCCTTGAAGGTTTTTATTCTGTATTCAGGACCTTTTGTATCAAGCATAATTGCAATAGGCAGGTTGAGCTTTTCGCGAACCCGCTTTATCATATCAATTTTTTCTTTATGCTCGGCGTGTGTCCCATGCGAGAAATTAAGCCTTGCGACGTTCATTCCCGCACGACACATTTTTTCAAGGATTACCTCATTATCAGAGGCAGGACCTATTGTACATATTATTTTTGTTTTACGCATAACAAACTCCAAATTTACTGGGGATTATCTCCGTTATTCTTTCTTTCTTCCAGCCAATTTGCGCCCTTATTAAGAAGGTGCACGACGAGAATTATAAATGCCGTAACGCCGAATATTCCAACAAGGCTAATTGCGATTATGGGAAGCGTTTCGAGAAAGACGCCGATATTACTTAATACTTTAATCATTACCAAATACCTCCGATTTTATTAACCGCCAACGAGAGCGAGAAGAAGTCCGCCGGCAATAACCGATGCTATCTGACCGGAAACGTTTGCGCCTGCCGCGTGCATAAGAAGGAAGTTTGAGGGGTCCTCTTCAAGTCCCATTTTATGAATAACACGGGAGGACATAGGGAATGCGGAAATACCCGCCGCGCCTATCATGGGGTTCATCTTTTTCTTTGAGAAGAGATTTATAAACTTTGCAAACATTACTCCGCCGACGGTGTCAAATACGAAAGCAAAGAGACCGAGAGCTATAATGAGAAGTGTCTGCCACTGAATGAACTTATCAGCAGTCATCTGAGCCGCAATAGTTATACCGAGAAGAAGCGTTATGAGGTTTGCAAGAACCTTCTGCGCAGTTTCGGAAAGCGCGTTAAGAACGCCGCACTCACGGATAAGGTTACCGAACATAAGGAAGCCTATAAGAACCGCGGAGTCGGGAGCTATAATTCCCGTGATGATAGTAACTACTATCGGGAAAAGAATCTTGGTTATCTTCTTTACGTCTCCTGCGGAATAATCCATACGGATAAGGCGCTCCTTTTTCGTGGTAATCAAACGGATTACCGGAGGCTGAATAACAGGAACGAGCGCCATATACGAATAAGCTGCAACCATTATAGCAGGAAGATACTGAGATTTCAGAACGTTTGCAACGAAGATTGCGGTAGGACCGTCAGCCGCGCCTATGATAGCTATCGAAGCCGAGTCGGTAAGAGAGAATCCGCAAAGAGCCGCAAGTCCCAGAGTTATGAAAATACCGAACTGAGCCGCTGCGCCGAACAGGAAGAGCTTGGGGTTGGAAAGCAATGGCGAGAAATCTATCATCGCGCCTATACCGATAAAGAGCAGAAGCGGAAAAAGCTCACCGTTTTCTATACCGAAATTGAAGAGAATGGATATAGGTCCGTGTGCGCCTATTGCAGCCGTATTGGGAAGGTTTACGAGTATCGCGCCAAAGCCCATAGGAAGAAGAAGCGTCGGCTCCATATCCTTAGCAATAGCAAGATAAATGAGCACCCCGCCTATCGCCCACATAACTATCTGCTTCCACGTAATGTCAAATATGTTTCCGATTATCGGGATTTTGTTTTCGTCCGTCTTAACCACCTCGTCTGTGCCTTCTGCACAAACTGTTATTGAAGCAATCAGGCACAACAGAATCGAAAACATAAGCAAAGCTAAAAGAATTTTTTTCGTCTTTGTCTTGTTTTTCATTTTTCTCTCCATTCGTTTATGTAAATTTTATAAAAAACACTAAAAATAGCTTGCGAAAATTGCGTTGAATATTTTCAAATCAAATATCCACAATCCAAATTACAGCAAACCTTAATAATTCTAGCACACTTTTAATTGAATTACAATAGCAAAACCAAACAAATATAAAATAAAATAGTGGCGTATTTTACCCACAGTACTACAAACCCCAAAAAAGAGCCGGCTCCCATTTTTCAAGCTTGAGCCGACTCTTTGCTTTTATTTTGAAGCTTATTTTATTATCCGAATAAGCTATCCCGTGTTAATTTTAAATCTACCTAGCCTTCAAGGACATTCTCTCTTGCAAAATACGCTCGCAGATTTCCAAATCCTCGGGGGTATTGATACCGCGAAGGTCATCGCCGTCCTTTGTGAAGTAGGTTTCAACCTTCATACCGCGCCTCGCCATAAGCTCAGGGACCTCGGTTATATAATACTCCTTTTGAACATTATCGCATCCCATCTCAGGCAGCATACGGAAAAGAGACTTGCTCTTAAATACCATAACACCGGAAAACAGCTCCAAGTCGGATCGTAGCCATG
>JAZORD010000005.1:0-4528 GCA_045656445.1 Eubacteriales bacterium | reverse complement strand
GACCTTCGTGCAAACAAAGATACCAGCCGTATTCGGTTTTGTTTTGCAAGTATGCGGTCATACATTCGAGATATGCTTTATAGGGTGCCGACCATTTACTACTGAAGCACTCCGCTGCCCTAAGCATCAGTTCAGGCTTTTCACGAAGTGTAATATATTGATATTCTGTTGCCAATATTCTCACCATACGCTGTTCCTATTTTTTCTTTAAAACAATAGCGATAAAGTTCAAATAATTACACGCTCCCGCGTCAATTGCCTTTCTGTCGTTTATGGCATATTCATTATCGCACTGTATCCAATCGTTCCAACATTCTTCATTGCTTTCCATTTCAAAAATGGAAATAAGCTCGCTGTTTTTGGATTTTGAAATCATGTTTTTCCAATAATTGATATCGTGGATATAATCTAATTGTTCAGGAGTCCAAGATAATAATAGCTCTTTTGGAATATTATTGTGGCAGTCTTTTTTCATTCCCGGAACAACTATATAAATGTAACCGCCTTTTTTTACAAAAGGTAATAGTTTTTCATCCAGAAAGCCTGCATCTCTTCCGAAATAATTGTAGGAATCTGTGCTAACAACTGCATCGAAGAATTCTTTTTCGTATTTTAATTCCGTAGCATCTGCTTTTACAGCAATAATTTCATCCTCTGTTAATCCCATTTCAGAAAAGAATTTCTGATTTTCTTCTTTCTCGCTCCAAAGGTCGGTTGCATAAACCTTAAATCCATATTCTTTTGCTAAAAATACAGATGTGATTCCTTGCCCGCTACCTAAATCCATAACAATAGCACCTGTTTTAATTCTATTGTCAATCATCAGTTCTTCTTCTAATTTTAACGGATTAGGTCCCATGATTTTTTGCTTAATTAAATCAGTATCATATTTTTCTGTTTTTACATATTTCATTTTAAACTCTCCTTAATTCCTGTTGCTAGCAAATCAAGTTTATAAATCACTCTTATTATACCATCTTTATCCCCAAAATTCAATGCACACAAAAATCCCCTTGGATTGCTCCAAGGGGACTGTTTGTTTATTTGCTTATTCCGTAATAATTAAACTTATTTCATTTCAGCGATTGCTGCCTGGGTAGCGGTTAGCAAAGTGGGGAAATATTATCTCACCTACAAATTGGAATTTGTTAATCAATACTTAGCTGATTAAAATCTCTTTCAAATTCTTCATAATTAAAACCAACTCTTGATTTTATTGTTCTTATGCCTTTTAAAATCAATTCTTTTGTTAACATTATTTTTTTAGTACTATCAGCACCATAGTATTCTTCAAAGTTCATTCTTAGGGAAATTATAGCACAACTTTTATTGCTTATTAATTGCACAGATTCTTTCCAAGCACCGCTATCATATAGCTCCTGCGGTGCTGCTATTGGTAAAATACCGACAAATTTTAATATTTCACTATATTCTTTATCTGAAAAGTAAAAATAAGCTTTTTGAAAAAATTTATAAACTTCATTATCAATTCCATAATGGTCCGTATAATATGCTGGGGAATTAACATTTAACTCCATAATGACATCTCCACAAATTCAAGTTTGTTTATCTTTTGAATATAAAGTTCTTTTATGAATGGTATCATAAATCGAATTTAATATAAATTACAGATTCTGCGGGGAGGATATTTTTAAATTCATAATCTTCCCAAACAACACCGTTTTTTATAATTTTACATTCCGTTATATCACTTATACCATTCACATCAAGAGTAATATTTATATCTTTTTCATTTGTGTTTGCTATAACAAAGCATCCGTCTTTTTCTTTTGATGCACAAGCATATACTTTTTCGGGCAATTCACCGACATAAACTTGTTTACCATGTTTGTAAAGTTCACCGAAAGCTACAAAGGAATAATAGGTTGGCAATGGTTTGAATGTTACACAGTCAAAAAGTCCTGCATATATTCCCGTATTGCAACCTGCGTCATAAAACATTGCACTGTTAAGTGATGTGTTTTGTAAAGAGAGTAGCATTGCACAAGTGAGTGTAGCGTGTTTGGTTGTTCCTTTTAATTCAGGTTGCCAATTCCATTCGTTTAAAGTGTGCTCTGTATCTTTATAGCCTGCCTCATTTAATTTGTTACGAGCGTATTCTGCCCACTTGATATTTGCCTCAACGTCTGCATAACTGTGCCACGAGAAAAAGTCGAGAGGGCAATTATGCGACTTAATATATGCTAAAAATCCGTCAAAGAAATCAATAAAATACTGGTATCTTGGTGAACAGGCACCAACGTTAGTATGACTATCTGTAATAGCATAAAAACCGCAACTTGCATAACCGCCTATTTTTAGGTGTGGGAAAATTTCTTTTAAGTGTTTTGATGCAACTTCATATAATTTGTAATAATCTTCGGGTGTACCAGTCCACATTTGATTTTCTTCGGGGTCTTCAAAATTGTCTGGTTCGTTCCAAATTTCCCAGTAGGTTATTTTATAGTGAAAACCATCTGCCCAACCTTCTGTGTAATGACGGATAATACCTTCGCAGATTTTTGCCCATTTTTCATAGTCATTTGGTGGGTTGATTCGGTAAGCTTTAATTTTACGATAGTTTTCAATCGTAACACCCAAACGGAAAAATGGCTCAATTTCACGTTCAATAAGTTCTTTTATGAGTAAGTCAGTAAAAGCAAAATCATAACTCTGAGGGTCTTCAGGGTCACAAGAAAAGTCACGAAAAATATTAGGGATATCCACGTAAAGATTTCCACCGAACGGTCCTCCGACATCGTGTAAACGGGAATACGGAATATGTGCTTTTTTAAGATAATCACACATCGAAAAATCAATGCCTATAAAAGGTGGTTGACCTACTCCATGCATTGGTTTAATAAAGCCCATTTCTCTCATGAAATCTACTGTTATTTTTGGTAATTGGAAAATATCGTTAGATTTTGTTTTTGTAGTAAACATAAAGAGCCACCCGTAAAATTCTCATTTGTTGAGATAATTATACCACTTTTTACTTTTCTGTTCAACACATAAAAAATCCGCCCGATTTCTCGGACGGATAATTTTCATTTAAGTTAAACCTGAGTTTTCCCCTTAGTCTTTAATAGCTGCCTGAGCTGCTGCAAGACGAGCAATCGGAACGCGGAAGGGTGAGCAGGATACATAGTTGAGGCCAATCTTGTGGCAGAATTCAACTGATGTGGGATCGCCGCCGTGTTCGCCGCAGATACCGTAGTGGAGGTTCTTGCCGCTTGCCTTACCCTTTGCAACTGCCATTTCCATAAGAGCGCCAACGCCGTTCTGGTCAAGCTTTGCAAACGGATCGAATTCGTAGATCTTTGTATCATAGTAAGCATTGAGGAACTTACCAGCGTCATCACGGCTGAAGCCGAATGTCATCTGAGTAAGATCGTTTGTACCGAAGCAGAAGAACTCAGCTTCCTTAGCGATCTCGTCAGCTGTGATACAAGCTCTGGGGATCTCGATCATTGTACCAACTTCGTACTTGAGCTCTACGCCTGCTGCTGCGATTTCAGCGTCAGCTGTCTTAACAACAACATCCTTACCGAACTTAAGTTCCTTAACTTCGCCAACAAGGGGAATCATGATTTCGGGAACAAGGTTCCAGTCTGCATGTGCCTTCTTGACGTTGATAGCTGCACGGATAACAGCCTTTGTCTGCATTGCTGCGATTTCGGGGTATGTTACTGCAAGACGGCAGCCACGGTGACCCATCATGGGGTTGAACTCGTGGAGAGATGCGATGATAGCCTTGATGTCCTCAACGGACTTGCCCTGTGCATCAGCGAGAAGCTTGATGTCAGCCTCTTCTGTGGGAACGAACTCGTGGAGAGGGGGATCAAGGAAACGGATTGTTACAGGGTTGCCCTCGAGAGCCTCGTAGAGAGCCTCGAAGTCGCTCTGCTGGTAGGGAAGGATCTTGTCAAGAGCAGCTTCTCTCTCTTCAACAGTGTCAGCGCAGATCATTTCTCTGAATGCTGCGATTCTGTCCTCTTCGAAGAACATGTGCTCTGTACGGCAGAGACCGATACCCTCAGCGCCGAGCTCACGTGCCTTCTTAGCGTCAGCAGGAGTATCAGCGTTTGTACGAACCTTAAGGGTTCTGAACTCGTCAGCCCAGTTCATGATTGTCTCGAACTCGCCAACGATCTGTGCATCAACTGTGGGGATGATGCCGTCGTAGATGTTACCTGTAGAACCGTCGATGGAGATGTAGTCGCCCTCGGTAAATGTCTTACCTGCAAGCTCGAACTTCTTGTTCTCTTCGTCCATCTTGATGTCGCCGCAACCTGATACGCAGCAAGTACCCATACCACGAGCAACAACGGCTGCGTGAGAGGTCATACCGCCACGAACTGTAAGGATACCCTGAGAAGCCTTCATACCTGTGATATCTTCGGGAGATGTCTCAAGTCTTACAAGAACTACCTTCTCGCCTCTTGCCTTCCAAGCCTCTGCGTCCTCAGCTGTGAATACAACCTTACCGCAAGCAGCTCCGGGAGAAGCGCCAAGACCCTTACCGATG
>JAZORD010000004.1:0-19421 GCA_045656445.1 Eubacteriales bacterium | reverse complement strand
GTGTGGAAGGGTCAGCGTATGTATTTGAAAAGTTTTGAAAATAAGCGATGAACTTATCCGCAGGCTTGCTGCTGTCAATCGCTGATTTTACCTGATTGCTGATTGAGGCGCTCTGGTCAATATGCTCGCCTGCGCCGCGCTCTCCGCAGTATATACAGCCACCCGTGCCGCATTTTCCATCTCTGTTCGGGCAGGAAAAGCCGCCGTCGATGCATATTTTTTTTAGTCTTGTGCCGTATTTTTCTCTGAAATAGCCGCTAAGATTATTATAAAGCAACTTTTGCCTCTCCCTTCCTGCATTTTTTATATTTTAACATAAAAAAAGTTTTCTTTCAAGTATAATTCTTCTCAAAACGCAAAATATAACAGTGACTAACTCACACAGAATGGAGATTGTTATGAAAGAAAATAAAGACCGCAACACAAGTGATAATCAGCTTCCCAAAATAATGAACGGCGGCGACGCGCCTAAAAGCCGTGACACAGGATATAAGGACGCAGTTCCCGGCATTAACACACCCGGCATCGAGCTTCCCGCATTCAATCCTCCTGTGCCCAACAGGGCTTGGACTGCTATGCGTCAGGGCCTTGACATCGACGAGCTTTCCGAGGAGGAAAAACGCGACCTTTACTACGGTAGGGACGGTTTTATATAAACTGCGATAAAAATAATACCCCGACCTTTAAATCGGGGTATTTGGACTGGATTTGCTAAGATTCAGTCCATTTTTATTTCTTCACGGATTTCGTCGTCCGCGGTAACTCGCGAGCTTTCCAAATTTTCGGTAGAGTTCCTTTTTGACAGCTTAATTATCAGCGTGTATATGTAATACGCGAGGAAAAATATTCCAACTACTACTGCCGAAAGCAAGACAAGAAGAGCTACGGTGCTGCCGCCGACAAGGTCGCGGATGGGGTCCATAATAGAGCCGCCGCCGTCTGCTGTTCCTTGGGCAAGATAGAGATAGTTTGCTTCGGGAATGTTTGCGTTGCATATAAGAGCAAGGGTTGTTAAAATTCCCATAAACGCCACCGCGGGAATAATTCCGCGCTTGGTTGGGCGGAATCCGTGAACGAAGGTCATATAAAATACTGCCATCGGGGGAAGCAGGTGCTCAAGCCAATACTGGTAATATCTGTAATATGCCGGTCCCGTCGTGGTTATTACCGAGGGGGTGAGCATCGGGAAAATTCCTATCGTAAAGCAAACGTAAAAACAGACAGGGTAGAGCGCCTTGCTTTTTTTCGTTATCATAAAGATGGCGAAAATACAAGTCCACTCGCAAACCTGAAGCGGAAGCTTGTCAAGAAGGTCAAGCGTCGTCCCGGGCTCCGAGCTTCCAACGTATAAAAGCCTCCAGAAGTAAGACATTTCAGCAAACAGCATCACTGCGGCGAATATAAATCTGAAGTTTTCCTCGTGCTTCCAGTTTTTAAGCCTATCGCGGTAGCGGTAGATAAGATAAACGCATATTGCAAAAAGGATAATCGGTGCAAAATGGGATATAGACCAATACTTAAAATTACCCTTTTCAGCGTAGCCGAAGAAGCCCTCGGAATAGAATTTAACGTGCGTCGTGGGCTCTCTTTCCGCTATTGGCGGTGGATTAAGCCCCTCGTTTGAGCGGTTGGTTACGATGGTTTCTGCCGCAACGAGTCCAATGAGCAGGGCGGCAAGCACGACAAGACAAATTAAAATGATTTTATTTTTAGTCATAAGCTCTCCTTCCGTCGCAAGCAGCGACAAAAACGATAACAAGATTATAGCACACACTCAGGGATTTTTCAATACCTAAAACCGAAAAAAATTGATATAAGAGGAGCGCTTAAATGAATGAAAGCACTTGACAACAGAGGCTGATTAATATATAATACAATAGTAATAATTTAGCTAAAGGAAAGTGATAAGTATGGAAAGAACCTATATAAAGGACATAACCCCCGGCAAGCGCCGTATACAAGGCTTTGTCGAAAATTTCCGCAATAAGAAAAACATGGCGTTCATCGTCGTTAAGGATATTACGGGTAAAATGCAGGTTACGGTTATTAAGGAAGAGCATCCCGAAATGACTGAAATGCTCGACAAGCTAACCATACACTCCGTAGTTACCTTTGAGGGCGAGGTCGTCGCGAGCGAATACGTAAAGCTCGGCGGAATAGAAATGTACCCCGAAAATATGAAAATTGAATCTGTTGCAGACGCGCTTCCTATTAAGGATGACTCGGATATTGACGTTAAGATGGACTACAGATGGATTGACCTTCGCCGTGACGTAAACCGTCTTATGCTCGGACTTCAGACCACCCTTACCGGTGCTATGCGCGAGTTTCTCTTAAAGCAAAACTTTATTGAAATCCACACGCCGAAGCTCATAGCGGCCGCAAGCGAATCCGGCTCTGACGTCTTTGAGGTTAAGTATTTTGACACGAAGGCATATCTTGCTCAGTCACCTCAGTTCTATAAGCAGATGGCTATGGCAGCGGGTCTTGAGAGAATATTTGAAACGGGCCCTGTATTCAGAGCAGAGAAATCCTATACAAACAAGCACGCAACCGAGTTTACCGGCTTCGACCTTGAATTTTCTTATATAACGAGCTTTGAGGACGTTATGAAAATTGAAGAGGAGCTTCTTACCTACGCGATAGCAAAGGTTAAGGAGAAGTATGGCGAGGCTGTTTTGGAGATTACCGGTGAGGAGCTTGTTGTTCCCACCCTTCCTTTTCCGAGAATGAAGCTCTCAGACGTTTATAAAGAGCTTGAGAAAAGATACGGATTCACCGTTCCCGACGAGGTCAAGGGCGACCTTACGACAGAGGCTGAGAGAATGACAAAGCAGCTTTCCCGCGATATGTTCGGTCACGAATTTCTCTTTATTACCGATTACGACGCAAAGGAAAGAGCTTTCTATCATATGCGGGATGAAAACGGTGTGCCCCAGGGCTACGACCTTATCTGGCGCGGCGTTGAGATAACCACGGGCGCGCAAAGAGAGCATAGATACGAGGTGCTTCGCGCTCAGGCAGAGGAAAAAGGACTTGCCGATGACGTCAAGTTCTATCTTGAGTTCTTCAGATACGGCTGTCCGCCCCACGGTGGCTTCGGTCTTGGTATAGACCGTCTTACGATGCTTTTCCTCGGACTTTCGATAAAAGAGGTTGAATTCCTCTTCCGCGGACCTAACAGACTTACTCCGTAATTTAAACTCTGTAATTAAAAAATTGATATATACAGAAAGGTAATCGACAAATGAAAATCGCACTTATTAACGAAAACAGCCAGGCGGCTAAGAACGCGCTCATCTGCGACACACTCAAAAGCGTAGTAGAGCCCCTCGGTCACGAGGTTTTTAACTACGGTATGTATTCTGCTGAGGACAAGGAGCAGCTCACCTACGTTCAGATAGGTATCCTTGCCGCAACTCTTCTTAATTCCGGCGCTTGTGACCTTGTAATCACGGGATGCGGAACCGGCGAGGGCGCAATGCTCGCCTGCAACTCCTTCCCCGGAGTTCTTTGCGGTCACGTTGTAGACCCCACCGACGCCTATCAGTTCACTCAGGTTAATAACGGCAACGCAATAGCTATGCCCTTTGCAAAGGGCTGGGGCTGGGGCTGTGAGCTTAACCTTCAGTACGTTTTCGAAAAGCTCTTTGTTTCCGAATGGGGTCTTGGTTATCCCCGTGAAAGAGCAGTACCCGAGCAGAGAAACAAGAAAATTCTTGACGAGGTTAAAAAGGTAACTCATACCGATATGGTTTACATTCTTGAAAACCTCGACCGCGAGCTTGTTCTCGGCGCTCTTGGCGGTCCTAAATTCAAGGAGTATTTCTTCGCCAACTGCAAGGATGAGAAAATCGCAAGCTGCGTTAAGGCGCTTATAGGTTAAAATTATCAACACGGGCAGCTTTTGCCCGTGTTTTACTTGGAGAAAAAATGGATATTGCTTATAAATTAATCTACACAGTCGGCATATTTTTCGTTATGATGACCCCGGGCATTATTATGAAAAAATGCAACCTCGCTACTGACGGGCTTGGAAAGGGACTGTCAAATCTTGTTTTGTATATAGCTCAACCCGCCTTGATACTCCGTTCCTATCTCAGAGCCTACGACAGCAGAATACTCGTAAATATGCTTTGGGTTTTCGTGTTTTCGGTGATAGCTCATATAATATTTACCGCGCTGACCTTCCTTTGCTTCAAAAAATCACCCGACGGTAAAAGGAGTATGCTGAGATTCGCCACGATATTCTCAAATGCGGCGTTTATGGGTATGCCGCTTATAGAATCGGTTATAGGAAGCGAGGCTTTGATATACGCTTCAATCTATAATATTACCTTTAACGGATTTCTTTGGACACTCGGTGTGTATATCTGCACGGCAAACAGGGATATAGACGGTGACGGTATAGACGACGGCGAGCATATGCGTAAAAACGACGGCATCAATTTTGCCAAGGTTGCGCTTCACCCCACGATGCTTGCAGCATTTGTTGGTCTTGTCTGCTTCTTTCTGTCGCTTGATGCAAGCGTCCCGAAGGAATCTATGCCGGTATATTCAAGATTTATAGTTGAGGTGCTAGACGGACTTAAAGCACTCGTTGCTCCGCTTTCTATGGTGGTTCTCGGACTGAGGCTTGCCGAAATCGACCTCAAGGGATTCTTTCGTGAAAAGGATTTGTACGTCTGCCTCGCGCTTCGCCACGTTTTGCTTCCCGTCGCTGTATTTGCACTTATGCGGGTTGCAGGTATATTCCTTGATTTGCACATAGACGTTATGACATCTGTTCTTATAATGGCGTCTGCCCCCGTGGCAACAAGCGCAACGATGTTTGCGGAAAAGTATGATTGCGATTCTGCTTACGTAAGCAAGATTGTTGCGGTGTCAACCATAATTTCGATAATAACTATGCCGCTTATGGCGTTGCTCTTAATGATATGAATTTTGAAGAAATAAAGAGTTCTTATAAAGCGCAAAAAAGAGAAATCAAGGGCTCATATAAGAGAACAAAAAAAGAAAACCGCAAGGAATACTCGGCAAAAATTTCATCCCTCAAGGAAGAGAGGATAGAGAAAACTTCCATCGCTGCAGCAGAAACCGGCAGACGCGCGCCGCAAAACCCGCCTAAAAGAGCGCTTCTTGAAGAAATAGGGAACGCGGTAACGCACGGCGCAGGCTCGGTTTTTGCGGTCTTTGCGATAGTATTTATGATTATCTATGCTGACACGCCCCGTGAGCGTGTCGGCGCATGGGTATACTTTTTCGGACTTTTCGTAATGTTCACAATGAGCTGTCTATACCACGCGTTTCCGTACGGAAGCCGTGTAAAGCGTATATTCAGACGTTTCGACTATTCCTGCATATACCTGCTTATCGGAGCAACCTTTGCGCCGATACTCCTTTCTTATATCGGAGGTGTATTCGGCCTTGTGTTCTTCATAGTGCAGTGGGCTGTGATTATAGCAGGGATAACGTTTGTATGCGTTTTCGGACCTACGCGACTACGGTTTATTCATATTCCGCTTTATGTCATACTTGGCTGGTGCGGAATTATGTTTATGCCGCGAATGCTGGCAAACGACCCGTGGTTTTGCTTCTATATACTCGGCGGAGGAATAGTATATTCGCTCGGAATAATTCCTTTCGCAATGAAGACCCGTGTGTCGCACTTCATCTGGCACTTTTTCGTGCTTGCGGGCGCTGTTTTGCAATGGGTCGGCGTGTTTATGTATATCTACCTGTAAGGAGATATTTATGAAATTTTTATACCTGCTTGAAAAAATAAGGAATCCCTTTCTTGATTCGTTATTCTCGTTGATAACTCATATAGGTGAGGAAACCGTGTTTTTAGTTCTTGCGCTGGTGTTCTTCTGGTGCGTGAGTAAAAGGGAAGGATATTATATTCTGATTACAGGACTCGTCGGCACGGTTATAAACCAAGCGGCAAAGCTCGCCTTTAAAATACCGCGCCCTTGGGTTCGCGACCCTTCCTTCACGATAGTTGAGAGCGCGAGAGCCGAGGCGACCGGGTACTCCTTCCCCTCAGGACATACGCAGAACGTTGCAGGAACGTTTGGGGCTATCGGAAGATATTCTTCTCGAACTCCGATTCGAATTCTTTCGGTTGCGGTTATAGCGCTCGTAGCCTTTTCGAGAATGTATCTTGGAGTACACACACCACTTGACGTATGCGTATCGCTCGGCTTAGCGGCGCTTCTTGTATTTTGTCTATACCCCATATTCACAACTGAGGAGCGTTTTCATAGGGCTGTGCCGTACATTATGGTGCTGTCGGTTCTTCTCTCGCTCGGGCTTTTGCTATACGTCTTTCTGATGTCTGCCGAAGGTGTCGACCCGAATAACCTGGCAAGCGGTATGAAAAACGCATCAACGCTTTTTGGATGCACTCTCGCAATGATTCCCGTATATATACTCGATACTAGGTACGTAAGGTTTGAAACCGAGGCTGCATGGTACGCGCAGATAATAAAGCTCGTTTTAGGACTGGGCGGCGTACTTGCAATCAAGTCAGGGCTTTCCTTACCGCTCGTGTGGCTCTTTGGCAACGAGTACGTTGCAAGAGGCGTCAGATACTTCCTTATAGTGATGTTTGCAGGCGCGGTGTGGCCGCTTACCTTTAAATTTTTCTCGCGTCTTAGGATACAGGCTCTTGAAAACCTTTTTGCTAAAAAGAAAAAATAATCAAAATAATTTGACACGCTGCGGGCTTTCCTTTTTGAAATGCAAACTGTTATTTGCATATATGAAAAACGGAAGCCCATCTTTTTTTGCATAAAATATTTTTTTAAAATCCCTTTACAATATTTTACCTTTGTGGTATAATATAGTATATTATTTTATTTAAGGTTTTTAGGTACGAGTTTTTATGAAATGTCCCGCGTGTAATTCTCAGGATTCAAGAGTTCTCGATTCGCGTCCCGTAAATGACGGTGCAAGCATCAAGCGCCGCCGCGAGTGCCCGGTCTGCAATAAGCGCTTCACGACCTATGAGGTCGTTGACACCGTTCCGATTGCTGTTGTAAAGCGCAACGGGGAGCGTGAATTTTTTGATAAGCACAAGCTTATGCTCGGTATTGAGCGCGCTTGCCAGAAGCGTCCGGTTGATTCTGAGGCTGTTGCCACGGCAATCGAGTCTGAGCTTCAGAATTCCATTGCAACCGAGATTACGTCAACGCAGATAGGTGAGATTGTTCTTGAGCATCTGCGTGAGATAGATATTGTGTCATACATAAGATTCGCGTCTGTTTACCGTGAGTTTCAGGACGTTGATTCCTTTATGGAGGAGATAAAATCTCTCAATAAGCTTTCTAAGAAAGTAGCAAAGGATAAGGCAAATGATTAAAAGCATGACCGCCTTCGGCAGAGCAAAGCGCGAGGGTGAGGATAAGGACGTTACTATTGAAATAAAAAGCGTAAATTCCCGCTTTTTTGATTGCAGCGTAAAAATGCCGCGCGCCTATTCGTTTCTTGAGGAGCGCATAAAGGCGTACGTGCAAAAAAACGCGGTATCACGGGCAAAGGTTGACGTTTACCTAACCGTTGACCGCCATACGTCTGAGATAGGCTCGGTTACCGTCGATAAGGCGTTTGCCGAAAGCTACATTGCCGCTTTGCGCGACCTTGCGTCGAGCTTTAACATAAAAGACGATATAAGCGTTATGAGCGTTGCGAGAAATTCCGACGTTTTTACTTATGAAAAGCCGGAGGCTGACGTCGAGGCAGAGTGGGAGTGCATTCGCTCGGTGCTTGATGCGGCTATATCGGAATACGTAGAGATGCGTACCGCGGAGGGCGCTCGGGCAGAGTGTGACATCAAGGCTAAGATAGAAAAAATCAGAGCCTTTGCCGACGAGGTTGAAAAAATATCCAAGGAGGATACAGTCGGCTACCGTGATAAGCTCGAGGCGCGGCTTCGTCAGATACTTGGAGATAATTCGGTCACGGTTGATGAAAACAGGCTGCTTACCGAATGCGCTGTCTGGGCGGATAAGATTGCGATTGACGAGGAGCTTGTAAGGCTTCGCTCGCACTTCGGCGCCTTTTATGACATATGCGATATGCGCGAGCCGTCCGGAAGAAAGCTGGATTTTCTTATGCAGGAGCTTAACCGCGAAACCAACACGATAGGCTCGAAAGCAAACAACGCCCGCATTGCAAGGATAGTTGTGGATATGAAGGGCGAGCTTGAGAAAATTCGCGAGCAGGTTCAGAATATTGAGTAGAGGTGCAGTATGAAATTTATCAATATAGGATTTGGAAATATGGTTTCCGCGGGCAGAATAGTTGCTATTGCAGGTCCCGACTCCGCCCCAATAAAGCGTTTGGTTCAGGACGCAAAGGATGATAACAGGGTTATAGACGTTTCCTGCGGAAGACGCACGAGAGCCGTAATTATAACCGATTCCGAGCACGTCATACTTTCAGCTATTCAGGCTGAAACGATAACTAACAGACTCAGCGGCGGAGATTCCTCCGACGATGAGGACGAAACCGAAGAATAATAACGAAACGGAGATATATAAAAATGATTTATCCTACTATCGACCAGCTTACTGCAGGTAACTTCAACCGTTACGAGCTCGTTGTCGGCGTTGCTAAATGCGCCCGTATTGTAACCGACGAGTACGTTGATATGAAGGCTAAGGCGCAGAAGATGATTGAAAATCACGAAACCGACAAGACGATAGCCGCGCTTATCGACCCCGAGTATAAGGATCAGAAGGCGGTAAAGATTGCTATTGCAAAGCTTGTTGACGGAAGATTCAAGATGGTGCGTCCCGAAAGCGATTAAATTTTGATTTGTGAGGTGATACGGAATGTATTGTGAGATATATCTTCTTGATGCTCCGTATCATATTGACACAGCGTTTGATTACTCCTGCGGTGAAGACCTTTACCGAGGAGCTATAGTTAAAGTCCCTTTTGGAAACGCAAACAAGCTAAGACTCGGTGTCGTCACCCGTCTTAAGAGCGAAACCGACGGGGCGAGGATAAAGCCCGTGCATTCGGTCGTATTCGACCGATTCTCCTTTACCGAGGAGATGCTCGGGCTATGTCTGTTTCTAAAGGAATATACGCTTTGTACGTTTGGCGAGGCGGCAAGGACACTCCTGCCCCCCGGCGCGCTGTCAGCGCACCTGAACGAAAAATACACGAGAACCTGCGCCCTTGCCGTTGAAAAGGATTTTGCAAAAGAGCTTCTTGCAAGGCGTGGCAGAGAGGGAATAAAAAGCGCAGGTCAGCGCGCCGCTTTAGAACACCTTATAGAGTGTGGCGCGGCGGATTATGATGAGCTTCGCAAAATAGATGGGGTCAGCGCCGCAAATATTTCAGCCCTTGCAGAAAAGGGAATAATTAATATAACCAGCTCACTTACGATGAGAAATCCCTACGCCGAGTATTCAAAAAAAAGGGACGCAAGCGAAATAATGCTGACCCGTGCTCAAGGCGAGGCATATGGGAAGATAGTGCAGCTCTATCTTGAGGACGCGCCAAAAGCAGCGCTCCTTTACGGAGTTACCGGAAGCGGAAAAACGAAGGTTATAATGAAGGCTATTGACAGAGTTATAGCCGATAAAAAAAGCGTAATAATGATGGTGCCGGAAATAGCGCTCACACCGCAAACGGTATCGATATTCTGTAAAAGATACGGTGACAGAGTAGCCGTAATACATTCATCGCTCTCACAGGGAGAGCGTCTTGACGCGTGGAGAAGAATAAAGGGTGGCGAGGTTGACCTCGTTATAGGAACTCGCTCGGCGGTATTTGCGCCGCTTGAAAATCTCGGAATGATAGTTATTGACGAGGAGCACGAGCATACCTACAAGTCGGAGAGCGCTCCAAAATACCACACGCGCGACGTTGCCGCATATAGATGCGGCGTGCATTCTGCCCTGATGCTTTTAGCCTCGGCAACTCCGTCGCTTGAGAGCTTTTACAAGGCCGAGTGCGGAAAATACGCACTCATTCCCATAAGGGAACGGTACGGCGGAATCAAGCTTCCCGATGCGGTCATCGTTGATATGCGCGAGGAGATAAGACTTGGAAACACCTCGCCGATAAGTGACAGGCTGTTAAATTCACTGTCCGAGATAAAGGAGCGCGGGGAGCAGGCAATACTTTTCTTAAACAGACGGGGCTATAACAGTCAGATAAGCTGCAAGAGCTGCGGTGAGGTTATCACCTGCCCGCGCTGCTCGGTGTCAATGACCTATCACACAGGGCGCGGCGGCGGAAGGCTTCTTTGCCACCTGTGCGGTCACGCGGCTCCGACTCCGAAGCAGTGTCCTTCCTGCTCAAGCGACAATATATCCTTCCTAGGCTACGGAACTCAAAAGGTCGAGGGGACACTCGGTGAATATCTTCCCGACATAAGCGTTATGAGAATGGACGCCGACACCACGGCAGGAAAGCTTTCATACGACAGAATGCTTGAGGATTTCCGCAATCAAAAGGCGGATATTCTTCTTGGAACTCAAATGGTTGCAAAGGGGCACGACTTTCCCGCTGTCACCCTCGTTGGTGCAATTCTTGCCGACACCTCGCTTTACGTAAGTGATTTCCGAGCCTCTGAGCGCACCTTCTCTCTTCTTACGCAGGTGATAGGCCGCGCGGGCAGAGCAAAGGACGGAGGCATTGCCGTTATACAGACCTATTCTCCAAAAAACGAGATTATAAGGCTTGCCTGCGCGCAGGACTACGACAAATTTTACGAGGGTGAGATAGCTATAAGGCGGGAGCTTTCCTATCCTCCGTTTTGCGATATGGTTGCGCTTACACTGACGAGCGGGAGCGAGCCCGAGCTTCTCAGGGCTTCAAAAAAGCTGTCCGACTCAATGATAAAAAAGCTTAAAGAGGAATTCGGAGGGCTTCCGTTCACGGTATTCGGACCGTTTGAGGCTCAGGTTTACAGGGTTAATGAAAAATACAGAATGAAAATGGTAGTAAAATGCAGACTCACAACAAGGTCGCGCGCACTCTTCCATGCGCTGCTTTGCGAGTTTGCAGAGGAAAGACGGGTAACGCTCAGCGTGGACCTCAATCCTCTCAGCGTTTAGGTATAGAAAGGAAAAAATCATTATGGCAGTACTTAAAATTGTAAAATTCGGCGAACCGATTTTAAGAAAGACCGCGCGTCCGGTTGAAGAAATAACGCCGAGGATAATCACGCTTCTTGACGATATGATAGAAACTATGAGAGCGGCGGGTGGATGCGGTCTTGCAGCTCCGCAGGTTGGAGTTTTACGCAGAATTGCGGTGATTGAGGTTGAGGAGGGCAAGGTTTACGAGCTCATCAATCCTAAAATCATAGCCTTCGCCGGCGAGCAAAGGGAGTCTGAGGGCTGCCTTTCAAACCCGGGCGCTTACGGCATAACCAAGCGTCCGAGAGCAGTGACCGTGCGAGCAACAGACAGACACGGAAAGGAATATGAGCTTTCGGGCACAGACCTTCTTGCAAGAGCAATATGCCACGAATGCGACCATCTTGACGGCAAGCTGTACACCGACGTGCAGATAGCCGAGGACAACGGTGAGAGAAGAAAGAAAAAATGAGAATACTTTTTATGGGCACGCCCGAAATATCAGCCACCTGTCTTCAAAGGCTGCTTGATGACAAAAAAGAGGTCGTTGCGGTGGTCACTCGCGAGGACAAGCCGCGCGGAAGAGGAAATGTTATGACCCCCACCCCCGTTAAGAGTCTTGCGGCGGAGTACGGTATTCCCGTTTATACGCCAAGAACCTTGCGTGACGGTGAGTTTACGTCGATTCTTAATGAAATAAATCCCGAGCTTATTGCTGTTGTTGCCTACGGAAAAATTCTTCCGCCAGAGGTTATAAATTACCCCAAATACGGATGTATAAATCTCCACGTTTCGCTTCTGCCGAAATACAGGGGCGCGGCACCGATGCAGAGGGCTATTATGGAGGGTGAGAGTCAAACCGGCGTGACGGTTATGTATATGGATGAGGGACTTGATACGGGGGATATAATTTCTTCCGTGGCGTTTCCGATAGCAGAATCCGACGACTTTGAGGCGATACACGACCGTTCGGCTGATATAGGCTCAAGGCTTCTTTCGGACACGCTTACAGACATTGAATCCGGCACGGCAAAAAGAATCAAGCAGGACAACTCGCTTGCCACCTATGCTAAAAAGGTTGAAAAAGAGGATTGTAAAATAGATTTTACACTCGATGCGCACACCGTAAGCTGCAGAATCAGGGGAGTTACACCTATTCCGGGAGCATTTGCGCGTCTTGGGGGCAAAATGCTTAAAATATGCCGCGTGAGAGAGGTTGACGCTAATGGCGCTCCGGGTGAGGTCACGGCTCTTAATCCCTCGGGTGACGGCTCTATAACCGTAGCCTGCGGAAGCCGGGGCATTGAGATAAGCTCTCTTATTCCGGAGGGTAAGGGAAAAATGAGCGCTGGCGACTTTATTCGCGGCCGCAAAATAAAAATCGGAGATATATTTGAATAAAATGGCTCAGGATATAAATCTGCGACGTATTGCCCTCGCATTGCTTCTTGAATACGAGGCGTGCGGAAAGTACGCAAACCTTGCGTTAAATTCTCATAAAGCCGATTCGCTTACGCCTTCGGATAGGGCGTTTTTAACAAAGCTTTTTTATACCGCAGTTGAGCATAAGCTCACGTACGACTATTATATCTGCGCGGTTTCGGGAAGAGGGCTTGACAAAATATCACAAAGAGTGAAAAATATTTTGAGGCTCGGTATCTGCCAGCTTCTCGATATGGATGCCGTACCTGCGTTTGCGGCAGTCAACGAAACCGTGAAGCTTGCAAAAAATGCGGGCGAGCGCTCGTTTGTGAATGCCGTTTTGCGCGAAATAGAGCGCAGCTCTTCCAATCTGCCCCTGCCGGATAAGGATAAAAAATATTCAAGATACCTATCGGTTAAATATTCCGTGCCGACGGCAACTGTTAAAAAATTTATATCAGCGCTTGGTGATGTGGAAACCGAAAGACTTCTTTCGTGTTATGCGCAGCTTCCGCCAACCGACCTTTCGGTAAATCTTAATAAAATCTCAAGAGAGAATTTTTGCAAAAGACTGAATGAAGCGGGATACAGCGCGGTGTCATCACCTCTTTCTCCGATAACAGTAAGGCTTGACGGTTCGGTTGACCCAAGGCTTTTGCCGGGGTATTCCGAGGGGGAATTTTTTGTGCAGGATGCGGCATGCGCCGCTGCTGTAGCTTTGCTTTCGCCCGCTAAAGATGAGCTTTTTATAGACGTGTGCTCAGCGCCGGGCGGTAAGAGCTTTGCCGCCGCAGTTATGATGGGCGACGCAGGAAAAATAATTTCCTACGATATTCACGAAAGCAAGCTCTCCTTGATAGAGGGGGGAGCTGTAAGACTCGGTCTTTCTTCACTCAATGCATCGGTTCGTGACGCCACCTCACCGGATACCGCCCTTTTGGGCAAGGCGGACGCTGTGATATGCGACGTTCCCTGCTCGGGTCTTGGAGTTCTCCGCAAAAAGCCGGATATAAGATATAAGTCTATTGACGAGCTTCGGGGGCTGCCTGAGCTTCAATACGATATACTTTCTGCTTCGGCAAAATATCTGAAGCGGGGCGGAAGAATGATATATTCTACCTGCACTCTGCTGCCTGAAGAAAATCGCGGCGTAGTTGACAGATTTCTTTGTGAAAACGGCGGCTATCACACGGTAGATTTTCAAATAAACGGATGTCCGAGCCGCGACGGCTCGTTTACCTTCCTGCCGCATATACACGGCACGGACGGATTTTTCGTAACGCTTATTGAAAGGGAATAGTATGAGCGAGAGAGTTGACTTATATTCTATGACCGACACCGAGCTTGCAGATTTTTTTCTTTCGCTCGGCGAGGCAAAATTCAGAGCAAAGCAGGTTTTCCCGCGCCTTCAGGCAGGGGACTCGGTGGACGAGATAACGACACTTTCAAAGCCGCTTCGCGAAAGGCTTCGTGAAATAACACTCGACACGCTTCCGCGAGTCGAGCTAAAGCTCATCTCGAAAATCGACGGTACTGTTAAGTATCTTTTCAGGCTTCACGACGGAGCTTGCATTGAGAGCGTGCTTATGAGGTATAAGCACGGAAACACTCTTTGTATATCAAGCCAGGTCGGCTGTCTTATGGGCTGCAAATTCTGCGCGTCAACCATTGGCGGCAAGGTTCGCGACCTATATCCATCAGAGCTTGTCGGTCAGGTTATTGCGGCCGCGCGCGATTCGGGCGAGCGGGTTTCTAACATCGTGATGATGGGAATAGGAGAGCCGCTTGATAATTTTGATAACGTTATAAAATTTCTTCGTCTTGTAAACCATCCGGACGGTCTGAACATAGGCTATCGGCATATATCCCTTTCAACCTGCGGCATAGTGCCGAAAATACACGAGCTTGCAAAGGTGGACCTGCCTATAACCCTTTCTATATCCCTGCACGCAACAAATGACGAGGAACGCTCTGCAATAATGCCGATAAATAACAAATGGAAAATAGGGGAGCTTCTTTCGGCGTGCGTTGACTACTATAAGACAACGGGCAGAAGAATTTCTTTTGAATACACGCTGATAAACGGCAAAAATGATACGGAATCTCACGCAAAAGAGCTGGCGGCGCTTCTTAAAGCTGCCTTTTCGGGAACGGGCGCGCCAATTCACGTAAATCTCATAAGAGTAAATGAGGTCAAGGAAAGCGGATTTAAGGAAGGGAGCGTAGAGTCGGCTAACAGCTTTGCAAAAACGCTTATGTCGCTTGGTGTCGTGGCAACCGTGCGGCGCAGACTCGGTGCTGACGTAAACGCTGCCTGCGGACAGCTTCGCCGAAATATGACCGAGAAGAAATGATAGGAGATATGGAGATTTGACGATAGAAAAAAAGGGTAAGGTAGTAAAGGGGCTTGGCGGACTTTACGAAATTCGTATTGAGGAATCGGGAGAGGTGTCACGTCTTCTTTGCAGGGCAAAGGGGGCGCTCCACAGAGATGAGGAAAAGCTGCTCGTCGGTGACACTGTTTTGGTAACTATTGACGAAAATACGCCCGACGGTATTGCGGTTTCTGCTATACTGGAACGCAAAAATGCGCTGATAAGACCACCCGTGTCAAATATTGACTATCTGTTTATAGCCTTTGCCGCAAAAAAGCCGTCCCCCGTTATAGAAACGGTGGATAAGCTCATTTCGATAGCGGAGCATAACGGTATTACCCCTGTCGTTGTAATAACCAAAAATGACCTTGGAGCAGATGCGGCGCGCGAATATTTTGGAATTTATAGGCTCGCAGGCATTGACGCCTTCGTTACCTCCTCCTCAAGCGGAGAGGGGATAGCCGAGCTTAAAGGATATATAAGCGAAAGAGTCACAGAGGGAAAAACTGCCGCTTTTGCAGGAGCATCGGGCGTTGGAAAATCAACGCTTATGAATGCGATTTTTCCTAACCTCTCGCTTGCAACGGCAGAAATATCGAAAAAGATAGAGCGCGGAAGACACACAACACGTCACGTGGAGATATTTGATATAGACGGAGGTGTCGGCACGGGCTTTTTGGCAGACACTCCGGGATTTTCTCTGATAGATTTTGCAAGGTTTGATTTTTTCTCTCTCGATGAGCTTGAAGATACCTTCCGTGAATTTAGAGCATATAAGGGCAAGTGCCGATATGCCGACTGCTCCCACGTTGGAGAGGGGACACGTGAATGCGCCGTTATGTCAGCTGTGCTTCGCGGTGAGATAGCACCCTCAAGGCTTGAATCCTATCGGTCAATATATAAGGTTCTTAAAAATAAAAATCCTTACGATTAAGCGTGATACTCCAAGCGGAGTATTCACGCTTAAATATGATTGCCCTTACGGGCAAGTTATGAGTTATGAAATACTTCGTATCGTTATGATTGGCTTCGCCAAGTTGCAGGTTGGTAGGGCAATCATACCATAACATTTGCACAGCAAATTCATAACGGCAAGCGTTAGCGAGCCTCATAACTCTAAACTGACTACAAACAGAAAAAGAGAGGACGTTTCGGATTTAACCGATTTGAAGTGAACCCAAAAGTTTAGACAAAAATTAAATATTAATTGTTTGAGAATGAGCTCGGTACTCCACTGGGCTCATTCCTTTTAGTTTTAGAGAAATTCTTTCGGTGTTGTAGTAATGTATGTATTCTTCTAACTTTTCAATGAATCCCCTAGGGGATTCGAATTTTTCGCCGTAATACATTTCAACTTTCAGCCTGCCGAAGAAGTTTTCCATTATGCCGTTGTCCATGCAGTTTCCTTTGCGAGACATACTTTGTGTAATGTTGTGTTCGGCAAGAAGCCTTTGGTATTCGGCGTGTTGGTACTGCCAACCTTGATCAGAATGGAACAGAGGTCGTGCATCGACAGGAAGCTTTTTAAATAACCCATTCAGCATATCTCTAATCTGCTGTAAGTTAGGACTTGTTGAAATAGAGTAAGATATAATTTCACGGTTGAACATATCAAGCACCGGAGAAAGATACACTTTTTCGTCACCGATCTTAAACTCCGTAACATCGGTAGTTAACTTTTCAAACGGCTTGTCTGCATAAAAATCCCTATGCAGCAGATTATCTGCTACCTTGCCAACTTCACCTTTGTAGGAATGGTATTTGCCGTTTTTGCTTTGTTTACCACGTAAATTTAGAGTTTTCATAAGTTTTAGTACTGTTTTGTGGTTAATTTGGTAACCTTTTGCTTTCAAAACAGTACAAATTCTTCTGTAACCATATCTTCCTTTGTTGTCATTGTAGATCTCTAATATATCTTGTTTTTCGCTTTCGTATTTGTCTTTATCCTTCTGCTTCAGATAGTAATAGAACGTACTTCTCGCTATCCCGGAAAGCTCTAACAAATCTTTAAGCGGATACTCTTGCCTTAGTTCAGCAATTACGAACGCTTTTTGCCGTTCCGTTGCTCTTCCGCAAGAACTAAGGCACTTAGTTTTTTTAAGTACGCGTTCTCCATTCTAAGCCTTTGGTTTTCGGCTATGAGATCTTCTTCTGTTTTTTTATCGAGCTTTGGTGGGCGACCTTTTTTGCTTCCGCAAGATTTGCCTCTACGTTCTTTCATAAGACCTTCGGCTCCTTCTTCCAAATATATGCGTTCCCACCTTTGTAACATAGCAATTGCTGCACCTGATCTAACTGAGCCTAAATCATACTTCCTAACTGTTTCGCAATATCCCAATCGGTGTTCTCGCATATCCATTATAACACCAATTTTAAATTCTGGCAAATAAATTCGGTTCTTTCTTCCTGTTTTACCCATAAAAAATATGCACCTCCAAAAGTGTCTAACTTTTGGGGTGCATATCAGATTTGTTCTCTCTTTCTGCTTGTATAGGGGCCGCGGGTTAGCCCATAAAGTATTTGACCGGTCAAATGCGATGCTCGCATTTAGCGATACTTCCCAATTTCTCCGCTAAGAACATCAGCCGTTTGCGCGAGTCCGCTTTTTATCCTATAACAAAGCTGCCGCTATGGTCGTCAGCTTCTATTATGACGGTAACCCTACCGTCTATTTCTATCTCAAAGGCTTCTGTTCCAATGCCGTCCTTTTCAAATAAAACGTTGTCCTCACTGTCAACGATTTGGACGGAAATGCTTCCGCTACTGGTTTTTATGCTTAGCTTTAGAGTGTCGTTTTTAGTTCTTACTGTGCGCTGTAGCTTGCCGTCGAGTTTGGCGTAGGTCGCGGACCAGGATGATGCGGTGGAGTGTCCCATATAGCCGACCTTCACAGCAGACGAGCGCTCGCCAAAGAAAACAGCAGATAGGATTAAAGCAAGTAGGATTGCCGCCGACGCGGCTACCGTCAGTATCTTTGACTTTAACGTCTTTTTTTCTGCAGCTTGAGCTTGTGCTTCTATATGCCTTTTTAGTACATAGTCGGCAACGTGCTCCTCGTTTGAGCAGACAATCTCATCTGCAAGCTCGCGTGCCTCACAGCTTCCGTTTGACACGCATAGCGCAAGCGCTGCATACGGAAACATTGAGGTGTCGTTGAGGTTATCTCCTATTGCTATGATTTTCTCTCCGGAAATACCGAGCATATCCGAAAGCTCTGAAAGCATAGCTCCCTTGCCGGCATCGGCGGAGCAAATTTCAAGCTGATGAGCCGTCGAAGAGGTGACCGTTATCGCTTCAACCTCGTCCGCAAGACGCCTGCTTACCTCGTCTATATCCTTGTCACTATGAAAAAACATGGCGAACGATTCGACTTTTTCAGCATCTCTTACAGTTTTTTCAATATCGTCGGCTTCCTCTCCTGACAAAATTATGTCGCGGTAGTAATCATTCATTTGATAATATTTTAAAATTTCATCGGAGGTTTTATCTTTGGCGTGATATGCCTTGCCGTTAAGATGCGCCACACAAAGAACGTCGTATGCCGAAAGAATGTCAAGCGTTTTAGCAACATTCTCTTTTGATATCTCGTGTGATAAAATATTGCAGCCCTTTTCCTTATCATATACCGCAGCTCCGTTTGAATAGGTCAGATAGCGTATATTCGGGTTTTCTCTTATGCATTCGGGTATCTCGTGAAGAGTCCTTCCGCTGCTTGCCATAAAAATTATGCCAAGCTTATTAAATTCCTCAATTGCCTTAGCGTTTTCGGCGCTCAGCGTCATATCGTGGCGCAAAAGCGTACCGTCAAGGTCGCTTGCTATGAGCTTACAGTCCTTCATAATTACCTCGCAAATCTGATTTTACTGAAACAGTATAACATAAGGGATGCAAAAAAGCAAGAGCAGTTTCTGTAAAACCGTACTCTGTGAAAGTGGGCTGTGGGGAAATGACGGAAAAAGGAAATAAAAACTTTTGAGCATATATACAAATTCGGAAAAAAGTATTGACAAAACTAAAAATAACTGTTATAATTATTCGGCAGGTTGTTAAACCACGGCCTGTTATACGGAGAAGTACTCAAGTGGTGAAGAGGCGCCCCTGCTAAGGGTGTAGGTCGGTTATACCGGCGCGAGAGTTCAAATCTCTCCTTCTCCGCCAAAAAGACAGTTGCCCTTTGGGGCGACTGTCTTTTTGCTTTTTTGGCGGAGAAGAGGAGATTTGCCGCGACTTGCGTCGCGCTCGCACCGCGAGCGGTGGCGCAGATAACCAAGCAAAGCCGAGTCGGCAAGCTCGCTTGTCAGCGAGGCTGCGAAGGTTGCTCCATGAGGCGTTGCGCAAAGGCACAACAAGGCACACAGTACCAAAGCCAGAGGCTTTGAGCCTCACAAGGAGTATAGTTCAAATTCCCGAAAGTTTTGCGCAGTTGCCCTTTTGGGCGACTGTCTTTTTGCTTTTTACGGAGAATATCTTCCTTTTTATTTTACACCCGTAACCGTCAGCGTGCCGCCATTTACCTTGAAAA
>JAZORD010000003.1:0-16422 GCA_045656445.1 Eubacteriales bacterium | reverse complement strand
TTTTCTTAAGATTTTTCTATAAGGGCAAAAACGGAGCAGGCGGTAGTATTATTTACCGCCTGCTGTGGAAAGAACTTTTCTTTAAAAGGAGAAAAAAATTGACTTACAACGATTTATGCGCCGAGGTTGCGGCGCTGGGTTTCGAGAATGATGTCGGGCTTTCAGACGTTATTTTTCGGGCAACACAAAGAGCGCTGAAAATGATTTTTACTGAGTGTCCCTTACATAAGCACGTACAGTTTTATCAAAACCCCATAATTCCGACAATCAAAATAGAAGCGTTCACGCACTTGGGGGACAAAACGGATACAATTCCCTTTAACGCCAAGGCGTACAGCTTCAGGACTACGGGCGGCGGCACCTATAGAATAACCGACGCAAGCGGCACTAAATCTATAGATTTTTCAGGAATAGAATCCGTGCATAAGGGATTCCTTTTCGGCGAGGGCACTTTAGAGTTCCTTGGTAATTACAGCTATACGGTGTATGACTTCGCCATATTTGACGAGATAGTCAGCAGCAGTGAAGAGGATATTCCCGTTCTATGTGATTTCATAGAATATGACATTAGAAGCTACGCCCCCGATTTTCTTTCCTTTACCTCACCGCCGGAAAATGAATTCGGAGTTGCCATTACCGGCGCTTCAATTTGCGGCGGAAAAATGAGAGTCCCCGTAGAGTTTCGGGGCAAAATACGCCTTTTATACAAGGCTGCCCCTGAAAATATAAGCGGAGATACGGACGAGGAGCTGGTGCTGCCCGACGGCTGCGAGCATCTTCTTTCGTTACTCGTGGCTTCTTACGTGTGGCTTGACGAGGACAGCGATAAGGCTCAGTACTATATGAATCTTTACAGGGAAGGGGTGGCAGCAGTAAAGTTTTACGACAGAGCCGGAGTTAATGCCACCTACCGTGACGTGATCGGGTGGAGTTAATATGGCTTTCAAAAAACACAAAATGAGCTCAGGCACGGAATATACAGTGTCATATTCTGCAATGCGCGGGGTAGATTTTTCATCCGAAGAGGGACAATTAAAACGCTATCGCTTTTCTTACCTTGAAAACATGTACAAGGATTACGACGGCGGCGGTGCAGGCATTGTAGAAAGCATTCCCGGGTTCAGAAAACTCTTATCCCTAGCAGGTAAGATACACTCAATTTTCACTCATATGGACAAGCACGGTAATGAGCACGCGGTTATACATGCAGGAAGCAGACTTTACAGAGCGCCCCTGAAATTGATGCTTAAAAATCTCGCCGCTCCCGAAGCTATAATAACTATTTCGGATTCAAAGAGCCAAGGCTTCACCTCAGGGTGTGACCTGTACGTTTTGGACGGCTCCGATATCATCAAGATAAACGGCGACGGAGTCGCCGCGCGTATTGCCGACGACAGCGCTGCTTCACCCTATATTCCAACAACCTATTATAACGGGGTGGAGCTTGAGCAAAGAAATTTGCTTACCAACAAATTCCGTGAAAGATATCTTATATCTGCCGCGTCGGATATGGCGGCGGAAAGCTATGGATTGAAATACAGAATAATTTCAGTCGATGAGTTTACGGCAGCCGTATGCGGTATTGAGAATGGCTTTGGCGGAGAGGTTAATATTCCCTCTTACATTTTCTTGGCAGGGGCAAGATACCGGGTCGTCGAAATCGACGAAAGAGCTTTTGAGTATAACAGCAAAATCACACGGGTAACCCTTTCCAACACGATAAAGAGCATCAATTTTTGCGCTTTTAGAGGGTGCACCTCTCTTCACGAGGTGATAATTTCAGACTCGGTTGAGAAAATCCAAAACAGCGCGTTTTTGGGCTGCACGTCGCTTGAAAGCTTTTATCTTGGCACGGGCACGGTTTTCATTGACGTTGGCGTTTTCTCAAATTGTCCGTCTCTTAAAAGCATTAATTACGGCTCTGACGAGGAGAGCTTTTCCAAAATAGCTATAGACTCGGATATGACTTCCATCGCAGTTAATTACAACTCAAGGAATACGTCAATTTCAGTCGAGATTCCTATTTTTAGCCCTGCAATCTCGCTGATTTCAGTAACGCTTGGAGGCGTAAGCACGGATTACAGCACAAAAACCGAAAACGAAACTATACGGTCAATAGTAATAAAAGCCGCGGACAAAAGCAGTGTTGACGGAAAAGAGGTAGTAATTGAGGGGGTGACCGACGACGCAAAATTCACGCTCAACAGCGTGGGAACTAATTTCATCGCTCAGGAGTGGAATACTGTCGGCGGAAGGGCGGCAATCCTCGGCTGCACCGTTTGCGAGTCATTTGACGGACGCGTATTTCTTTCGGGAAACCCCAAGCTGCCAAATACCGTGTTTTATTCAACGAGGGACGACACCGGAAGGAATAACCCTACATATTTCGGAATACTTAATTATTTCAACGATGGAACGGGAGCGTTTACTGTTCAGTCGCTTTTGGCAGCGGGAGAGTCGCTTGCAGTATTCAAGTCCGGTGATGACGGCGGCGGAAGCATCTACTATCACACACCGAAGGAAACAGGAATAAATATACTTCCTAAAATATACCCCGTGTCGTATATTCACAGCGGGATTTCGGCTGTTGGAGAATCAATATCCTTTTTTGACGACCGACTGTTTTTGTCAGCTCTCGGCGTTTGCTCACTTGATAAGCAAATGATAAACCTTGAGCGAAGTATAGGAATTCGCTCGCATAACGTGAACAGAATGCTTCTGTCCGAGGATTTATCAAGCGTGTCAATGGCGAGGTGGTGCGGTTATCTTGCGCTTTGCGCCAACGGTCACATCTATCTTGCGGACTCAAGGCAAACCTTTACTCATCCAACGGGACATACCGAATACGAGTGGTTCTTTCTTTCGGGAATCGGCACTTATTCAGGTGACAGCAAGGTTTTCAGATATGCATCCTGTGCGAAGGAGGGATACGATACCCACCCTGATAACGATGCGATAGTAAAGGGAACCGTGTACTTAACCAAGGATGCTCAGGGCAGGACGGTTTACTATACGAAGCAAGGCAATGCGAAATACGAGGTATACACCGACGGCGAGAGCTGTGGTGGAGTCTTCAATCCCGCCTGCTATATTTTCGGCACGGGTAATGACCTTTTATTTTTCGGAACGAAAAACGGTGACGTGTGTTTATTCAACAACGACAAGCGAGGAATTCCGCCCCCGTGGCTCTCAGAGCAGGAGGGCTTTAACGAAAATGAGTATCGGGAGCATTTCGGCAAAGTATTGCACCCTTATTATTACTCGTTCGCATTCCACCCGCCCCGCTATGCTCTGAGCACCGTATCGGACAACGGAAATTTTCCAAACCTTTCAAAAAGCACGGTTAAGCACTCTGTTGCAGTCAAGCTGCGGACGATAGGACACGGAAATCTTTTTTGCGAGGTGGGCACGGAGAAAACAGGATACAAGGAAATTTCAACAATACCGGACGGGGCTTTGAATTTCGAGGAAATGGATTTTTCATCACTCATATTTACCAATACGGAGTATATGACTCTACCGATAAAGGAACGGGAAAAGGGTTGGATAGAAAAGTCAATAAGCTTTTACTCTGATGAATACTCCTCGCCGTTTGGTATCTATTCTATAACCTATCGCTTCAAAATAAAAGGAAAAATCAAAAATTAAGAAAGGAGCCCAAAAATGAAGGCTACCAAAATAACAAACGGAGATATTGCGGACAAGACGGTTGCCTCCCTTCCCACAAGACCGACGCTCCCGTCCGCGTTCGGAGGAAAGGGTTATACCGCAGAGCAGGTAAAGGAGGCGTTTGACAAGCTGCCGCTATACATAATAGAAAAATTCAACGAGCTTATAGATGATATTAAGGGCACGGAAGGGGGTACTATTGCCGACGCTATGCTCACAGGCATTATGGACGGACATACTCTTCTTAGTCTTTTCGAGGATATAAAAACCGGTGCGTTCAGCGCATATCTTACCGTGCCGGACGGAAATCTTGCGGAATATCTTTTGAAATTACGCCGAGATATTGACACAATAGCAACTTCAATAAAGCTTACACTTTAAGGAGAAAACAGACGTTTATGAAAATAATTGTTTACAAAATGCGTTTAAATTCGTATGAATGCGCAGACGTTAAGGATGACGGAGGAGATGATGTGAGAATCATTTTTGACAAGCCGCTTTCAGGCACGCTTACTGTAAAAGACAAAATCCTGCCCCTCGTAAACGGAATTTGCAAGACAAGCGTCAGGGAGCTTTGCGATGGAGAATGCGCACCTACTCTCTTCACAAGCGGTAAAAAATATAAGCTTGAGAGCTTTTTTATCAAGGATGGGTTCATACTCCGACGCTCACCGGACGGAGAATACGTAAGAGAGCTTTGCGAAAACTACTACCAACTCAAAAAAAGAGTTTCAAAAATAGAAGCTGAGCTCGAAAAAATAAACGGTAAAATAACTCAAAAAATCAAATTTTAGAAAGGTCGATATTAAATGAAAAGATTTTTATTTTCTGCTTTGGTGATTCTTACGCTTCTTTCTGTATTTTCGTTTTCCGCCCTTGCATACAACGAAAAAGCCGAAGATACATACTTTCAAGAAGAAAAAGAGGTCAAGGAGGAGAACTTTTTTGAACTTCTTTACGGAGAATTCATAAAACATTCTGACAAATTGCTTTCAGCGCTCGCCTTTTTCGGCTCGTTGCTGGTTGCCTGCGCTTACAGAAAGGGTCTTCTTCCGATAATAAAGGCTTCACTCGGAACGCTTAACACGGCAGTTTCAAGTCTAAAGGACGAGAGCGAAAGGGTTGGTGCGGAGGCATCCGCCACAATGCTTGAGGCATCAAAAAGGCTGGATGCCGCACAAGAGGTAGTTTGCGTTCTTAGCGAGCGACTGGTTGGCATCGAGCGTCAGCTTGATTTGGTAAACGAAAAGCAGCTTAGTGGCGAAAGTATACACGCAGTTATGAGCGCGCAAATAGATATGCTTTACGAGATTTTTATGTCAAGCTCTCTTCCTGCATATCAAAAGGAATCGGTCGGCGAGAGGATAGCCGAGATGAAAAGGTCGCTTGCCGTCTATTCGGACAGGACGGTGAATTCGGCAAATGAGTAATTATTCTTTTAAGAGAATCCTTTTCTTTTCCCTTGGTCTTGTAATATGCACGGTCCCGGTTTTCACTTCTATAATTACATATTTCCCCGTATGGAAGGAAAAGGGAGCGGCAGCTACTCTTTCCGGATTTACCCTTCTTTTACTGCTGATGGCGCTAGTTCCGCTCCTTTCCACAGTAAAAAACCTTCTTCGCTCACCCGCTGCGTATACGATGTGGTTTATATGCTTTATCGTTTTTCTTCTGCTCTCAAAGATTGCAAACGAGATGACGGTTATTTCCTTTGTTGGATTTATAAGCAACCTTATCGGAGCATTTTTCATAAGGGTGGCAAAAAAGATGGATGTGGAGGAAAAGGATGAAGGATAAGTTTGAAATTTCCCTTCTTGAATCGGGTGAGCTTTTAAAGAAAGGAGCAGCAGCTCTCATCAACAATATCGGTAGGTCGGTTGCGGTTATCACTCTCGTAGTGGCGGCGCTCGTTCTCTTTACCGATATAAGCTTTGCGGATTTTAACGCGGAAAGCTTCACCTCAACCATGGCTATAATGCTTATGGCATCCTACCTTATGTATTTTTCTCTTGAAGATTCGGGAGAAAGGCTTGGCGAGGAAAGCGATGAATACAAAAAATCGAAGCAAGCCTGCGACGCCCTTATAGACCGTGTCGGCGGCGAGAGAATACACGAATTGAGAAATTTTTGTAAGGAGTACTCTCATGAGGAGGCAAATTACAGAAGAGCAAATCTTCTTATTTCGAAGGGGTACGGCATAGAGGAATACGAAGCATACAAGTCCGGAAGCCCGGCAGCAAAGGGGGCGCTTCGGGTTTTTCGACGCGCAGACAGACTCAAGGCGAAGACGCTGACACCAAAGGACCTTCTTACAAAGCAAATCTATGGGACAAAAAGTGAGCTTCACAATCCCGAAACCTCAAGACTTCTTGGCGCCTTAATCAAGCTCTTGCCTACTACGGTATGTACCGTCGTTACGGTTTCTGTGATGCTGACAGCCAAGGATAATTTATCGGTGGCAACCGTTATAGACGGGCTCTTCAAGCTCTCGACTCTTCTGATAATCGGATTTAAGGGCTACGCGTCGGGGTACAGTTACGCAAAATACACCCTGCCAATGTGGTTGGATACGAAATCCAGATTGCTTGATGCTTTTCTAAAAAAATCCGAATAATATTAAAGCTGCTTCATCGGTCAATTTTCCGTGAAGCAGCTGTTTTTTATTTCGCTTTATTTTACGGTTGCCATAAGCTCGCCGTCCTTATAATCTACCGTAATATGAGAATCCGGTGCTATATTTTCGGCTATTATCTTTCTTGCTATAAGAGTTTCCAGGCGGGAGGCGAGGAATCTTTTTAAAGGTCTTGCGCCATAGATTGGGTCATACGCCGAGTCAATTATAAAATCGCGCGCAGAGTCACTGACGCTCACAGCGAGCCTTTTCTCCGTAAGCCTTTCCGAAAGCGCCAAAATAGCAAGGTCCACTATCGACCTGACGTCATCCTTTGAGAGAGGCTTGAAATATATAATTTCATCAAGGCGGTTCAAGAATTCCGGACGGAAGGAACGCTTGAGAAGTCCGTCTATCATCCCTCTCGCGCCATCGCTTATCTCTCCGTTTTCTATGCCCTCAAGTATTATATCCGAGCCAAGATTAGAGGTCATAATGATTATCGTGTTTTTAAAATCCACCGTTCTTCCCTGACTGTCGGTTATACGACCGTCGTCAAGAACCTGCAAAAGAACGTTGAAGACGTCCGGATGCGCCTTTTCCACCTCGTCGAAAAGAACGACGGCGTACGGCTTCCTGCGAACCGCCTCGGTAAGCTGACCGCCCTCATCGTATCCGACGTAGCCGGGAGGCGCTCCTATGAGCCTCGAAACGCTGTATTTTTCCATATACTCCGACATATCTATTCTGACAAGGTTCTTTTCATCGTCAAAAAGCGATGAGGCAAGAGCCTTGGCAAGCTCGGTTTTTCCGACGCCCGTAGGACCGAGGAACATAAACGAGCCAATAGGACGCTTGGGGTCGCGTATGCCTGCACGGGAGCGCAGTATTGCATTGCACACCTTAGTTACTCCCTCATTCTGACCTATCACGCGTCTGTGAATTATCGACTCCATACCTATCAGCTTTTCTCTCTCGCCCTCCATCAGCTTTGAAAGGGGGATTTTCGTCCAGCGGGAAACTATTTTGGCTATTTCCTCATCTGTGACCGAATTTCTCAAAAGCGAGGTGTCGGTTCTCGTTTTTTCCTCAGCCTCTGCTTCCTCAAGCTTGGCTTTAAGCTCCGGAAGCTTTCCGTATTTAAGCTCTGCGGCACGGGTAAGGTTATATTCTCCCTCAGCCCTTTCTATCTCTGCGCCTATTCGCTCTATCTCCTCGCGAAGCTTGCTTGCCTTGCCTATCGTTGCCTTCTCGTTTTCAAGGCGCGCCTTCATCTGACTGAATTTATCGCGCAGCACGGAAAGCTCCTCACGAAGCTTCTCAAGGCGCTCGGCAGATAGCTTGTCGTTTTCCTTTTTTAAAGCCGCCTCCTCTATTTCAAGCTGCATTATTTTTCTTGCAATCTCGTCCATCTCGGTAGGCATGGAGTTCATCTCTGTCTTTATGAGAGCGCAAGCCTCGTCGACAAGGTCTATCGCTTTGTCGGGAAGAAATCTGTCAGATATATATCTGTTTGAGAGGGTTGCTGCGGCAATTAATGCTCCGTCGTGAATTTTTACCCCGTGATAAACCTCATATCTTTCCTTAAGTCCTCTGAGTATTGCTATCGTATCCTCGGTGGTTGGCTCAGGAACTGAGACGGGCTGGAAGCGACGCTCCAGCGCGGCATCCTTTTCTATATACTGCCGGTACTCGTTAAGCGTGGTTGCACCGATACAGTGGAGCTCGCCCCTTGCAAGCATCGGCTTTAAAATATTCCCAGCATCCATAGCCCCGTCGGTCTTTCCGGCGCCTACTATTGTGTGAAGCTCGTCTATAAAGAGAATGATTTTCCCCTCGCTTGACCTGACCTCGCCGAGAACCGCCTTAAGCCTTTCCTCAAACTCACCGCGGTATTTAGCGCCCGCGATAAGCGCGCCCATATCAAGCGAAAAAATGCTTCTGTCCCTGAGGTTATCCGGAACGTCGCCCTTTACTATTCTTTGAGCAAGGCCCTCGGCTATCGCGGTTTTTCCAACGCCCGGCTCTCCTATAAGGCAGGGGTTGTTTTTTGTTTTTCTTGAAAGTATTCTTATTACGTTTCTTATTTCGTCATCACGCCCTATAACCGGGTCGAGCTTGTGCTCGCGTGCTAAGGCTACAAGGTCCTGACCGTATTTTTCAAGCACGTTATACGTGCCCTCTGGGTTTTCGTTTGTCACCTTTGTATTACCTCTTATCTTTCTCAGCGCTGAAAGAAAATCGCCTCTCTTAACGCCGTATTTTTTAACAATTTCGGAAGCCTTTCTGTCATCTGTGTCAAACAGAGCGAGCATAATATGCTCCACCGACACAAACTCATCTCCCATTGAACGACTCTCCTTTTCAGCTCCCGAAAGCAGTTTTTCAGCTCCGCGTGACAGATAAACGCTATTCTCCGAGTATCCTGACCCCGATACCTTAGGAAGCGCTGCGACAGCTTTATCTATATCCTCTGCAAAGCCCTTTGTGTCCACCCCAATCATCGTCATAAGCTCCGGAATAAGTCCGCCCTCGTCGGAAAGAAGCGCCGAAAGAATATGAATAGCTTCTATCGTTTGATTGCCGTAGGAAATTGCAGATTCTCTTGCGCGACGAACAGCGTCAAGGCTCTTTTGAGTGAATTTTTCAAAATTCATATAATCACCTCCGTTTTTATCAAATCCATCCTTCTTCTGCTTATAGTTTACTATCAGTTTGTTAACAAATAAAGTCCGTTTAATGTATAAATTGTAAATGTTAGCACTCTTCTTTGGCAAGTGCTAATGACGAGGTTGTGATTGTTTCCGTTACATTCCTGTCGTTAATATTATCTGCGCTCGCTCTGTATTTATGCTCACATCACTCTTTGAGCAGATGACTATTGACTTTTATTTTGATTTGTTGTATTATATATTAGAAATGAGAGTTACTATCATTTTTAAAAAGGATGTATCATGACCTACAACACAGAGAAAAGAGCTGAAATCCTTGAGTTTTTCTCAAATGGAGGGGGACAAGCCTACTCAGCAGAGGATATATGCTCGGCAATACTTACAGACGGACGTGGGAAAAGCACGGTATACCGTCTTTTATCAAAGCTCGTTGACCAAGGAATTTTGTTAAGAATTTCCGATGGAAAAACGAGACACATAACATATCAGTGCGTTCATACGGGGACCTGCTCTGAGCACCTTCATCTAAAATGCAAGGGGTGCGGCAGGCTTATTCATCTTGACGAGGAAACCTCGCACAGCCTCGGTGTCAGCATATTTAAAACCAAGGGCTTTAAAATTGACGAGGGCGCACTTCTTTACGGCAGATGCCAACGCTGTGAATACTCACGTGGAGGTGGAGAAAAATGAATACACTTCTTCATGCTCACAAAGATGGGTACTCAGATATTTGGCGCGGGATATTCGACGAGGTTCTTTGGCACGGCTTGCTAGACACTCTTAAGATTCTTCCCTTCCTCTTTCTCACCTATCTTTTGATGGAGCTTATAGAGCATAAGGCATCTATTAAAGCGCGCGCGTTTATGGAGCGCTCCGGCGCGGCAGGACCTGCTGTAGGAGGTCTTCTCGGCGCTATTCCACAGTGCGGCTTTTCTGCCGCGGCGGCAAATTTTTATACAGGACGCGTTATTACGCTCGGTATGCTTATATCAATATTCCTCTCAACCTCTGACGAGATGCTTCCGATAATGATTTCGGGAAAAATTTCAGCAGGCGCTATATTTGCAATACTAGGATACAAGGCTGTCGTCGGTATTTTAGTTGGGTTTGCTGTAGATATAGCTCTTAGGCTGATAAGAGGTGCTGCTGAGCCTATAAATATTGACAGGATATGTGAGGAGGACGATTGCCACTGTGAAAACGGAGTGCTTTTATCGGCAATACACCACACCGCCACAGTAGGCGTCTTCGTTTTACTGATAACCTTTATTATAAATCTTCTCGTTTTTCTCGTGGGTACTGAAGCTGTTGCAAAAGTTATGTACGATAAGCCCTTTGTAAGCCATCTTATAGCATCAGTCTTAGGTCTTATTCCCAACTGCGCAATTTCCGTTGCTCTTACCGATTTCTGCCTTGAGGGCTTTATTACGGTTGGCACGATGCTCTCGGGACTCTTTTCCGGAGCGGGAGTAGGAATTCTCGTCTTGTTTCGGGTAAACAAGAGCTATCGCGAAAATTTCGCTGTTGTGGGTATACTTGTGCTTTCGGGATTTTTATTCGGGCTTTTAGCCGATGTATTAAACTTTTCGGCGTTATTATAATATTATTAATGAATAGATAACTTAAGGGTATATATATGACTAAATGGAAAAGAAGAGCCGTGGAGCTTCTGACAGGACTTGCTTTCACAGGAAAGGGCAACCCATCCGTCGTTCCGTATTATCCGTCAAAAACCGAGATTTCCGGCATTGAGGAAAAGCATTTCAAGCGTACAACGCCGGAGCGCAGGGGGGTTTCTTCAAACAGAATATACGACATGCTCTCAGCTCTTGAAGGCGAGCGCCGGGCAAATATTCATAACATAATGGTATTAAAGGACGGAGAGGTCATTTCGGAATGCTCACATCCCGGATATGATGTAAACGTCCGCCATCTATCTCATTCTATGTCAAAAACGGTGACGGGAATGGCTGTAGGACTACTCATAAACGAAAAAAAGCTTTCGCTTGACACGAAGCTTGTAGACATATTCCCTGAGCTTACGCCAACCGACAAGAAATTCAAGGATATAACCGTTCATCACTTGCTCACGATGTCAACGGGGAATCCCTTTTCTGAGCTTGGCACGGTAACCGAAAGCGAGTGGACCAAGGCGTTTTTTGAATCCAAGCTCACCTTTGCACCTGGAACGAATTTTGCCTATAACAGCATGAACTCGTATATGCTTGCAAGGATAATAGTCAGAATAACGGGCATCTCACTTATGGAGTACCTTACACCTCGCCTTTTTCGTCCTCTCGGAATAGAAAACATTTTCTGGGAAATCGGCCCCGAGGGCGTTGAAAAGGGCGGCTGGGGCTTGCACCTATCCACTGAAAGCTGGGCAAAGCTCGGCGTCATGATGCTTTGCGGCGGAGTTTTTGAGGGAAGACGGATTCTCCCGAAGGAATGGGTAAGCACAAGCATAAGCACACAGATGGAGGCTCACGAGAGCGCAGGAGATTATAATTACGGATATCAGCTTTGGGTGCATCGGACCGGCGGAGAGTTTCTCTTTAACGGAATGCTCGGTCAGAATGTCTGGGTCTGCCCGAAGAACAATATCGTCGTCGTTGCTAACTGCGAAAATAACGAGCTTTTTCAGAAGAGCGCTGTCCTTGAAATAATAGAAAGCCATCTTGGCGGAAATGTTCTGGGCGAAATGTACGACGCAGGAGCTGTTGCGCGCCTCAGAGATAAAGAAAAGCATTTTTTCGAGTCACGCCACTGGATAAGACCGCGCACGCCTAAAAGAGGCCTTACCTACAGGCTTGGTCTTAGATGCGCCAAGCCCTTCGATAACGCTTGGAATAGAATGCTTGGCAGCTACACTGTCACTGCGAATAACCACGGAATACTCCCTCTTTTCATAAGAGCGATGAACAACAATTACAGCGGTGGAATAGAGGGCGTCAGCTTCGAGAGGGAGCACGAATCACTGTTTTTCACCTCTAAGGAAGGCAGTATGGAATATCGGCTTGAGATTGGTCTTTACGATTTCAAGACCACCGTGCTGAATTTCAACGGCGAACGGTATATAGTTCGCGCAATGGGAGAGGCGATGGAGGACGAGGACAGAAATATGATTTATAAAATAGAGCTGCTCTTACCGGAAATGCCCAACTCAAGAAAAATGAAATTCACTCTCAGCGAGAGTGGCAGGCTGGTTGTGAGAATGACCGAAACCCCCGACGCTAAAATCGCAGAGCCACTCGTTGAATCAATTTACACAACCAACCCCAAGCTAGCCTTTGCGGTAAATCTGCTTGAACGCAGACTTGGCGATAAATTTATAAACAGAAAGCTTGAAAGCCTTTTTTCTCCGACGCTTGTTGGCGCAAACACAAAGTCGGATAAATATTATGACATAGTCGCAGACGAAAAGGCTCGTGCCGAGGAAGTATCACGCTCCACCAAGGCTATCAGCGCGCTTATAATGAGGGCAGCGGGGGATATTAAAGAGGATTGAGGACGACTTATAGCCACCCCTCAACCAAAAATACGGCACACAAACAAAGTCCTGCGCCAAAAACAAAAAGCCTGCCGCTCGTTAAAGAATGTTCGGCAGGCTTTTCATACTTCCAGTTCTTTTTTTGCGTAATATAATCGCATGTTCCAAAATCAACAGCAAGGCCCTAAAAAAGCAAAAAAGCGGCTTTAACCGCTTTTTGCTATTGAAAATACTATCAGCCAAGGTCAAGGCTGTTAAGCATATCGCGAAGAGCACGTGCTTCCTCAACCGAAATGGTAACGCCCTTGCCAATCTTCTCATGGTCAGGAGACCAGGTGCGGATATCGTATACGGGCTCTCTGTCGTTCCACTTAATAAGATTGAGCTCTTTATTCCAGCCGTTTTTACCCTCGCTTACAACTCCTATGGTGTTTATCACCTCATATTTAATCTCGGGCATAATATTTCTCCTTGTTATGTATAATATATTTAAAATATTTTACTGCTGCCCCTATTTTAGCACAATAGGTTTCGCTTGTCAATAAATTTGTAAAAATAAGTTGAATTTTTTGTTATTTTTTCTCAAAATACCTATTGACAAACAATACTATGCATTGTATAATATTGTGTGAAGGGGGGTATCTCATGGATGCTCAAATGAAAAAAGGACTTCTTGAGGTGTGTGTGCTTTCGGCAATTCGCACAGAGGAATCCTATGGCTACAAGATAATTTCCGAGCTTGAGCCTTACATAAAAATATCGGAATCTACGCTTTACCCTATTTTGAAGCGACTTGAGGCTTGCGGTGCTGTCGTCACTCACAGTGTGGTGCACAACGGCAGACTTCGCAGATACTTCAAAATAACGCAAATAGGAAGAGCAAAAATAGCGGAATTTATAAACGATATGGCTGAATTCAAAAAAATCAGCGATTTTATTACCCGCGGAGGTGAAATATGACGTATCTCATATGGGAAAAGCAGCTCCTTGGCTATTTAAAAAGTCAACCTGCTGAAGATAAAAAACAAATTGTCGACTACTACAGAGAAATGTATTACGACAAGGTTGAGCGCGGTGAGAGTCCCGAACAAGTTCTTTCTGAGTTTGGTGACCCAAAAAACTGCGCGGCAAAAATAATAATTGAAAATGCGGCGGACGAAGAAAAAACGGCACACGCTCCCGAAAAGGAATATACTGCTCCGAAAAGTGAGAAAAGGATAGAGACTTATTATCCACCGCGAAGAAGGGTTACGGGCGCCGGTGTCATAGGATGGTTTTTTCTTACGGTGCTTCTGTTGATTCCTCTCGGCGCCGTGTGGGTATCGGTTGTTGCATCCTTTGCCGCGGGGCTGGTCAGCGGATATGCCATGATTCTAGCCGGTGTACTGTATGCTGTAGCATCACCCTTTGGGATGATTTTCGGATGGAGCGGTGCCTTGGCTCTTGCCGGGGTTGGCACAGGAATCGTCACCGCCGGCGTCGGATCAATTTTAGCAGTAGTTTTCACGCTACTGACAGAATATTCAGCCTTAGGTCTATTTAAGGCTATAGTAATACTCATTAAAGGGAGGTCGTAAAAATGAAAAGATTTCTTTCAAGACTTCTTGCTTTTGGAATCATTCTTACAATCATTGGCGGCATTCTTTTCGCTATTGCATTTTCGATATCGGGATTTAATTTCAGAAAAATGTCATCGGTTACGGCGGTTGAGCATAGTTTTACCGAAAGCGCGGATGAACCGATAAACAATATTAAAATCAAACTTGACACATCTGATATCAACGTAATTTTCGATGAAAACGCAACAGAGGTATCCGCAACCTACCAAACCTTGAATGCAAAGAATGATAATGTGCTTACCAGCATCGAAGTGAGTGTAGAATCGGGCAAACTCACCATTGAGGAAACAAAAGAGTTTAAGATTCACATATTTCCATACGTATCCGATGCAAAGGCTACGATTACGATTCCCTCATCACGTAAAATTACACTTTCCACAGAGGTTACTACCGGAGATATCACTGTCAGTGGCAACGCCACAGTAAAAGGTCTCGAGCTGAAATCGAGTACCGGAGACATAGATATGAGGGGGGCTACCATCAAATCCCTATCCGGCATCTCAATGGAAACCGACACGGGTTGGCTGAGCCTCGGAAAATTTGACACGGTGTCCCTCTCCATTAAAGGCAACACGGGTGATGTCTATATCCATGACGGCGTTGTAACAGGCGAAACAAAAATTCAACTGACTACAGGAGACCTCACGATCGTAAACTCACTCATCTCCTCCAAAATAGAAACAAAAGCAAGCACGGGTGACGTAACCTTTAAGGGTAATCTTAAAGCATCAACCCTCTCAATTGAAACAAGCACAGGAGAAATTGAATCCGACGACGGTGTTGTGGATGCAGAAAGCATTGTGATCGACACATCTACCGCAGACGTGAAGATGACTCTCAAAGGAAAGCTCAGCGACTACACGGTTTTGATTGATCAAAGCACCGGAGACTCGAATATAAGCAACTCTGTCGGTGGCTCGAGAACGCTTAACATATCCGTTTCAACCGGTGATATTGAGATTGATTTCAACGAGTAAGACCCTCAATAAAGCATTTAGCCGCTTCCTTCTGGGAAGCGGCTATCATTATTTCTTCTTTTTGCGTTTTTTATCAGAATCAAAGCAATCTATACAGTCGCAGCAATCGGGCTCGCAGCACCCATCTGCACCGCAATCGCAATCACAGTCACCACCTGCCAAGGCGGCTACTATAACAACACCCGCAATTATAGCGACGATAAAGACCGAATATGTAGAGAGGGCTAGATTTCTTATAAGCTCCTTTTTGTTGTTTACCTCAAGCGACATTGCAAAGATGAATGCGAGCTCAATTATCATATAATACCCGCAGGTTGAAACAAAGGTGGTTTCGGTATTCATCATAACCAGAAAATAAAGAGCGCCCGACAGCACTGCATATAAGACGCAAAGACAGGTATAAGCCGCCTTTGATTTGTGGATAAACGGAATTTTGGACAAGGCAAAGAATATCCAAAGATACAGCACCGCACCAAGTGATATAACCGTCATAACGGCAAATGAATTATCAAATTGGCGATTTATATACCATGCTCTTATCAGCACTCCCATCGCCACGGAGCTTAACATAAAGCAAAGAATATCTATCTTGCTGCTTTCTCTTAGGACGAACGCGAGAGCGCCGCTTACAACAAGAATTGAAGAGCCGATAATCAAGGCGATAAGCGCGTCGGTCAATACAGCGTCAAGGAGCACAGCCACCGCCGAGCATAGCAAAAGAAATATGAAAGACGCCAAGGAAACAACGGTGATTTTTTTCATACCGATCTCCCGATTTCTATAGTTGTATATATATCAATTTAGCACACACCGCAAAGAAAGTCAAGTGAAGAATCTCAAACGCAACAAAAATCGATACGACCACTCAAGCACTCAAATAAAAACTATTATCGTTATCACACTATTTTATAAATTATACACAGTTTATACACCTTTTGTTAACAATTACCTGCTATAATATATCAGTCACTTGGACCATTAGCTCAGTTGGTTAGAGCTACCGGCTCATAACCGGTCGGTCCTAGGTTCGAGTCCTAGATGGTCCACCAAGCAATACGCCCCGACATTCGTCGGGGCTTTTGTTTTGCTTGGTGGACCATCTAGGTTTGTATCCAGAGCCGACCGTCCTGAGCCGGTAGGGCTACATAATCAAGCGTAAGCGAGTCTGTGCTCGCATAAGTGTGCCGTGCGCAGATTGCTCCGCGAGCGCATCGCGAAGCGATGCATAGCACGTAGTGCCACTGCGAAAGCGGCGAAGCTCGCAGGGAGTATAATCGGTCGGTCCGGTTCGCATTCCAAGCAAAGCCGTCTTGGAGCTTGCTCATCAGCGGCGCGCGCAGGAATATTGACGCCATAGCGTCAAAATCCTAGATGCAATGCGCCC
>JAZORD010000002.1:0-17120 GCA_045656445.1 Eubacteriales bacterium | reverse complement strand
TTTGGCGGTATGTGACCCCGATTCGCGCGACAAGCGCTGTGTATCAAAGCGGTGTTGAAAGTGATGAGTCACACAGCATAAAGCGCGAGCGGGTTAAACCGAGATTCCGACAGAATAAAAAAAGCACCCTCGCGGTGCTTTTTTTATTCTGGTGGAACCGACGGGAATTGAACCCGTGTCCGAAGACCGCTTGATATAACCTTCTCCGTAGTCAGTCAGTCTATTAGAGTTCCCACATCAGAGCGCCGATTGACAGGCTCCCGTCAGGGTAGCTTTTTTATGCGTGACCGATACAAAAGCAACTCGCGGTTCACGTGCACTACTGATTTGACGCACGGCAGGAGCCGTAGTCCTCTCCTGCGGTACGGGCGGCATTATTGCCGCGTCAGCAGCTTACGCTGCCATTGCAACTTTATTGTTGTCGTTTATTATTTAAGTTTGGACATTTTGACGCGATTATCCGGCGCGCTACGCTTATCATACCTCACTGCCCCCGTCGAAACCATTGCGGCCCCATAGGAGAGTTGCATTGTTATTATATAATATTTTTCCGGAGTTGTCAATATAGAAAACTTTACAGAGATGGCTGTAAATACCGCAGACTTCGATAATTTTTAAAACAACTTGAATTTCACGGGATGCTGTGATATAATACTCTAAAAGGGAATCTAAAAAAGTAAAATTTTATGCAATCTTTTATATTTGCGGCCAACGCCACATTGCCCATAGTTATTATGGTGCTTATAGGCTATTTTATCAAAAGAATAGGGCTATTTAAGCCTGATGCGGCAAAAGCCGTTAACAATATAGTTTTCAGAGTTTTGCTCCCGGCAATGCTTTTTCTAAATATTTACAAAATAGACGACTTTGGCTCAATAAGTCTTGTTTACGTTTGGTACGTTATTGGATTTACCATACTTTTGTTTTTCATATTCCTGCCCATAGTAAATCTATATTTCAAGCAAAAAAATCAGCGAGGGGTAATTTTGCAGGCTATTTTTCGCTCAAATTACGCGCTAATAGGCATACCGCTTGCCACAGCGCTGTTTGGAGATAATGGCGCTGCTGTCGCTTCGCTTCTCGCAGCTTTTATCATTCCCGTTTTTAATATACTCGGAGTAATTTGTCTTTGCATTTTCAGCGACGAGGGCAAACCGAACTTTAAGAAAATACTTATTAATATCGCGAAAAACCCGCTTATATGCGGCGTAGTATCGGGGCTGATTGCCCTCGGTGTCAGAGCAATTTTCGTGAGGACGGGAGTAGAGTTTAGGCTTACTGAGATAACCCCCGTATTCAGTGCGCTCACTTACCTTTCAAACGCGGCAACGCCGATGGCGCTCCTTGCGCTTGGAGCGCAGTTCGAATTTTCTGCTATTACGACTCTTAAAAAGCAGATAGCGTTCGGTATAGTGCTTCGTTCGCTTATCGTACCGTCGCTTGCGCTAACCGCGGCATATTTTATGAGAATATTCGACGGCTCTCATTTTGCCGCATTCGTAGCTATGTTTGCAACTCCGGTTGCCGTTTCCACAGTTCCGATGTGTCAAGAGATGGGAGCAGATCACACTCTTGCAGGTCAGCTTGTCGTGTGGACGACGGTTATATCAGCGGCGGTTATTTTCTTAGCGTCATTTATTCTTAAAGCGGTCGGAGTTTTTGGTTAAAATGGTACTTATTAAAGAAAAATTGCTGGAAATGTCGCAAAAACTTGCAGTTTTTGAGTAAAACAATGTATTATAACTAAAAGATGCGGAAGAAAAAATACACAAGCAGATATATCATGTAATGTAGGTGATGAACGGCATAAAGCCGGGCGACCTTACTTACAATACCGATCAAGATATTAGCCATTATAAAAAACTATATGAGAATTGGAGAAAAGAATGAAAAAATTGTTAATTACCGGCTTTGAACCGTTCGGCGGTGGGCAGATTAACTCATCATGGGAGGCAGTGCGTCAATTGCCCGCGGAGATTGGCGAATACACACTGACCAAGCTTCGCATTCCCGTGGTCTTTGGCGAGGGAGCTAAAACAGTGCTCCGTGCAGCAGATGAGCTTTCGCCCGACGTCATTATTTGTATCGGTCAGGAGGGAGGTAGCGATGCCGTTACGCCCGAGTTTGTGGGAATCAACCTTCGACACGGACCTATTCCCGACAACGCGGGTTATCAGCCAACTGATGAGCCAATCAAAGCGGATGGGGAAAACGCTTATTTTTCCACCCTGCCCGTGAGAAAGATTGTAAAAGCAATTAAAGCTGCGAAAATTCCGTCAAAGGTGTCTTATTCCGCAGGCGCGTACGTTTGCAATGACGTACTGTATACCTTGCTCGACCGTTATCAAGGCACCAAAACAAGAGTAGGCTTTATTCATCTGCCGTATTCTGCCGAGCAAAACAAAACGCCCTCCATGAAACAGGAGGACTTGATCAAGGCGCTCACGATTGCAATCGAGCATCTTGACGATTAAAGAGTATAGTTATAACTAACTTCAGACTATACTAGAGGTTCTGCACTGTCTTTACCAAACAAAAAAGCACCCATTGGGTGCTTTTTTGTTTGGTGGAGACAAGTGGACTTGAACCACTGACCCCTTGCATGTCAAGCAAGTACTCTAACCAACTGAGCTATGCCTCCGTGAGTCACGCATAGAATTATACAAGAAAAAAACGGTTTTGTCAATAGGTAAATTCTAAAAATCTGCGTTTGACATTTTCGCGGCAGATATGGAAAAGGTTGGTATTGACAATTTATTTATGCAATGATATAATTTTTTTAAATAAAGAGGAAAGGGGAGATGACAGTGAGGCGCAGAATATCAACCGGATTGTTGTCGGTAATGCTGTTGATTTTTATTGCGGCAGGCCGTTTTGCTTTTACAGCGGCGGCAATAAATCAGCCTGACTACGCATATCCCCACGCCACGAAAACCGAAGAGATTTACCCCGATGGGCTGCTGAAGAGCTTGCTTGGCGTCTCGGTTTCGGATACCGAACGAGAGTATTTACGTCTTTACGGTGGTTATAAACTCACATATAACTACGGAATACCCACAACCTACGTTACGACAGAATACGACGGGGAAAGCGGTGCGCTGACTGTTTTTGCGAAAGAATACGAGTACGTAGCAGAAAACGGAGTAACGGTTATATGGAAACCGGTGTCAGCTACGCTTTATTCCGAAAGCACGCCTCTGACAGAGCCTGAATATTCCGCAATCTTTTCTGCCCCTTCCGCTGCAAGCGGTGATGCTGTTACAGTAAAATATAAGGCAGATTTTGTCATTGAAAAGGATACGCTGAACAGGCTCTTAAATCTTGCTTACAGCGACGCTGTAAAATACAAAGCTACGATAGAGCAAAAGGCAGAGGAGTATGAGGAGGCGTGTCGGCAATACAGCATAGACACAGAAAAATATAACGAGTACGTTTCAGCACTCGCACTGTATAGGGAATATCTTATAGAAAAGCGTATATATGACGAACAGCTTGCAGAGTACAACGAATACCTTTCTGAACTTGCAGAATACGAGGCGCAAAAGGTAAGGTATGACGAATACGTAATAGCGAGAGAGAAATATTATGAGGACTACGCTAAGTACAAAGAATATCTCGCTTACGCTTCAAAGTATGAATCAAAGGTCGAGGCATACAAAAAATACTTGAAAGAAATAGAAACGGTAAGGGCGCAGCTTGGTATAATAGAAAGCACGAAAACCCCCGTTACCACACTTAAGAGAACGGTTTACGGAGCTATAACGGGGGATACCGTTACAAGCGTTATAGCAAATAAGGATGCTATTGCAAACAGTGTCACAGGAGCTGACCCGGCAACTATTGACAGAGCAGGAGTTGCCACCGAAAACCTAAGAGCGCTCTTCGACGGATTTTTTTCTGCTAAGGGCGAGGCCGCCAGATACAATTATTACATAACGAATTACGAGGGCTTCAGAGATAATTTCGCAGAGCTTCTCAGAACGCTCGACAAGCTATATACGAATAGAAAGGTAAGAGGCGCGCTGATTGCAGAGGATAAGCAGGAAAAATACGTTATTCTCTTAGCTCAGCTTTACTACGTAACGAACGCCATTTCCGACATCCCCGTGGAAAATTACGACGGTGACGGATATTTTGATTCCTCTTACATAATAGGAAAAAGCACGGACTATTATTCTGACGCGGTGTCGCCCGCGGTGGTATTAAATAATGAGCAATTTCTCACCGATACTGACTCTGCCACGCCTCTTGCAACCGGATATCCTTCGGCTGTTGAGGTGCCGGATATCTTCATTATGGAAGAGCCGAAAATGCCGGTGCCGGTGTCCAGCCCGATTCTTCCCGAAACGGTTCCTCGGCCGACTGTAAAAGAGCCTGCGCCCGTTGCCGAGCCGCGCCCTGTTGCAAAACCCGGTTCAGCTCCTGCTCCCTATATTCCGCCGGAGGGGGTAAATAAGATAGTAAATGCCTATGAAAACGGTGAGCTCGACCAAAGACCAAGTATAACCTCAGACCTAATATACTCTCCCGAAATCACAGTGCGTAAAGCGTTTTTTAATCCGGAAACCGTTACGGTTAAGTACTACGGGAAAAAAAGTCTTAACGACGAAGAAGAGCTTCTTTACGAAATCGAAATTGATGCAGGTACTTATGCCGATTACGTGGGTGCTGTGCCCGTAAAAATGGAGGACAGGACACACACCTATTCTCACACGGGGTGGGTGGATGCTGTGGGAAACACTCCGGATTTATCCTGCGTTATGGAGAATCTCATTCTGTACGCTGACTTTACGGCAATCCAAAAGGATTATAAAACAAGCTGGATGGTTGACGGCATCGAGTACGACGTCTGTCCGGAAGAGCCGTCTGTTTCTCCCAGCGGAAACATATACTACGTATTTAAGGGCTGGGAAAAGACCTACGGCGTTGACCCCGTCACCAAAGAGCCCACTCTGGACGTTATATGGGAGGCTCGCTTTGAGGAGCGCGAGTATGTTATAACAGACAGTAAATACGTCACTCTTGCCTTCGACGGCACAGATTACATTGTTGATGCAAGGGCGGATTCCAAAATGGATATAGGCGCTCTTATTGATGCTGCAGCCGGAGAGGGCGGCATTGTAATAAATGCATCAAACGCAACCGTGAGATTCTCATATACAGAAACTCTTGCGTTGAAGGCGGCAGGCGTGCGCTCTATCAGCACTCATTCAGTGCTTCAGTATTCTGACGGTTCATATGCCTATTCAGTCACCCTTTACGGCAGCGGGGGTGTGGTGTCGGAGCATAAAGCAAGGCTCACGTTTGAGTCATACTGCACGGCGGACAATCCCACGCACCTTTATCTCTATAGTGGAGAGGGAGAGGAGAAAAAAACGGTTAAATCCACCTTTTTAGAAGAGAAAAAGCGAATTAAATTCACTATGACCTCAGGCGTAAAATATGTTGCGAGGGAGGAATACAGTCTTAAGCCTCTTTCTCTTGAGGGGATAACGATAGGACTTGACAGGCTTGTCGCAAAGCAAGGGGAGCAGGTTAAGGTTTTTATTGACATTGCTCCCGGAATTTCAGTAAGCCGTGTGTATATGAAGCATACCGACGGAGAAGAAACGGTTATTACAGACAATGCTTTTTTGATGCCTGCTGACGACGTCAGCATCTGCGTTGATTTTGTAATTGAGGAATACACCGTAATCTTCGTTTCGGACGGCAAGACCATAGCGTCCTTTGTGTGTCGTTACGGAGATGAAATAACCCCGCCGGCACCGCCAAGCAAGGCGTCAGACGGTAAATATAAGTATACATTCGTCGGTTGGGATGCGGAAATCTCGCCCGTCACGCAGAGCACCGTTTATACTGCGATTTATAAGCAGGAGCTGTTGCCGCAAAATGATTCAAGCGGACTTCAAATCACCCCATCCGTGTTGAGAATTTTGCTTTTGGGCGCTTCCTTTGGAGCAGTTTTTTTGATTGGAATGGTTCCTTCCGTGACTCTTTTTGCGGTGTTTTCGGTTAAGCGAAAAAGAATGAGGATAAAATCGAAAAAGGTCAGAAAATGAAAGAACTTTCGCCAAATTAAACAAAAATCGGAGCGCATCTTTGTGTAGATGATTAAAAATCACACGGGTGTGCTCTTTTTTTTGCAAATAACATTGACAAATATTACGCGCGATGCTATAATTGCTATAATGGAATAAATATAATTATATTTATAGAGACATAGAAAGGTGCGAGAAATTATGAACAAAAAGCTTAAAATCCTTCTTACTTTGCTTTTGATTCTCACAATGCTCTTTGGCGTTATGTCGACGACGGTCCTTGCCGCCGCAGGCTCAACCGAGGACACGGCGGAAAAGGTTTCCTCTACGGGAAATCTTGATACCGGATGGTGCGAAATAACCTATAACAGCGACGGGGTAACAGTAACGCTAAACCCCGACGTGAAATCTCTTCTTGACGTAAATGAAGAGGAGATCAAGGAGGTTGTAGATATCCTTATCGACGCCGCCAAGGCTATAGTTTTTGAGGATGTTAAAAACGACGTTTTGGATGCGAACAGCAGCGAAGAGCCACAGGTTTTCAGCTTGAAATCAACCCCTGCAACCGAGAGTGGGGAGCTGTTGGATTTTAAGGGGATTTGGTTTTCTGCGCTGAATGCCTTTGTAGGAGGCAGGTATGGCGATACAACCTCGAAAGAATACACGGAGTTTATCGAGGACATACTTGCGGATAATACCAGTAATGCTCCGGAGGACTCGGAGAATACGACAATTGAGGATTTCATCGACCACGTCTGCGAGATTATTGAGATTGCTGTCGGCCTTGGTGTAGACGTTGACCAGCTGCCCGAGGCAACCGAGGAAAATCTTGTGTCGTCTATAATTGACGCATTTGACATTTCTGAGGAATTCGAGGAATTTTTTGAAATTACCAAAGAGGATGCCGAGAATAGATTGGAAGAGCTCGCGATTCCCGCTTTCCTCGAAAAATACGATGAACTGCGTCAGGAGCTGTTGGAAACTCCGGAAGTAGAGCTCAATTACGCGGACCTCATCAAATACATAAGCCTTGTGTCGGTAGACGGTATAACTCTTTACGAGGACGGAACAGTGGATGCTGAAGCGCTCAAGGAGCTGGCCACTACCATTCCGACTCCAAGTGAGATAGCGAATATGGCTAACGAGGAAATGCAGCTTTCATATTCCTTCTTGTTAAAGACAACGATGGCCAGCTCAACAGACTTTACCGTAACGGTGCGTCTTGGCGGCGGATATGAAAAGGTAAGAAAGCTCGCGGCTCTTATAAGCGAGTACGTTGACGTGAGCCTCGGAAAAGATAATACCTTGATACTCGACGTGGAGGTTCCTGCTAAATTCTCAAAGCTCGTTTTGAAGGCGGCAAATTCCGACAAGGTTCCCGAGGAGCTTAAGAAAAAGGTATTTGCAGCATTTGAAAAAACTCCCGATGACGTATATGCACTATATAATGACGTAACGCTTGACGAGCTGTTGAAAATTTTTGATTACGTTGATTTTGAAGAAATCATAACCAGCGACTACCTTAAAGACTTTGAGAGTCTTGAGGGGCTTACCGAAGAGCAGATAAAGAATAAAATAGAGGAATATGAGGAGCAATACGAAAAGCTCATAGCTCTCGCAAGAAGAATTTACAACAATAATGTTCCCGATTCCATAAAGAATAAAACCATATTCAGTCTTTACGATGGCAACGGTAAATTCTCGTTTGCCGGCTCTAAAACCGTAAACGTTGAGAACGTTCTCAACAAATTCAGCGAAAAATACGGCGCGCTTATAGCCTCGTTCCTAGACTTTACGACGGTCACCGCGAGAGTTGACGCTGAAATTGAGTTCCAAAAGATTAACAAGGTCACCTACGTTGTTGACGGAAATATTCACAGCACAGGACTGTTGCCCGAGGGTGCAGACCTTGCATACTTCGCAGGCATCACTGAGCATGACGGCAAGCCGATTACAGAGTGGCTTGGCGATGACGGAATAGTTTATTCCAAGATGCCGGATAAGGACGTAGTTCTTACCGCTCAGTTTGAGGTTATACCTGAGCCTGAGATATCTGTTTCTGATGACGTTGACAAGACTTACGACGGTCAGACGGTTAATATTACAGCGACTGTGAGGGGTGAAATTCCTGAGGGCATAGAAGTAACGTATCAGTGGTATAAGAAGACAACCCCAACATCCGAGCCTACGAAATTAGAGGGAAAAACGGGTAACACCCTCACCCTTCTTAACGTAAGTGACAGCGGTTTGTATTACTGCGAAGTAACCCTTACCGGTTCAAGCGGCTCCTTCGTTAAGGTAACGACCGATGCAGTTAACGTAAACATCAGAAAGGCGGTCATTAATCTTAGTGATTATCATTGGTATTCCGAGCCATTCGTCTATGACGGAACGGTAAAGGAGGTATACCTTGTTGATGCAAACGGAAACCGTCTGAACATCTTCGGCGTAAAATACGCGGGAGCTTCGGGAATCAAAGCCGGGAACTATAAGGCTCGGGTTGAGCTTCTGGATTATTACAATTTTGAATTTTCCGAAGAAACGCAGCCGAGCGAATTTATGTGGACTATCGATAAGGCAACCGTTGATATGAGCGGTGTCACCTTCAAGAACAAAACCGTAAAATATGATGGTTTTGCTCACAGTCTTTCGATAAGCGGAGTTCTTCCTGAGGGCGTTGTTTCCGTAGAATACAGCGAGAACAGCTTTACTGAGCCCGGTGTTTACACCGTAACGGCTGTATTTACCGTTGACGATAATTATAATCCCATCCCCGACATGTCTGCAAAGCTTACGATTCTCGGCTTCAAAAATCAATACGAGATAATTGATACCGACAAAAACCTTATCGTTCGCATAGAAAGCGAGCAGGGTGTTTGGGAAAATCATATCCTTAATTTCAAGGATGTTTCGGTATTTTACGCTTCGTTTGATTTCGGTTCCTTTTTTGGAGAGGGTTACCGCGGTGTTCTTGGGGGAGCATACGACCTGCATTTTGCCGAGGACGGAACTCAGCAGAAGACAACGGGCAATTTCACAGTAAGACTTCTTATCCCCGTAAATCTTCGCAACTCAACGAATCCACTTAAGGTTGCTCACATTTCAGAAAACGGCGACGTAGAGGATATGAACGCCACCGTGGACGGCAATTATATGGTATTCAATACGACGCACTTCTCGGTTTACTCAATAGTTGAGGTCGTAACCGATGACTCTTTACCGCCGTCGGACGACGGTAAGGACAACGCGTGGATATGGATACTCCTTGCTATTCTGACTCTTCTTATAATAGTTGCAATAGTAATATTCGTTATAGCGCGCAGAAAACCCAAGGATACAGGACCTGCTCCCGAAACAGAAAACACAGCTGACCCCGAGCCTGTTGACGAACCTGTTATCGAGCAAACGGCGGAAGAGCCTGTAGTTGAAGAGCCTACGGAAGAAGAACCGACAATTCAAGAGCCGACAATTGAAGAAATGGCAATTGAAGAACCGGTAGCAGAAGAGTCCGTAGCGGATGCTCCCGCAGCTCCCGTAATTACCCTCACAGGTAACGACAGCGGAGAAGCTATTATAAACGGTGAGGTAGTACACGTACGTTACAGAACCTCGTTTATGTCAAGACTTATACAGTCCGGTGACGTGATGCAGGATTACTACACTGCGCTTAAGAATGCGCTCCTTTCTTACAAGGGCGTCAAGGCAAGAGGCAGCTGGAACTTTGAGTCCTTCAACAAGGGCAGAGAGCAGTGTGCTAAGCTCAACGTCAAGGGCAATGCGCTTCAGTTGTATCTCGCGCTCGATCCTAAGGAATATAACGCTAATAAATACCATTTCACAGACGTATCCGACAAGCCTAAGCTTGATAAGGTACCGATGATGCTTAAGGTTAAGAGCGAAAGAGGTCTTAAGTACGCATTTGAGCTTATAGAAGAGATGATGAATAAGCTCGGCATAGAAAAGACCGAAGAACCTAAGAATGACTACCGTATGCCTTACGAAACGACTGAGGAGCTTGCGGCTCGCGGTCTTGTAAAAATAATTCTTCCCGCCGGTGTAGAGCTCGACGGTGATGAAAATCTCGTTAAGGTCAACGTAGGCGAGCTTCTCGATAATGCAAAGGCCGGTGCAGATGTGGCAGATAGCGAGGTCGCAACCGAAGAACCCGTAGCTGAGGCAGCTGAAATTGAAGAGGCTGCGGCAGATGTGCCCGCAATCGAAGAGCAAGCCGTTGTAGAGCCCGTAGCGGATGCTCCCGCAGCTCCCGTAATTACGCTCACAGGTAACGACAGCGGAGAAGCTATTATAAACGGCGAGGTAGTACACGTTCGTTACAGAACCTCGTTTATGTCAAGACTTATCCAGTCCGGCGACGTAATCCAGGATTACTACACCGCGCTTAAGAACGCACTCCTTTCCTACAAGGGTGTTAAGGCAAGAGGCAGCTGGAACTTTGAGTCCTTCAATAAGGGCAGAGTACAGTGCGCTAAGCTAAACGTTAAGGGAAGCGCCCTTCAGGTATACCTTGCGCTTGATCCTAACGAATACAGCGTAACTAAGTATCACTTCACAGACGTATCCGACAAGCCGAAGCTTGATAAGGTACCGATGATGCTTAAGGTTAAGAGCGCAAGAGGTCTTAAGTCCGCACTTGAGCTCGTTGATGAAATGATGAGCAAGCTCGGAATTGAGAAGGGCAAGGCATCAGAGCTTGATTTCCATATGCCTTATGAAACCACGGAAGAGCTGGCGGCGCGTGAGCTTGTTAAGGTAATTCTTCCTAAGGGTGTGAAGCTTGACGGTGATGAAAATCTCGTTAAGATTAACGTAGGCGAGCTTCTCGATAATGCTAAGGCTGTTACAGGCGTGCAGGAGAGCGAGTTCGCAACCGAAGAACCCGTAGCTGAGGCAGCTGAAATTGAAGAGGCTGCGGCAGATGTGCCCGCTGAAGAAATCCTCCACTTAGATGCGACTCACGCAGACGAAATTCTTTCCGATGAGGAAGCAGTTTCGAAGATTGAGGTCGTTGAAAGAGTTCCCGGAGAAAAGGGGCAGGGTAAGCTCTTCGAGATTAACCTTGACACCATCTGTGAAAACTTTGAGGATGGAGAGGCAGTCACGCTCGAAGCGTTGAAGGCAAAGAAGCTGGTCAACAAGAACGCAGGCAGAATTAAGGTTCTCGCTCGCGGAGTAATGACGAAAAATCTTACGGTTTACGCCGATAAGTTCTCGCTTCAGGCGGTCAAGATGATAACGCTTGCAGGCGGACACGCAGACCAGTACAAGTAAAACCAAAAGGGAAAATGCGCGCAAGTGCATGACCTTCGCAAACAAAAGGGACGGGAGCGCCGTAAAAAGCGCTCCCGTCTTAATTTATTCATATACAAAAATCCCACCTTGGCGCTCGGCTTCGGTGGGCGAATTTTATATAGTGTTCTTAAATTGGATTTTTATAGTTTTCGCTTCGTTTTGAGTGTCGGAGCTTACGGTAAGGTCTTTATAGTCCTCCGAGTACCCATCCTTTTTCATAAGCATATCGAAGGTTGCTTTGGGAATATCGAAGAACTTAAGTATTCTGCACACGCTTCTTTCGCCGCCGTTCGCCTTGGCTCTGAAAAGATTGATGCAGGGCGACGTGTCACCCCTCAGCCACGTGCAGCTTTTCGCAAGGTCCTCTCCGCCGCCAAAAAGCTCAATTCTGAGCCTTCGTTTTGGAAGGACGGTGATAACGAGGGCTTTGTCCTTGGCAATTATCGCCTTATCACGAGATGAAAAAGGACCGATGCACTTAACCTCGTCGAATCCTATCACGACAGCGCGGAAGAAATATACGCCGATAAAAATTATCAGGGCGGATAGAGTCACGATAAGAGGGTATAGCTTCATCAGGGTGTCGACACCGCTATTGAATTTTATACACAGAATTAACAAAATTATCGGGGGTATCTCGGTAAGGTATACCCAAAGTCTTGATGCGAAAAGAAAGGTTTTTTTCATTTTGTTTTTCCTAGTTGAATTTATTTGTGATATTTTTTGCCTGCGAGAATAGTAAGGGAGCGGTAAAGAGCCTCCATAAGTATGACCCTCATAAGCTGATGCGGAAAGGTGAGCCTTGAGAATGAAATCCTCGCGTCGCAAGCTCGCTTTACAAGCTCCGAGAGTCCGTGGGATGAGCCGATTATCAGGGTTATTCGCCCCTTTGTATCTATTGCGCCGCCGATAAGCTTTGCAAGCTCCGGGGAATCGTATTCCCGCCCCTCGACGCACAGGGCGATTTTATAGGAATCCTTTGCCGCAGAGGAGAGAATTTTATTTGCCTCGGCGTCAAGAGCTCTTTTTATTTCCGACAAATCATCCTCATCTCTTATAGGCTCTTCCTTGATGTTTATTTCCTCAACCCTTGCGTATTGACTAAGTCTTTTTTTGTATTCCGAAACGGCGTCCTTAAGGTATCCTTCCTTTAGCGTTCCAACGCTTATTACCGTTATATCTGCCATTACGCCCTCCTTATCCTTGCAAGCCTTTGTATAGCCGATGCAAGTCCTGCGCAAAGCGAGTCAAGCTCTTCCTTTTCATTTCTGTGGGAAAGGCTTATTCTTATAGACGAGTCAGCCTCATCCGCACTCTTTCCGTATGCCAAAAGGGCGCTTGAGGTGTGCGACGAGTTTGAGGAGCAAGCCGAGCCGCTTGAAACGTATATTCCAAGAGAGGAGAGATAGTGAAGAGCGGTTTCGCTTTTAATACCCGGCAGCGTTATATTTAAAATGTGTGGAGCGTGACGCTCGGGGTTGGTGATTTTTATCTCGGAAAGCTCTTTTTCGCTCTTGAGCCTGTCCACAAGATAATCTCTGAGTGCGTTTAGCTTTTTGATTCTCTCATCAATTTCTGCCGTACCGATTCGAACAGCCTCGCCAAACGCCGCCACGGCAGGAACGTTTTCAGTGCCCGACCTTAGTCCGCTCTCCTGACCTCCGCCGAGAATAAGAGGCGCAAGACCGCGGTTTTTAATTATCTTATTGTCTACAACGAGCGCCCCGACGCCCTTCGGACCTTCTATCTTGTGTGATGATACGGTTATCATATCCGCGCCAAGCGAGCGCTTTGTGAACTTAACCTTCATATAGCTTTGCGTGGCATCCACGTGTAATAGCGCCTCGGGTGAAAGCGAGCGCATAAGCCTTGATGCCGCTGCAACGTCGTAAAGCGCACCGGTTTCGTTGTTTACCATCATAATGCTGACGAGTATAACGTCAGAGGTAAGCTCGCGCTTAAGCTCGTCTATATCAAGCCTGCCGTCCCTCGTAGATATATTTGCAATCTTGAAGCCGGCATCTGAAAGCATTTTTATAGGGGCGCTTACCGAGGCGTGTTCACCCGCTGTGGTTATTATTTTTGCATAGCGTCTGTATCTTTCCTTGGCAAACGCCCTCCCTATTATAGCGAGGTTGTTTGCTTCGCTTCCGGAAGCTGTGAATATTACGGCAGAGTCATTTTCAGAAACAGATGAAAGTATTGCCGCTCTTGCAGAGCGCAGCTCCTTTTCCGCGTCAAAGCCCATAGCGTGAAGGGATGATGGATTGCCGAAGTGAAGGGTTGAGATTTCGTTATATTTTCTGAGCGCCTCGTCGCATATTTTAGTCGTGGCGCTGTTGTCAAGATATATATGACGCTTTGTGTCGTTCATCGGAAATCAACCTTTTCTAAAACAGTCTTAATGCTATCAAAATGTAAGCTATAGTTTGCTTCCTTGGCGGTGTAAGTAAATACGTAGCCGTTCTGGAAGAGGAAAAATCCCTCTACTGCAAGAACCTGATATACGTGATATTGCTCTCCGTTATACGTAAAGGTGTATTCAAAAGAAAAGGCGTATTTCGAATTTCCGACGCTCGTCGGCTCGTTGAACTTTATTTCGGTTATCTCTCCGACTATTGTAGAAAGCTCAGCTTTGCGAATCTTCCAGTAGTCGCCGACTGTCATATTGTTGCCGGTCATAGTAGCCTCGGACATATTGAGGTTTGAACCGTCAGCGTGCGTAGCGCTTACGACAGCGCTTGAATAATCGCACAAAAATCCGTCGGGAACGTAGAGTGAGAATCCCGAAAGGGCGGGGTCGCTTATGAGTGAGTAGCCGTCCTCGTCCTTTTCATATTCGACGGTGTCGCTATTGTCCTCGGTAACTTCTGTGAAGCGGAAATTGTCTATAACAGCGACAACCTTTTCTTCAAGATAGTGCTCATAATAGGTAACTCCCTCGCTCTTTTCCTCAAGCAAAGCAGTGTAGGTAAAGATGAAAAACCTATCCCCCTTAGACATAAGTATCTGCATAAATCCAAACTTGTGGTCGGAATATTCGTAACTGTATACGTATTTTATTGCTCTGTCGGCCTTTTCGCCCTCCTTGCCAAAAACCGTTTCCTCACCGTTTACCGTCACCTCAGGCTTTACCTTCTCGGGAAACTCGGAAAGAGAATCGCTGAAATAAGAGCCAAAGAAATACTCCGTCTCGTCTATACCTATTTCGGTAGGAATAGGGTCAACCTCGGCAAAGCTCACAGAGGTTATATCAAGCTTCGATATGTAGGCGGATTTTATGTTATCAAGATTAGAAACCGTCCATTCCTCCGGCGCGTAAAAACGGTAGCCTGAGGCGTCATTTCCGTAAACGAGCTGCATTCCTTCCGGAATATCGCTTTTTTTGGAGCAGGACGATAGCGTAAGCAAGGAACAAATTATTGTGGCAAATGCCAGGGTCAGAGCGCCGATTTTTTTCATTTCAAATTCCTTTCGATTTTAAAAACAGCTTGAACGCATCTCCGCGTTCTTCAAAATTTGCAAAATTGTCATAGCTTGTCGCCGCAGGGGAAAGAACTACCTTATCTCCGCTTTGCGACGTGCTTACGGCATAGTCAAGGGCTTTGTAAAAATCATCAATGAGTTTATAGGGAATAGTTGAGCCTGAGGCTTTTGCATCGGAAAGGAGAGCATCTTCTATTTCCTTTCCGCATTCACCGGTAATAATAACGCGCTTCGCCCTTTTTCTCAGCGTCGGCATAAGCTCGGAAAAATCAAGCCCCTTCGAGCGTCCCCCAAGTATGACGGTAAGACCGTCGCCAAGCATACCGAGCGTTGCCGAGCATCTTTTTGGTGAGGAATCTATCGAGGAATCGTAATAGCTGACCCCGTTAAGCGCTCCCACAAGCTCGCACCTGTGCGGAAGTCCGCCAAATTCCCTTGCAAGAGCTGTAAGGGTATCTTTTTTATATAAGCCGTAGCTCAGGGCTATCGCTGACATAAAATTGAGAATATTGTGTTTGCCTTGCAGCTTAATGTCGCCCATCTTCAAAAGCGGCTCTCCGAGGGCGGTTATATAACCGTTGCAAAGAGTTATATAAAGGTCGGCTTTAATAAAACTCTTTAATTTTTTCTCGTCATTTTCCGTGGAAAAAACCGCAAAAATATTATAGTCCTTCGCTATTTTTCTGGAAATCTCGCAGTCGTAATTTATTATTCTGTTTTTCCCGCTTTCAAAAACGTTTCTTTTCGCGTTTATGTATTCCTCAAACGACGTGTGCCAGTTAAGATGGTTTTTGGTTACGTTCGTTATAAGGCACCTTTCGCTTTTGGGCTTGAGATAGTTTAGCTGAAAGCTTGAAAGCTCAGTAACGTAGGCAGCCCCGTCACTTGAGTCAAGATAGGGAGAGAGCGCGCGGCCGATATTTCCGCATGCCACAGACTCACGATAACCGTCTGAAAGAAGCTTTGACGTAAGGTATGCGGTGGTGCTTTTTCCGTCCGAGCCGGTCACAGCGTAAACGTCTGCCCGTTTTTTTTCAAAAAATAGCTCCGCATCGGAGTATAAAATCACACCGCTTCTTTTGGCTGCCTGAAGCTCCGGTGTGTCCCGCCTTGCAGACGGCGATATGAAAAGAACATCCTCGTCAATCGAGCAGAGCGCGTCATTACCGAAAAACACGCGGGAGGGTGAGTAAGCGTCTGCCCTTACGGGTTTATGGCTTCGCACCGTGACAGAAAGCTCGCTTGAGTGGCGCGAAAGGTATTCCAAAACTCCGAGATTTGATTTCCCAAGTCCGAGAAATCCGACGCTTCGTATCTCTTTTGAGTGGATTTTAAGCATATATCTCCTTATATTATAATTGCAAGTTTAATTATTTGCAACTATAAACGCATAAAATTTACAAAAATAAAACAATGAGGCGTTTTCTATGTAAATTATATGTGTCGGGAGTCAAAAAAATCACGGCGCAGCGAATAACGCGCGCCGTAAATTACAATATACGACTGAACTTGTAAGCCGGGTTCTGTACGCCTATGGCGCGGCAATCATCTATCTTCACCGAGCGTTACCGCTCGGTTTGAGCCATTTGGCTCTGCCACCACGAAAACGGCGGGCAGCCGCCCGACAGAGTCGGAAATCAAGGTGTTGCTTCGGATAGGGTTTACAGCAAATCCATGTTACCATGGAAGTGGGTGAGCTCTTACCTCGCCTTTCCATCCTTACCCCGCTTCTCGCGGGGCGGTTTATTTCTGTTGCCCTTTTCCGGCGGTTACCCGCGGCTGACGTTATCAGTTATCCTGCCCTGCGATGCCCGGACTTTCCTCACGGGAATACCTTTCGGCACCATCCCGCGCGGCCGTCCAACGGAGCTACCCGCTTATTATAACACGACTTTCCCCAATTGTCAATACTTTTTTGATTGGAGTCCGCCATGAATGCCACCCGCGCCGTTTCCTCTCCCGCCCTGCGCCGCATCCTCGCGGCCATGGAGCCAAGCCGTCCCCTGCCCCTTCGGAGTCTGGCCGAGGCGACGGGTCTCAGCCCCTCTACCGTAGCCCGCGCCGTGGCCAAGCTGACCGCTTGGGGCATTCTGGCCGAGGACGAGGGGACCGACCCGATCAGCGGCCGCCCCTGTCGGGTGATCCTTCCCGCCCACAGGGGGCGGCGGTCTATTTCTGTTGCCCTTTTCCGGCGGTTGCCCGCGGCTGACGTTATCAGTTATCCTGCCCTATGATGCCCGGACTTTCCTCACGGGAATACCTTTCGGCTTGATCCCGCGCGGCCGT
>JAZORD010000001.1:0-9975 GCA_045656445.1 Eubacteriales bacterium | reverse complement strand
ACGTGCTCGCAGATTCGCGCCCATTTAGCAGGGTCCTTGGGCGGAAAAATACGGTATGCTTTTCTTTGGTGCTCATTCTCGATGGTCACGCCAAGGCGGAAGTAGGGCTCGCACCCAACCTCGACGAGCCCCTCGATCAGAGCGTCTGTAAACGTGAAATCATAGGATGAAGGGTCGTTTTCATCCGCGTCAAAATCACGGAAAAGGTTTGGAATATCAACGTAAAGTCCGCCGCCAAGCCAGCCGCCGACATCGTGCAGACGTGAGTAGGGAATACCCGCTTCCTTAAGATAATGGAATAAGCTATGCTTAAGACCAGTCATAGGTGGCTGGCCGATCGAGTGCATCGGCTTGATTTTGCCGACAATTTTATCTGTATCAATCTTTATTGAAACGTTTTTCATTTTTGTCTCCTAATGGGGTGGTTTTGATTATAAAAGCTCTTATGAATGCTGTAGCACGCTTCAAAAACAGTCGCGCAGAATTTAAATCCTTACATTAAAGCGTGTTCTTTGAGCCAAGAACGTTGACTATCTTATGGCTTACCATCTTCTTTACCTCAGCTCTTGCAACCTTAAGATACTCTCTTGGGTCGAAGGCTGCGGGATTTTCAGCAAGCACGCGACGGATGCCTGCGGTCATTGCAAGTCTTATATCGGAATCAATATTAATTTTGCACACCGCCATCTTTGCCGCGCGGCGAAGCTGCTCCTCGGGAATACCAACCGCATCGGGAAGCTTACCGCCAAGAGCGTTTATTTCCGCTACGCACTCGTGAGCAACCGAGGATGCACCGTGAAGAACGATGGGGAAGCCGGGAAGTCTTTTTCCAACCTCTTCAAGAATATCAAATCTGAGAGGCGGGGGAACGAGAACCCCGTTTTCGTTTCTGGTGCATTGTGCAGGGGTAAACTTATAAGCGCCATGGGACGTACCGATGGAAATTGCAAGGGAATCAACACCCGTGCGGGTAACGAATTCCTCAACCTCATCGGGACGGGTGTAGGATGAGTGCTCGGCAGCAACGTCGTCCTCAACGCCTGCAAGCACGCCAAGCTCGCCTTCAACGACAACGCCGTGCGCGTGAGCGTATTCAACAACCTTTTTCGTGAGCGCAATATTGTCCTCAAAGCTGTGGTGCGAGCCGTCAATCATAACCGAGGTAAAACCGCCGTCAATGCAGGATTTACAGACTTCAAAATCTGCTCCGTGGTCAAGATGAAGCGCAAAATCAACACCGCTGTCCTCAACTGCGGCGTGGGCAAGGCCCATAAGATAAGCGTGCTTAGCGTATTTGCGCGCCCCTGCGGATACCTGAAGAATAACGGGGGATTTTTCCTCAGCGGCAGCCTCTGTGATCGCCTGGATTATCTCCATATTATTGATATTGAAAGCGCCGATAGCATATCCGCCGTCGTAAGCCTTCTTAAACATTTCTTTCGTTGTTACAAGCGCCATTTTATATCTCCTTTTTTGTAAAAATATTTCTCATCTTATTTTACACTTGTTTGGGATAAAAATCAAGCATTATTAATAACTTTGCCAATATATTTTTATATGATGGGTATGGGGCTAGATAAAACACAGCTCGGAAACGGTTTTAATCTAACCCCATGCGTTCTTGTTATATAACTTTAATACCGGCTATTTTACAAAATTCGGTGATGATTTTGGAGTTATCTCCGTAAGAAATTATGTAATGCTGGCACATAACCTTATCGGTGAAATCCTCAGTGTCTGAGAGAAGCACCTTGAGCGCGGGAAGCTGCGGAGCCGGCTGAGCCCAGCCTGCCTCCTCCCATCTCGGTGGGTTCGTCGCATCTCCTATCACCATATGCATAACGTATTCTCCGTCCTCAACTGCGAGGCGGCACATAGTAATTTTGCCCGTCTTTACCTTTGAAACGTTGAGTATACCCTGCGAAAGCTCGCCGAATGCTGCGGGAATTACGGTTACCTCGCCGTCTACGACCTCCTTTGGTACGTAGTCGGGAACTCCCGCAAGAACGCCATCCTTGAAGAACTCGTAAAACTCAAGATACGCGCCTATTTGACCGGTAAGTGACTTGATAACGGCTTGCGTAACGTTGCCAAGGCAGTCGTTTTCGGGGATAGTGGGTATTCCCTCTCTTTCGGCAAGGAGCATAAATATCATAGCCGGAGGGAATCCGAGAAGCTTCTTCATTCCGTCAACATCCTTAAGAGATACTGCCTTGTATTTTCTTTCATCAATTATGTCCTTGAGCGCAAGATAATATGAAACGCCGCGCCTTACTACGTTCATATCCGGAGATTTTAAGAAATTCCAGCCCTTGACCGTGGTGTTTATTACCTCGTCAATCGCCGCGTCGGTCACTTTATCCGCGCGTTGAACGACCTCAAGCATCTCAAAGCATTCAATCTCAGCGCCCACAGTCTTTTTGAGAGAGCAGCCGTCAAACAGTGTGCCGTAAAGGTGCATATCGCGAAATCCCATTTGACCTATCTTAACCGAGCGCATATTTCTGTATGCAGAGGCAGCCTTGCAATATGTAATGACGTCGCCTGCGCGAGAGGGCTCGCCGATTATGTCGTATACGTATTTAAAGGTGTATCCTAGGTCCTTCATGGTTTTGCGAAGTGCGCTTGTTCCTGCTTGGTCTGCTGTTGTTACAAGGCGTCCGTCATCCTCAATCCATCCGCAAAGACCCCAAAGCACCATAGGCACGTGCTTGTACTGTTCTGCGATCTTTATCACTGCGTGCGTGGGTATCCAGCCTGCTATACAAAGCACCAGAGCATCAAAATCCTTATCCTTGAAGTATTCAATAGCTCCTCTTACGTCCTTTTCCTCGTAATCGTCGCGGATTGGATAATGGCTTATTACCTCAACGCCCGCGCCGGCAAGAGCCTCGGATGCACTCTTACATTTCTTAACGATAATGTCAATAGGTGTGTTTACCTCGCCGAATCCGGCAAATGCAATTTTTGTCATAGAATTCTCCTTATGTAAATTATTATTTTAAATCATTATATATATTTTACACTGACAGCCGTAGCTTGTCAATGAAATAGATATCGAAAAATTTTCGAAATCGAAGTCGGCATTCAGATAAAGGGAAAGGTGTTTTGATAAAATAACATGAAGTAACGCGCTAATATTTTGTAGATTTTAATTTGAGAGGTGATATACCGAAGCGCTTCTTGAAAAGCTTTGAAAAATAACTGTAATTTTCATATCCGACACGCTCTGAAACGTAGGTTAGCGGATATTTTGTTTCAAGAATCATTTTTCTTGCGAAAAACAACTTGCGCTCGTTAATATATTCGGTTACTGTCTTTCCGGTTTCCTTTTTGAAGATGTGAGACGTGTATTCCTTTGAAAGTTTTACGCGGTCGCTCACTGTTGAGAGCGTAATCGGCTCTGAAATATGCTCGTCTATGTGCTTTATAATACTTATAACATGCTTGTTATTGGTTTCAAACTCTAAAATATCCTTGATTTCAAGGAGAATGTAGTTAAGAAGATTTGCTGCCTTTTCTCTCGACGAGTAGACGCTTGATATGTGAGCTGCGGAAAAGATTGAAAAAAGGCTGCGGATGTCGTGCGAAATTATATTTTCATAAAACAGCCTTTTAGGTAAGAACCTGTCGTTAAACACTGTAAAATTATAGCTTATGTATTTTACCGCGCCATCACTAAAAAGCCTTTCTCTGAGCGAGCCGGGCCGTATTAGTATGGCGTCGTTTTCCCGAACGGTATAGTACTCGCCGTCAACGGAGAAGGTCATTTCACCCTTTAAGACGAAGGTGAGATCGTAGTAGGAAGTGGCAGCTTTTTCTATATGCGGGGTGCTCTTTAGCGTTACGTTGCAATAATGAAGCAAATCCTTTACGATATAAGCGTCCATAATTCTCCTTAAAATAATACAAAATCCCTAAACAAAAAACAATATGATGCATTGAAAACGGGCGAAAAAAAAGCTATAATATTAATAGAGAAACAGTAAAAATATTAAAATGGTTAAACTCTACATTTATTATACTACATAAAAACCGTTTGTCAACAAGAAAGTTTTGCACTAAGTTAATAAAAATATAATAATTGCAAAGGAGATAAAAATGAAAACAATATTTGTAGGAGATACCTCTGTATCTGTAAAGGCAAAGGAATCCTTCAGAAGAAAAGAAACTGATATTCTTTTTACCGACGTTAAGGATTATATGAAGGACAGCGATTTTACCTTTGTAAACCTTGAGTGCGTAGTTACTGAGTGTACCGAGAGCATAAAGAAATTCGGGCCTGCGCTTTCCGCACCTAAGGGAACGGTTGAAATTCTTAAGGAGCTCGGCGTTGATCTTTGCGGTCTTAGCAATAATCATACCTTTGACCTTGGTGTTAAGGGAATAAAGGACACCATCGCAGCTCTTGAAGAGGTTGGAATTGATTACACCGGATGGGGTAAGAATTACGAGGATTCCCGCAAAGACTACATATTTGAAAAGGACGGGGAGAAAATTTGCGTTATCAACGTTTGTGAGCACGAGTATTCATACGCTCTTGAAAACAGAATGGGAGCAAGACCGTACGACGAGTATGACACGATGGAGGATATTCGTAACGCAAAGGCTGCGGCTGACCGCGTAATAGTTGTTTATCACGGCGGAAAGGAGCATTGCCGTTATCCCTCGCCCCGACTTGTGCGTCTTTGCAGAGCTATGGCAAGATGCGGTGCAGATATGGTGCTTTGTCAGCACAGCCATTGTATCGGTTGCTATGAAAAGTACCAGGATTGCCACATCCTTTACGGACAGGGTAATTTCCATTTCCTTTTTGACCGTCACAAAGACAAACCGAGCTGGTACACCTCGCTTGCCGTAAAATACGACACAAAAACAAACGAGGTAGAATTTACACCGATTCGTATGCACGATACCGGAATAGCGCTTGCAAAGGGTGACGATAAGCGTGAGATAATGGAAGCGTTCGAAGCCCGCAATGCTGAGCTTCAAAACGGAGCGTGGAGGCAGGGATGGCATGATTTCTGTGTGAGCATGAGCGAGCACTATATCGGCGTTATCGGAGAAGCAGGTCTTCCTGAGTCAACCGAAGAACAAAACGCTTATTTCGGTCATATGCTCGATTGTGAGGCTCATACTGACGTATGGCGCGAGCTTTTCCCGACTTGGAACCAGACGAACTGTCTTGGAGAAGAGTAATAAAGACGGCGAACAAATAAAGCGGAATATAATAAATACCCCCGATTCAGTCTTAGGCTGTTTCGGGGGTATCATTTTATCTTGAAAATTATTTTTCTGCGTTTTCTTTTTCCAGAATAGCGTCAAGTCTTCTGTTTCTTATGTAGATGACAAGGTCAGCCGTAACCATACCTAAGTTTAGTACATAGAAAAATAACACATACCACTTCGCAGGGTTGAAAAAAATGAGCTTCGAGGCGATGCCGGCAACGTAACCGAAGAGTATAAGGCAGAGGAAGAAAAGGCTCTTTCCTTTCGCGGTTCTTGCCTTATAGGAGTTGATAGTGTTAAAGGGCCAAGATGCACCAAAGCTTACAACCATCAGTATTTCAAGAATTTCTGCGATATTCATTTTTGTCTCCTCAATCTAAAAAAACGTCAGATGTATTATAACATAGCGTTAGCTTGTTGTCGAGAATAAAAATCAATTATTTGTTAAATCTCGAACGCCCAGTTTCCGTCGCGGAATATTTCGACCGATTTTCCGTCTAAGGTTTTTGCAACTATTGATAAATCAGCCGTTCCTATCATAAAGTCAACGTGGGTTATGGAGTCGTTTATTCCCATCTGCTGCGCCTCTTTTTCGCTGAGATTTTCATATCCGCGCAAAACGTTTGAAAATCCCCTGCCGATTGCAAGATGGCAAGCGGCATTTTCGTCAAAGAGGGTGTTGTAGAACAAAATTCCACTCTCGCGTATAGGCGATGAGTAGGGAACAAGTGCGCACTCGCCAAGATATGACGCGCCCTCGTCCATTTTAATCATCTCGGAAAGAAGCTCCTCGTTTTTGCGAGCACCGACCTCGACTACCTTGCCATTTTCAAACCTCATCCAGAAATCCTCAATGAGCTGACCGCCGTAGGAGAGAGGCAGAGAGGAATAGACTATTCCGTCGGCATCTCCCTTTTTGGGAGAGGTGAAAGCCTCCTCTGAGGGAATATTGGGATTGAAGGAAATACCTGAGCCTACCGCCTCCTCAGCACCGGCGCAGAAAAGAGCTTCGGGTATCATTCCGACTCTGAGATTTGTTCCGTTTTCGGATTTGTATATGAGCTCCTTTATGCCGAGGCTGTTAAGGTAGTCGCATCTTTTTTTTAGATTCTCATTATGATTTTTCCATTCGAGAATCGGGTCGTCATAAACTCTTGAGGTTGAAAGTATTGCTTCCCAAAGCTTTTCAACAGCAGCGCCGGAGCGCATTCCGGGGAAGAGCTTCTTAGCCCACGCAACGCCGGGAACCGCAGCAATACACCACTGATATTTGTTTTCCATTTTGTCGCGTATCGGCTTTATGATTTTTCCCCTTGCCGCCATAGTCTTTGCGTACTTTTTCTGGTTCATGCCGGCGAGTCCGTCAGGGTCCTCTGAAACAAGATAAATCTTGCATGGAAGAACCTCTGCCTGATGCTCCCATTTTTCTATTTGCCACTTGTCAAGGGTGGAAAGTGCTTTTTCTTTCATATACCTCACGTGGAGCTTTGTCAAGGGCTGGTATCCCCAGTCAACAGAAACCTTGGCGGCTCCCGCCTTGTAGCATTCCTCAACCAGCATTTTCACAAATTCAGGCTGGTCAAGCTCCGCTGTGATAATTACCTCCTGTCCCTTCTGTACGTTGACACCGCATCTTGCGATGAGCTTTGCGTATTTTTTAAGTCTTGCTTTGTTCATAGTATCTTCCTCACAAAATTATATTTCTTTCAGTACCCGTTTTAAATATTCCCACACTCTTGCCGCGGAAGAAATAGAAAGTCTTTCATCGGGAGTGTGTATATCACGGTTGTCAGGACCTATTGAAACGCACTCAAGCCCTGAGATTTTCTCTGAGAATATTCCGCATTCAAGTCCTGCGTGTATGGTAACGATTTGAGGCTCTTTTTGGTACATATCCACGTATATGCGCCTCATAAGCTCGCAAAGATGCGAGTCCTTTTTGTATTCCCACGCCGGATATGCGCCACGCTCACAAACATGTGCGCCGCACCCCTCGGATATATCGCGTATTTTTTTGCAAAGCGCCTGCTTTTCGGCATTTTTCGAGGAGCGAACAGAGGTGCATAATTTCACACGTCCGCTCTCTGTTTCGATTATTCCAAGATTTGAGGAGGTTTCGGGCAAACCGGGAATATCCTCGCTCATTTTGTAAACTCCGGTTGGCATTTTTTTGATGAGATTGAGAATTTTTGCCGTATCGGCGTCGGTTATCGCCTCGCGGATGTCTGAAAGCTTCTCAATGCTAATTTTTATATCCGGCTCGTTTTCCGAGTACTTATCTATGACATTTTGCACGGTGTTTTTCTCAGTGAAATTAGCGTCGTCAAGAGCTATTACACACTCGGCGAATCTGGGGATTGCGTTATCCGCGTTTCCGCCGGATATATCAATTAGCTTTATACCTTTTATGTTTTCGATAACATCTTCAAGCACTTTAATGGCGTTTGAACGGTTCTTGTCAATTTCAGTTCCGCTATGACCGCCAAGAAGTCCTGAAACGCTTATTCTGTAAAGGTTCTTTTGACGCTTCTCTTCGCGCTCGACGCCAAGGTCAATATCCATTCGCACTCCGCCGGCACAACCGACCGTGAAAATGCCCTCCTCGTCTGAATCTATATTTATCATAAGACGCCCCTTCAATACCGATGCGTCAAGGGCTGCCGCGCCTATAAGACCTATTTCCTCGTCCGAGGTGAGCAGCGCCTCAATTTCGGGATGCTCTATATCAGAAGAATCAAGCAGGGCAAGAGCGTAGGCAACGGCAATTCCGTCATCGCCTCCAAGCGTCGTTCCTTTCGCGCGAATGAAGTCACCGTCACGGTAAATTTCAAGCCCATCTCTGTCCATATCAATATTGAATCCCGCAACCTTGTCGGCAACCATATCGGTATGTCCTTGGAGGATAACCGTCGGTCTATCCTCATAGCCGCGCGTCGCAGGCTTTCTTATTATAACGTTGTCTGCCGTATCTCTCGTATACCAAAGGCCGCGTGATTTTGCAAAATCTGTGAGATAGTCGGCTATCATTTTAGTGTTAGAGGATGTGTGGGGGATGCTGCATATTTTTTCAAAAAAATGAAATACTCGGGATGCATCCGTATATTCGGGAACATTAAGCATAAAATTTCTCCAAATTTGAATTTGTATATATTCTACACCATTTTGTTTTTTTTTTCAACGGTAATGTTGACTTTTTGAAATAAAAGTTGTAGAATGAATAAAAAAGATACTAAAGGAGATTAATATGAGCATAAATACCGAACTTTTCAAATTTATTAAAGACTCCCCCACGGCGTATCACGCAGTAGAGTCTGTAAAGGCGGAGCTTGTGAAAAACGGATATACCGAGCTTTTTGAGAGCGAGGAGTGGCAGCTCTCTGACGGAGCAGGATATTTTGTTACGAAAAACGACTCGTCTATTATAGCCTTCAATGCGAACAAAAACGCCAACGGATTTATGATAACCTCATCGCACGGTGACTCTCCGTCGTTCAGACTGAAGCTTTCTCCCGAAATGACGGGCGCATATACCCGTCTTTCTGTTGAAAGATACGGCGGTACAATATATTACTCCTGGCTTGACCGCCCGCTTTCTCTTGCGGGAAGAGTTGTTGTACGCACCGAGCGCGGAATTGAGTCAAGGCTTGTTAATATTGACCGCGATGTTGCGGTTATACCAAGCGTTGCAGTTCACGTAAACAGAGGTGTAAACGACGGGTATAAATTTAATGCAGCAAAAGACCTTTTGCCTCTTGCGGCGTCCTCTCAGGGTAAGGGCGGTGTTATGGAAAATCTTGCGAAGCTTGCAGGGGTTTCCGAATCCGACATCTTAAGCCACGATATTTTTCTTTACAATAGAGAAGAGGGAAGAGTTGTAGGCACGAAGGACGAGTTTATTCTAGTTCCGCGCCTTGATGACCTGGAGTGCGTTTTTGCATCGCTCAAGGCCTTCCTTGCCGCAAAGCAAAGCGATTCTATTCCCGTTCTTGCCGTTTTTGATAATGAGGAGACCGGCTCGGAAACCAAGCAGGGCGCAGGGTCAACCTTCCTTCATGACACCTTAAAGAGAATATCTCAGGATGCTTACGAGCGTATGCTTGCAAGCAGCTTTATGGTCAGCGCAGACAATGCCCACGCAAAGCATCCGAACCATCCCGAGCTTGCCGATGCTGAGAATGCGCCTTTGATAAATGATGGCATAGTGATAAAGTGGAACGCAAATCAAAAATATGCAACCGACGGCATCTCCGACGCCATATTCTCCACTATCTGCAAAAGATGCGGAGCAAAAACTCAAACCTTCTATGCTCGCGCTGATATGCCGAGCGGCACAACGCTTGGACCGATTTCAAGCACTAAAGTGTCGATTACAACCATAGATATAGGTCTGCCTCAGCTCGCGATGCACTCGGCAAACGAAACCGCCGGCGCGCACGACCTGTCCGAGCTTATAAAGGCTCTCACGGAATTTTTCTCTACTTCGCTCAAAAAAACGGCTAACGGGTACGAGTTTTAAAGGGTAAACCTTAATAGAATCTCTTGCCTTAGCTAATAAACCACTAATAATTAAGGGGACGTGTTATATTCAACACGCCCCTTTCTAACTGCTCCGCGTTACGCAATATACCGCCTTTGGCGGTATGTGACCCCGATTCGCGCGACAAGCGCTGTGTATCAAAGCGGTGTTGAAAGTGATGAGTCACACAGCATAAAGCGCGAGCGGGTTAAACCGAGATTCCGACAGAA